>CAYMMF010000144.1:0-5128 GCA_964391475.1 uncultured Propionibacteriaceae bacterium | reverse complement strand
GCCTGCCACGGCGGGTTGATCGCCGGGGTGAACGGGTGGATGAACGGGTGCATGTCGGTGGTGTTGATGTCGTGCTTCTCGTACCAGGTGGCTGCGGGAAGCACCACGTCGCTCATCAACGTGGAACTCGTCATCCGGAAGTCGAGCGTGAGCAGCAGATCGAGCTTGCCCTCGGGGGCCTTCTCGCGCCACACGATGTCGGTAGGACGGTTCTCGGGCGAGGCTTCGGCGGCAGAGACCGCGTGGTCGGTGCCCAACAGGTGCTTCAGGAAGTACTCGTCGCCCTTCGCCGAGTTACCCAGCAGGTTCGCCCGCCAGAGGGTGAGCGCGCGCGGCCAGCTCTCTTCGGCGTCCGGATCTTCGCACGCGAAGTGGAGCTTGCCCGACTTGAGCTGCGAGGCGATGTATTCGCCGGCGGCCACGCCAGCGGCCTTGGCTTCGTCGGCCAGTGCGAGCGGGCTGCGGTTGAACTGCGGGTAAGACGGCATCCAGCCAGAACGTGCCGACTGAACGAACAGGTCGGCAGTGGTGCGTCCGGCAAACGCGTTGTTGCCGTACTCGCCTGCTGAAAGCTCGCCTGCGTCGAACGTGTCGTAGCGGTACTGGTCGGTGTTGAGGTACCAGTAGCCAGTCTGGATCATCTGCCGAGGCGGACGCGCCCAGTCGAGTGCGAACGCCATCTGCGCCCAACCAGTGATCGGACGCGCCTTCTCTTGGCCAACATAGTGCGCCCAACCGCCGCCATTGCGGCCCTGGCTACCGGTGATGGTGGTCAACATCAGCATGGTGCGGTAGATCACGTCGGAGTGGTACCAGTGGTTGGTGCCTGCACCCATGACGATCATGGAACGCCCCTGGGTCTCTTCGGCGTTCTTGGCGAATTCGCGGGCGATGCGAGTCACCTGGTCTGCGTTGCAGTTGGTGATCATCTCTTGCCACGCCGGGGTGTACGCGCCGGTCTCGTCGTCGTAGCCGGTCGGCCACTCGCCCGGCAAACCCTTGCGGCCCACGCCGTACTGGGCGAGCATCAGGTCGAACACGGTGGTGACCACGCGTCCGTCAATCCGGCGAACCGGGACGCCCCGGGTCATGCCGCGGACGCTGCCGTCGGGAGCGTCGAAGGCGGGCAGTTCGACTGCCACAGATTCGCCGCCGTCGCGGTACAAGCTGAGCGCTGGCTGCAAATCGCCGAGTTCGAGGTTCCACTTGCCCAGGCCCTCGTCACCGAACCGGTCGCCGAGGGTGCCGTTGGGAACTTGGGCGGAGTTGCTGGCGGTGTCCCACATCATCGGCTTGAACAGGGCATTCTCGCTGTCTTGCTTGGCGTTGGGTACGTCTGCCGCGACCAGGTTCTTGCCCGGCTTGTAGACGCCCGTTGCCTGCGGATCCAGCTCAATCAGGAACGGCAGATCGGTGTAGGTCTTGCAGTAGGTGTCGAAGTAATCAACCGTGCGATCGACGAAGAACTCCTTCAACACCACATGGCCCATGGCCATGCCGAGTGCCGCGTCGGTGCCCGGTGCAACCGGGAGCCACTCGTCGGCGAACTTGACGTTCTCGGCGTAGTCGGGGCTCATCACGACGACCTTCTGGCCGCGGTAGCGGGCCTCGGTCATCCAGTGGGCGTCCGGGGTGCGGGTCAACGGAATGTTGGAACCCCACATGATGAGATAACCAGCATCCCACCAGTCGCCCGACTCCGGCACGTCCGTCTGGTCGCCAAACACCTGCGGGCTGGCGACCGGCAGGTCGGCGTACCAGTCGTAGAAGCTGAGCATCGCACCGCCGATGAGGCTGGTGTAGCGGGCGCCGGACGCGTGGCTGACCATCGACATCGCCGGGATCGGGCTGAAGCCAGCGATCCGGTCGGGGCCCCACCTCTTAATGATGTAGGTGTGCGCGGCAGCCACCATCTCGACGGTCTCGTCCCACGTCGAGCGCACTAGGCCGCCCTTGCCGCGGGCGCTCTTGTAACGCTTCGACTTCTCGGGATCTTGGACGATGGACGCCCACGCCAGCACCGGGTCGCCGTGCTCGGCCTTGGCTTGGCGGTACATGTCGAGCAGGACGCCTCGCACGTAGGGGTAGCGCACCCGGGTGGGGGAGTAGGTGTACCAAGAGAATGCCGCACCGCGGGGACAGCCGCGAGGCTCGTATTCGGGCTTGTCGGGGCCAGTGGACGGGTAGTCGGTCTGCTGGGCTTCCCAGGTGATGATGCCGTCCTTGACGTACACCTTCCACGAGCACGAGCCGGTGCAGTTCACGCCGTGGGTCGAACGGACCACCTTGTCGTAGGCCCACCGCTCGCGGTAGAACCAGTCGCCTCGGCCGCCCTCGTTGAAGATGGCGCGCTTGTCGGGCGAGACGGTCGCCTTGGTGAAGAACCGCCGCGTGCCCACCAGGGCATCGGTCAGCGGACCATCTAGGCCGCTCGGGTCAGCGCTCGGACGCGGCTTGGTGTCGGTCATCAGTGCCTCCTTGGGGCGAGAATTCCGTCTTGGTTGTGATGCGTGCTGTACAAAGTTCTGGCTCGACGAATGGGACGACTTTCAGTTGGGCGTCCCCCTCACCGAGAAGTTCGAGGGTGCCTTGAACCAACCCACGGTGGATGCTGCACGCCACACCCTGGTTGCGGCGTGCGAGGTCTCGGAAAGGGCAGTAAGTGAACGCCATCTCGGCGGTGCGCCCGCTTTCGCAGGTGCGAACCGACGATGTGTAGCCCCAGGCCTGGAGCATGTCGATGATCACGCCCAGTTTGGCGAGCCAGGCGCCTGAGGTGGACGCCGGATCGGTGGACGCGCAAGCATTCAAGATGTCGGCGGCGTGATTCATGACCCAATGACGCCCGGCGTCCTCAGCGGAGGTGATGCCGTCGGCCATCGCAGCAGAGAACAGGCCCGCGAGTAGGCGGAAGCTCTCTTCGTCCGACGTCTCGGCGATGGGCCCCTTGCTGGCCGCGTAGTGGCGGCGGGGGCGTCCCACCTCGCCCCGCATGTCGGACGCGGTGACCAGCCCACCAGACAGCAGTTGGTCGATGTGGAACCGGATCGTCGTGACGTGGCGGCCCAACCGTTTGGCCAGATCGGCGGCGGTGAGCCCCAGGTCGCGGGTGTGGGATTCGGACGCCGTTGGGGCGCTGGGCAGGTTCACCAAAGTGTCGAGGATGTCGCGGCGCACAGGGGACGACAAAAGTGTCGTCGCTTGAGCTGAATCCCGCGGCATGACCATCTCCTTCGTTGGTGCGCCTGAGCATATGTGTGGAGTATAGAGGACCCCCCGCTTGGCCAGTGTAAGCCGACTGAAGCTCGAACGCGAAGAATTTAGAGGATCCTGAAGTTGGAATCTGGGTTCCGCTTGACAGAATCCGGATATACGGAATGGCAAGGGTTATTGATCCGCAGACACGGATGGTGAGGGACGCTTCGCGAATCTTGTTGCGAACCGGTCTCGAAACCCCGGGCGGGGGTTTATGCTGTCGGTTAGCGGGGTGGGGGGCCAGCGGTGTAGCTTACTGCCCGGTGGTTTGTATAAACCCCGCTCCGTTATATCGGCAGGAGGAGCATGGTCGCTCAACCCTCTGTTGAACAGCGCGCCGAGAACCGACGGGAAGCGCCCGGTTCTGGTCGAGTTCTAACCACATCGTTCATTGCTTTCACGTTGATGTTCGCAGTGTGGCTGATGTTCGGAATCCTCGGGGTTCCGATCCAAAAAGAGTTCGGTCTGACGAACTCCCAGTTGTTCTGGATCTCGTCACTAGCCGTCCTCAACGGCTCAATGTGGCGACTGCCAGCAGGCATGATCGCCGACCGCATCGGCGGTCGCAAGGTGATGCTTTTCCTGCTGCTGTCGGGGGCCGTCGCCTCCGTCGCTGTGTCTTTCGCCCAGAACTACACGATGCTGCTGGTGTTGGCGTTCCTGGTCGGGTTCGTCGGTAACAGCTTCAGCGTCGGCGTCTCATGGAACAACGCGTGGTTCTCACCCCAACGCAAGGGATTCGCCCTCGGCCTGTTCGGCGCCGGAAACGTCGGCGCGTCCGTCACCAAATTCATCGGACCAGCAATCATCGCAGGCACAGCCGGAGTCACCTACGGCTTCGGAATCGTCGGCGGTTGGCGTCTGATCCCAGTCATCTATGCCGTCCTACTCGTCCTCATGGCGATCTGGATGTACTTCGGCACTCCACGCCAAGACCGGATGCCAGGGGCGTCCAAAACAATCGGCGAGATGCTCACCCCGCTGTCCGACATTCGGGTGTGGCGATTCAGCCTGTACTACGTGGTGGTGTTCGGCGCGTACGTGGCGCTGTCTGCCTACCTGCCGTCGTACTACGTGAAGAGCTTCGGCGTCGACCTGACCACCGCCGGGTTGCTGGCTGCAACCTTCATCTTCCCCGCGTCGCTACTTCGACCATTCGGTGGCTGGCTGTCGGATAAATTCGGTGCACGCCCGATCATGTACGCCACCTTCTTCGCGATGCTGATCTCAACCGGAATCCTGATGATGCCGAACGGTCACATCGTGCTCCACCTCGCCGATGGCAGCGAACTGGCGACCATGTACTACGACATCAGCCTGCCAATATTCGTGTCGTTGGTGTTCGTCGTCGGGTGCGCAATGGGAGTCGGCAAAGCCGCCGTCTACAAGCACATTCCAACCTATTTCCCAGACAACGTCGGCTCCGTCGGCGGACTCGTCGGCATGCTTGGCGGGCTCGGCGGCTTCTTCCTGCCACTGATGTTCGCCTACACCCAGGAAGCCACAGGGGCGTGGTCGACCGCGTTCGGCATCCTGTTCTTGTTCGCACTCGTGTCGCTGCTGTGGATGCACTGGACCATCTACCGCATGCACAAATCACAGTCTCCGCACCTTGATGACCTCGTGGAGGTGCCCGCCGAGGGCGTCCCCACCGCAACCGAAGGGAACCGCTCATGAGCACAACCCAACCCGCAAGAGCCCAAGGAGAATGGCTCCAATCCTGGGATCCGAACAACGAGGCCACCTGGGATCAGTCACTAGCCTGGCGCACCCTGTGGATCACCACGTTCTCGCTGACCATGGCGTTCATCGCATGGTTCCTGCCCAGTGCGATCGTCCCCAAGCTAAACGCAATCGGCTACGACTTCACCAA
>CAYMMF010000143.1:0-5207 GCA_964391475.1 uncultured Propionibacteriaceae bacterium | reverse complement strand
CCGAAGTCGTCGTCCTCGGCGTGCAGCTCGTAGGCCGAACGGACCATGTCGCCGTCCGCCTCCCAGCCCTCAGGAACCTTGCCCTCGAAATCGGCGTAGGGACGCCCGAACGAGTTCGGCGCGTACACCGGCTCTGCTCCCGTGTGCTCGATCGTCATGTGTCCGTCGAACATGTAAGCACGGTTGTCCTCCACGATCGGCCGGTTCACCGGGATCTGGTGGAAGTTCGATCCGAGCCGGGCCCTGTGGGCGTCCGCGTACGCGAACGACCGGCCGAGAAGCATCTTGTCCGGGGACAACCCGATGCCGGGCACCAGGTTGGACGGCGCGAACGCAGCCTGCTCGATCTGGGCGAAGTGGTTTGTCGGGTTCTCGTTCAGCGTCAGCACGCCCACCGGGATCAGCGGGTAGTCAGCGTGCGGCCAAACCTTCGTCAGGTCGAACGGGTTGAACCGGTAGTTGCGGGCCTCCTCGTACGGCATGATCTGAACCGACATCGTCCACTTCGGGAAATCGCCCTTGGCGATCGACTCGAACAGGTCGCGGCGGTGAACGTCGGAGTCAGCGCCGGCGAGCCGCTCGGCCTCCGCGCCCGTCAGGCTCTCCACGCCCTGCTGGGTGTGGTAGTGGTACTTGACCCAGAAGCGCTCGCCGTCGGCGTTGACCCACATGTAGGTGTGGGAGCTGTAGCCGTTCATGTGCCGCCAGCTACGGGGGAGACCTCTGTCACCCATCAGGTAGGTCACCTGGTGCGCCGACTCCGGGGTCAGCGTCCAGAAGTCCCACTGCATGGTGGCGCAGCGCAGACCCGAGTCGGGCATACGCTTCTGGCTACGAATGAAGTGCGGGAACTTCATCGGGTCGCGGAGGAAGAAGATCGGCGTGTTGTTGCCCACCAGGTCGTAGTTGCCTTCGGTGGTGTAGTAGCGCAGCGAGAAGCCGCGGACATCGCGCCAGGTGTCTGGCGAGCCGAGTTCGCCGGCGACGGTGGAGAACCGCAGCAGCGTCTTTGTCTTCGTGTCGGGCTGGAAAACCGCGGCTTTGGTGTATGCGGACACGTCGTGGGTTACCACGAACTCGCCGAACGCGCCCGAGCCCTTCGCGTGGGGACGCCGCTCGGCGATGTTCTCGCGGTTGAAGTGGGCCAAGGTTTCGACGAGGTGGTTGTCATGGAGCAGCAGCGGGCCGTTGCTGCCGATGCTCAACGAATTGCGGTCGCTCTCGGCTGGCGCGCCGCCGGTGGTCGCTGAACCCGTTGGGGTGACAGGAGCGGTGGGTTTGGCCGACTGGGGGCCGGATTTGGTGGTCATTGGGTTCCCTCCGTAGCTAGTGGGATGACTGTTCGGATCACCTTAGCAACGCTATGTTTTGGACGCACCTGCCGACTTGCGACCTTTGATATCGCCCCTGATCATCACGATCAGCCCGGCTCCCGCCAAAGCTGTGAACATGAACCATTGAACGGCGTACCAGAAGTGGGGTCCTTCCGAGAGTTCGGGCGGACGAACCGGCATCAATTCTCCGGTTTGCGGAGGATCGACTGTGAGCAAGCCGATGTAGCCGTTCACTAGGGGTTCGCCAAGCCACTCCTCGATGTGAATGGAGCTTATGAGTCGGACGCTCCCAGACTGCGGGACTGTCGCGGTGTCTTTTCCGACCTCATTGCGCCGGACGTTTCCGATCACGGTGACCTCGCCGGACGGCGGGGAGGGCAGGACTTTCGGGAAGTCCTCTTTGAGGTTCCGCTCGGCGAAGCCTCGGCTGACGAGCACCACGCGTCCGTCGGACGCCCGTAGTGGTGTCACGACTTCCCAGCCTGTGAGACCGTCGTTTGATCGGTACCGAGCAAGGAGCTGGTGTTCAGCGTCGAATGTGCCGGTCGCGCTCACCCGTTGCCACTGGTCCTCGTCAGTGATCTGGCGATTCATCACCGTCTGGTATGGCACGACGGGAGCGTTCTCGTGCTCGGTCACGACGGCGTTCTTATCGCGACGCTGGTCGAGGCGGTTGAGTTGCCACTGCCCGAGGTTGACGAAAGCGACGGACAAAGCCGTGACGAAGACAGCAAGCAGCAGCCAACGCACCCAAAGTCGCTTGGGAGCTTCACCCATTCGCGCCATCAATCGTGCCCCACCACATCTCCGCGGATTATCTCCCCGGTCGTTATGGCAAGCGCAGACGTCGGCTGGCTCTCGACCTCTTCGGGTGGCACCCGAAGATCGACCGCGTTGGCGAGCATCACCGCTATCGGCGGCAGCACCGCGGATGCACCAAACAGCACCCAGTTCCAAGGCGACGGCGCGACCACCCCGGATAGGAAGAACACCACCCGAAACAGCATCGTTATGAGGTAGCGCTTGTTCCGCTCGTCGGTGTCCAACGAGCGGCTGAACCGCGCTGTCGTGATCAGCGCAGCGTCCTTTGAACGGTCTCGCTTCGCCATGTGCTCTATGTTAGTCGGATATCAGTGCGCTAACGTTGGCGTCCGTGACACATCCCATTTCACGCAGCGTTCTGGTCACCGGAGGCGCTCGCGGCATTGGCCGCGCAATTGTTGAACGGTTCCTTGCCGATGGCCACAAGGTCGTCAGCGCGTCCACCAGCGGGTTGGCCCCCGAGGGTGCGCTGGGCATCTCATGCAACGTGGCTGACCCCGCGTCTGTTGATGCAGCTTTCGCTGCCGCTGAGGACGCTCATGGTCCGGTCGAGATCGCGGTGGCCAACGCCGGGATCACCAAAGACACCCTCATTCTGCGCATGAGCGAAGCCGATTTTGACTCGGTCGTGGACGTGAACCTCAAAGGCGCGTTCAACGTGGCCAAACGGGCAGCGCGTGGCATGCTTCGGTCGAAGCACGGTCGGATAATCTTCATTGGGTCGGTCGTCGGATTGTACGGCTCTCCCGGTCAGGTCAACTACGCGGCGACAAAATCCGGCTTGGTTGGAATGGCCCGTTCTCTTACCAGGGAGTTGGGGGGACGCGGTATCACCGCTAACGTGGTCGCACCAGGATTCATTGAAACTGAGATGACCGCGGTCCTCTCTGAAGATGTGATCGCTGGCTACCAAAAGTCGATACCTGCCAACCGGCTCGGTTCGGTAGGTGATGTCGCCTCTGCGGTGGCATTCCTGGCAAGCGACGCCGCAGGTTACATCTCTGGGGCGGTCGTCCCGGTTGACGGTGGCCTAGGCATGGGGCATTAGGAGAGAACATGGGAATCCTGGAAGGCAAGAACATCCTGGTCACTGGTGTGACCATGGACACCTCAATTGCGTACAAGGTCGCCGAGATCGCCGCTGCGGAAGGCGCGACGGTTGTCGTTTCTAACTTCGGCCGTGCGATGGGCATTACCAGGCGCGTCGTGAAGCGACTCGAGCCAGAACCCGCGGTTCTTGAACTTGATGTCACGAACGAGGCTCATCTCGCGGCGCTCACAGATACGCTCCGGGAGGTAGGTATCGATCGGCTGGACGGCGTGGTGCACTCGGTCGCCTACGCGAACCCAGAGACAGCCCTTGGCGGCAAGTTCCTGACCACTGGTTGGCAGGACGTCGGCGACGCCCTGCGGGTCTCTGCGTATTCGCTGGTGAGCCTCACGATGGCCTGCAAGCCGTTGTTCGGCGATTCGGCGTCCGTCGTTGGGCTGACGTTCGACGCTCGGGTGAGTTGGCCGACCTACGACTGGATGGGGGTCGCTAAGTCGGCGCTGGAGTCCGCGTCCCGTTACCTCGCTCGCTACCTCGGGCCTGAGGGCGTCCGCAGCAACATCGTGGCCGCGGGTCCGCTCAACACGATCGCGAAGAAAGCGATTCCCGGTTCGGATAACTTCGACAACGTGTGGGAGGGTCGCGCCCCACTCGGGTGGGATCCATCGGACGCCACACCCACCGCCAAGGCTGTGGTTGCGCTGCTCTCTGATTGGTTCCCGGCCACATCCGGAGAAATGCTCCACGTCGACGGTGGTCTCCACTCCACCGGCGCGTAGGCACGCGATCCAGGCATCGCAGCGGTAGGTTTGGGGCATGGCCCCCGTCGTTGAGCTCGCGGACGTCACGGTAGTGCGCTCCCGGGCGACCCTGCTCGACAACATCACATGGACGGTCGACGAATCGGAGCGTTGGGTGATAATCGGACCCAACGGCGCCGGTAAGACGACGCTGCTGTCGATTCTGTCTGCCAACCTGTATCCGACCGCTGGTGTGGTCTGTCTGCTGGAGGAGGTGCTCGGCACGGTTGACGTGTTCGAGTTGCGTCCGCGAATCGGTATGACCTCTCCGGTGTTGGCTGAACGCCTTCCTCGCAGCGAGTCGGTTGGCAACGTGATCGTCTCAGCGTCGTACGCGGTGATGGGACGCTGGCGCGAGGTTTACGACGCGATGGATTTCCAACGCGCAGGGGAGTTAATGGCGCAACTCCAGATTGGTCACCTTGGGAAGCGAACGTTCGGAACCCTCAGCGAGGGTGAGAAGAAGCGCGTCCAAATCGCGCGGGCGTTGATGACTGATCCTGAGCTGTTGCTGCTGGACGAGCCAGCAGCGGGGCTGGATCTGGCGGGGCGTGAGTCGTTGGTTGCCACGTTGTCAGAGATCGCCGCTGATCCGGATGCCCCTGCCATGGTGATGGTGACCCATCACATGGAGGAGATTCCTGACGGTATGACCCACGCGCTGTTGTTGAAGGACGGCCGGATCGTCGCGGCTGGCCCCATCGACGAGGTGCTGACCGCAACGAATCTAAGCGCGACGTTCGATATGCCGCTGGAGGTTTCTTCTGATAGAGGACGCTGGACAGCTCGCTCGGCGGGGTAGCAAGGCAAGCTAAGAGGGGTAATCGCCCTGACCTGGCGCACAACTTGGTCTGATCATGAAACAATCAGGCCGTGACCAACGTCGTGATCATAGGTGGAGGCCCGGGCGGCTACGAGGCATCTTTAGTAGGAGCCCAGCTCGGTGGCCGAGTAACAGTTGTTGAGACAAAAGGCATGGGTGGGTCAGCGGTGTTGACCGACGTGGTGCCTTCCAAGGGGTTGATTTCCACCGCTGAGACCATGACCAGAATTCGGCGAGCTGGCAAAGTGGGCTTGAAGCCCCGCGATCAGTCATTGACGAACCTGACCCAGGCGGTAGAGGTCGACATGGAGATGCTGAACAGACGGCTTCTGAACCTTGCCAAGCAGCAAAGTGATGACATTTCGCAGCGGATGCGG
>CAYMMF010000142.1:0-5222 GCA_964391475.1 uncultured Propionibacteriaceae bacterium | reverse complement strand
TAGGCGCCCGTACGGCTGACCATTCTGTCAGTAACAGCTTGTATCGCGCGACCCGACTCGAAGAATGGGTCGGAAACAAACGTCCACACAAAAACCACTAAGGCCGCGCTTCACCGGCAAAGGGTCAGCGGCGTCCACCCCGAGGCCTAGCCACCTTCTGCACTAGCCAGTCGTCGCTCACTTGCACGCTGTTCGCCAGCACCAACCCGGCGGTCACCGCGCCTTCGGCGATGTCGGCCGGATCCACATACCCGTCTCGACCAACCCTGGGAGTCAACAACCAGATGTGGCCGGACTCCGACAAGTCACGCAGCGCGTCGACTAGCCCGTCAGCGACATCCCCGTCGTCCTCCCGCCACCAAAGCAGCACAGTGTCGACCGCGTCCAACGGATCCTCGACCATGTCTGCATCGATCGCATCCATGATCTCGGAGCGCAGTTCTTCGTCGGCGTCAGAATCCCAACCGAGTTCCTGCACGAACTGCCCATCAGACAACCCCATCGCGACGACCCCCTGGGAACTTTTCTCTCCGGGACCAGCCGTGGTACCCACGCGAACCTCCAATTCGACGTTAACTCGTGGTGTCAAGACTGCCAGATGGGACGCCAACAAGAAAAACAGTCGAGTGCGGCGCGCCCTGGCCAACCTGTCAGGACTCGCCTCCCAAGTTACCCGAAGTGCCCGCCGTCACGTCGTTCAGGCGGTAACGCTCGGCTGCCTCGCGCGGCCAGGACGGGTCGATCTCGCCGGCTTCCGCAAGCGCCTGCAAGGTACGCACCGCCATCGACGGGCCGTCGATGTGGAAGAACCGCCGAGCCGCTGCGCGCGTGTCAGAGAAGCCCATCCCGTCCGCGCCAAGCGACGCCCACTGCTGAGGAACCCACTGGGCGATCTGATCTTGCACCTGACGCATGTAGTCGCTCACTGCCACAACTGGGCCGGGGCGTCCCTGCAACTGCTGCGTGACGTATGGGACGCGACGCTCTTGGTCCGCGTGCAAGAAGTTATGGCGATCACAATCCATTGCTTCTCGCCTGAGCTCAGTCCAGGACGTGACACTCCAAACGTCGGCGACGATCCCGAAATCTGCCTTGAGGATCTCTTGGGCCTCTAATGCCCACGGCACACCCACACCGGATGCCAGCAACTGGGCCCGGCGGGCGTCCGGGTTGACACCCTCGAACGAGCCCTCCTTCAGCAGGTACATGCCCTTGACGATGCCCTCAACGTCAACGCCATCGGGCTCGGCGGGTTGCACGATCGGCTCGTTGTAAACCGTGAGGTAGAAGATGACGTCTTCGGGATTCTCACCGTACATGCGCTCCAAACCAGATTGCATGATGTGCGCGATCTCATACCCGTAGGCGGGATCGTAGATCACCATCGAAGGGTTGGTGGCCGCCAACATCGGGCTGTGGCCGTCCATGTGCTGGGTACCCTCGCCGGTCAACGTGGTACGCCCCGCGGTCGCCCCGATCAGGAAGCCGCGAGTGAGTTGATCGGCCGCCGCCCAAAGCGCGTCGCCAGTCCGCTGGAACCCGAACATCGAGTAGAAAATGTACATCGGCACCATGTGGACGCCGTGGGTCGCATAGCTCGAACCAACAGCAGTGAAGGACGCCGCAGAGCCAGCCTCGTTGATCCCAAGGTGAAGGATCTGGCCGTCGCGGGCCTCGCGATAGCTGAGCATCAACTCGTGGTCGACCGGCGTGTAGTTCTGACCGTGAGGGTTGTAAATCTTGATGGTCGGGAAGAACGAATCCATGCCGAAGGTGCGCGCCTCGTCCGGCACGATCGGCACGACGTGAGGAGCGAACTCCTTGTCTCGCATCAAGTCGCGCAACAGGCGCACCCACGCCATGGTGGTTGCGATCTCCTGCTGCCCAGAACCCTTCTTGACGGTGTCGTACGCCGTGGCGTCCGGAAGCTTCAGCGGCTTGGGCTTGTTGCGCCTTTCGGGAAGCGGACCGCCCAACACCCTGCGTCGGTCCATCGCGTAGCGAATGCGCTCGTCGCTGGCGTCCGGACGCACGTACGGCGGCTGATACGGATCCTCATCGAGTTGCGCATCGGTAATAGGCATATCGAGCCGGTCCCGGAACTGCTTCAAATCGGCCAGCGCCAGCTTCTTCATCTGGTGGGTGGCATTGCGGCCAGCGAAGTGCTGACCCAAGAAGTAGCCCTTGATCGTGTGCGCCAAAATCACGGTCGGAGCCCCAGTGAACTTCGTAGCCGCGTCGTAAGCCGCATACACCTTGTGGTAATCATGACCACCGCGGGTCAGGTGCCAGATCGCGTCATCGGTCCAATTCTCGACCATCTTGGAGGTTCGCGGATCGCGGTTGAAGAAGTGCTCCCGCACGTACGCGCCATCGTTCGCCCGGTAGGTCTGGTAGTCACCGTCAGAGGTGGCGTTCATGAGGTTGACCAGCGCGCCATCCTTGTCGGCGGCGAGCAACGGATCCCAACCGCGTCCCCAAACGACCTTGATGACGTTCCAACCAGCACCCCGGAAGAACGACTCCAGCTCCTGCATGATCTTGCCGTTGCCGCGCACCGGGCCGTCCAACCGCTGCAAGTTGCAGTTGATCACGAAGGTGAGATTGTCGAGCTCCTCGTAAGCGGCGAGCTGCAAGGCACCGCGGCTCTCGATCTCGTCCATCTCGCCGTCGCCCAAGAACGCCCAAACCCGCTGGTCTGAGGTGTCCTTGATGCCGCGCAGGTGAAGATACTTGTTGAACTGCGCCTGGTAGATGGCGTTGATGGGGCCCAAGCCCATCGAAACCGTGGGGAACTCCCAAAAATCGGGCTTTTGGTGCGGGTGGGGGTAGCTGGGGAGCGCGCGGATCTTGCCATCGACGATGTGACTCTTCTCTTGGCGGAAACCGTCCATGTCAATCTCGTCGAGACGACCCTCCAGGAACGCCCTGGCGTACATACCGGGGCTGGCATGACCCTGGAAGAAGATCTGATCGCCGCCACCTGGGTGGTCTTTGCCGCGGAAGAAGTGATTGAAACCCACCTCGTAGAGGGTGGACGCCGAGGCGTACGTCGAAATGTGACCGCCCACACCGATGCCGGGCCGCTGGGCTCGGTGCACCATGATTGCGGCGTTCCATCGGACCAGCCGACGGAAGCTGCGCTCCAAGTCAACATAGCCCGGATACCAGGGCTCCCGCTCGACCGGAATCGTGTTCACATAATCGGTCGCTGTCAGCGACGGGACGCCGAGGTGACGCTGGCGTGCCCGCTCCAGCAGCTTCAGCATGATGAATCTAGCGCGGTTGCGGCCCTCCGAATCGATCATGAGATCGAGCGACTCCAGCCACTCCGCCGTCTCTTCAGAATCGATGTCTGGCAAGTTGGTAGGGATGCCGTTCAAGATCGGTCCTGTGAGCTCTCGGTGCACCACGGTTAGTCCTTTCGTCTCAGACCCCCGAATTATCACACATTTTCCTGTGGAAAATCCATGGCATCCGGGATGCTTGAGATGAGATTACCCCTGCCCACCCCACAGTTCGACCCCGCTTTCACTCAGAACTAAAACCACACGCTCTAGTCGATTACTTGTCGAACTGACGCCTCAGCTTGTCGCTCGTCAGAACCTAGGTGAAACGCGAGCCGGTGGCAGCGAACTCGCTACCACCGGCTTAACGTCGGAATCAGCCGAACAGACCCTTCTTCTTCCAGCCGACCGAATCCAGCACCTGCTGTACTTGAGTGACCAGGAAGTCAGATTCCGGGATGAGCTTCACAGCTACCTTATGGCGAGCGTTCTTCTCGCCCTACACCAAGTTACCCACAAGTTTCGTGGTCTCAGCGTTCTTCGAGATCCCTTGCCCAGGCGCCCAACCCCCGGAGTGGAACCGCGCCACGTAGGAGGCCCTATACGTGCCAGCAGACTCGTCCAGGTCGATTGTTGCGGTAAGCGTGCCGGTCATCTTGCGAACTTTGATGTCGATCTCTCCCAATTCTCGGTAATTTCAACACCTTTCGGAGTTTGCGCGACCCAACGCTTCTCCCCATCGGCCAGGCCCTGCAGTGCGGCAACGGTTGCGGATAGATCAGGCATGCGAAGACTCCTTGAATGAAAAACGGAATCGATTTACAGTCTCAATCTATCAAAATATGCGTGTTTAGTTATTTATAACGAAATATGCGTGACACAAACCCCACCCCACTGGGCATGCGCCAGCATTGGCGTTGCTCTAGGTCAGCGAACCTGGGGGCTAGATTATTCATTCTCATACGTCCTCTCCCTCCGGTCGAGCGAAAAATGTATTCGGATCAACCGGCAGTTCCTTGGAGTAAACGTGTTCGCCCAGCCAGTCGTCGGTCAGGTCGGAAAGCTTGGCAGTATTCAAACTGACGTCAGCGCGCAAGCTGTTGCCTCTGATGCTCGCCCGGCAGAACAGCGGCAACCCACGATCCCGGCACGCCTCAACGAGCGGCAGAAGGTGGGCGCCGGATGTAGCAGTCAGCTCCCCCACCACGGCTCCCTCGACTCTCACCTCGACGATCGTTCGCTCGCTGCGGCTGGTCCTCCTGGATACCGCAGTCAGCTCGGCGAGCACCTCCCGAGAGTCCTGACCCAGCAAGAGGGAGGTGACATGGTCGAGGTGATTCTCCTCTTTCGTGACCTGGATCCGGTTGCCCGGCGGCAGCAGCACGTGTGGAGTCGCCGGCAGCCCCTCCGGCAAGGACTCAAAGAAACCGGTGGGACTCGAAGGTTGCAATCCGTCCGCAAGCTTGCCCGCAGAGTGCGAGGCGTCCGGCACGAAGGCACCAACGACTGGCACCAGCACAGCCATCACGACCACGAGCACCACCCAGTTCGTGCTGATACCCGGAACGAGCATGATTAGGGTAATAAGCGCAAAACCACGACGCCGTAGACGACGCTGCGCTCCCTGGGGAACCTCAGGAATCTCCGCATCGCCCCTCCTCTGGGTCATCGTGGACTGCTACAACCAGCTCACGGAACCGTACCGACACCCCAGGTACCGTCGCATCTCCTGGGCACCTGATGGGCTGACGATCCCCTGGTATGGCCAACAACCACCACAGTGGCGGCCGAACGATAGCGGGATCGACCCAAGACAGAACCGTTGAAGTGCTTAAGTCGGTGGCAGCGACCCCCGGTAACTCAGCACTTCGGCGCTACGCTCTTGCTACACCCCACAAGAGGAGCTAAATGTTGAGCAGTCGTCGACTGTTCACA
>CAYMMF010000141.1:0-5292 GCA_964391475.1 uncultured Propionibacteriaceae bacterium | reverse complement strand
TGTCGCGAGAAAAGCTCACCACGGTGCTTGGCTTCATGGTCGAGGACGGCTGGCGGGCAGGCTGTGAGCGTGCCATCGAGTTGCTGCGCTTCGGAGGTGATGGGCACACGATGTCTATCCACTCCCGAGACGAAGAGGCGATCCTGGCCTTCGGCATCGAGAAGCCGGCGTTCAGGATCCTAGTCAACACTTGGGGTTCGTTGGGTGCCGTGGGAGCCACAACGGGTCTGATGCCGTCCATGACGCTGGCCCCCGGCGGGATCGGTGGGGCTGTCGTCAGCGACAACATCACCGTGCACCACGTGCTCAACACCAAGCGTCTCGCCTACCACCTGCAGGATCCAGAGCCGGCGGCTGCTGCCCCAGGTGGACGCCTCAGCGGGGCACCATTGACGAATCCTTCGTCGGCGAAGGTGGATTCGGCCACCATCGAAGAGGTCGTCCGGCGGGTGCTGAAAGAGATGGGTCGATGACAGGAGGAGTGAGTGACGCAAACACCAGCTAAGAGGCCAGCGGCGGTCACCCCGCCAGCGAAGAAGCAGGCGGTCGAACCGCCCGTCAAATCGGTGACGGATCCTCCGGCACCGGCTGAATCAGAAATACCAACACAAGTAACAAAACCCGAACAAAAGCCAGCAACAACTACTAAAAGGAGTACTCCCATGGCTGACGTACAGATGATCGCTCTCGGCATGGTCGAGACGAGAGGCCTGATCGGCGCTATCGAAGCGGCTGACGCAATGGTGAAAGCCGCGAACGTGAAGCTGATCGGCAAAGAACAGATCGGCTCCGCCTACGTGACCGTGATGGTGCGCGGTGACGTCGGTGCCGTCAAGGCAGCCACCGACGCCGGGGCTGCGGCCGCCGGACGGGTTGGCGAACTCATCTCCGTGCACGTGATTCCGCGTCCTCACGGCGATGTGGAGTCGATCCTGCCCGCTGCGAAGTAACCGACCCAACAACACGGTTCACCAACCGTTGAGGGAGTGAACTTCGATGGGTCGAGTTGTCATCTCCGCTGCGGAGGTGGAGCAGGCTAAGGGCATCGGGCGTCTCGTGGTGCCAGCGGGGGCGATAGTGACCCCGCTGGCGCGCGATGTCGCAGCTGAGCACGGCGTCCAACTCGTGACATCGTGCCAGGCGACACCGCCTGGGGCTAAGCCAGCCGAGGACGAACTCGGCCAACGGGTTCGCGCGTTGGTCACGGCAATGCTGGCCTCGGGTGGGGCGGGGGTCGCTGACCCTCGTCCCACCACGAGCCCGCCCGTGAAGCTCGTGCGAGCCCAAGATGCCGAGTTGGAGCCGTTCGGCTACCCGGGGCCACCGCCCGGAATGAGCGTGCGAGCCGTGGACGTCGTGACGTCCGCAGACCACGCGCCGATCGCGGCCGGCTACCTGACTCTCACGGCAGGGACATTTCCGTGGACCCTGTCTTACGACGAGGTGCAGATCGTTTTGGAGGGCGAGTTGCACATCGGTACCGCGGGTGGCGTCCGGGTTGGGCGTCCCGGCGACATTTTGTTCGTACCTCGGGGGAGCGCCATCACGTTTGGGACGCCCGAGTGGGCCAAGTTCGTGTACGTGACCTTCCCCGCCGATTGGGAGGCTCAACTGCGATGATCGTGACCGAAGCCGACCTGCGAGACCAACTGCGGCGTCCCACCTCGGGCGCGCGCGTGGTGGTGCCGGTTGGTGCCCGGCTTTCCCCGTCGGCTGCCGACTTCGTCAAACATTGGAAGCTGCAGCTGGTGGAGGACGGCGGGGTTCTAGCGTACGCGTCCCCCGACGCCAAAGCGGCGTCTGGGGGTTCGGCTGCGTGGGACACCGCGTCCGCCTTCCCGGTCGTGGAGTTGGAGCAGGCTCCCACCTGCACCTGCTGCGGCATGAGCGTGGACGCCAAACCCGACGCTCTCACTCAACTGAACGCCTGCCACTATGCGGTGAAGAATCACCCGCGGATCCGGTTCCGCGGGCGGATCGACTCGCTCCACGCCTACGTGCTGCTCACCCAGGTGAAAGCAGTGGCGTCCGGGTCGGACGACCTAGCCAAAGACCTAGGCACAGTGGCCGCCTACTGTCGAGAGATCATGAGCGCCGAATACAACGAACGTCCGGTGGCAGACGTCGCGCTTCAAGGTTGGGACGAGGCTGCACTCCACCAGGCCACACACGACCCGCTGGGCGTGCTCGGCGTCCCACACCTGACGATCTCGGCGAACGATCCGGAACTCCAGCACTGGCTAAACGTGTGCCGGACGCAGGCCCGCGAGATCGAATCGACGGCGTTGGACGCCTTCCCCAGCCCCCACCACCCGTACGGGGCATCAATCTGCCACGCGATGAACCGGCTTTCGAGCGTGTTCTATTTCTTGCAACTGAGGTTGGCGCAGGGAGGCGCGCCATGACCACGATCACCAGTAGCACGACCACCATCGCCAGGACCATGAAGAAGGCCCGATCGGTGATGACCAAGAACGTGCCGATCGCCCCCGATATCCCCATCAAGGTGGGGGTAGATCTGGGCACGGCTTTCACCGTGATCATGGTCACCGACGAGCACGACAAGCCGCTGGCGGGTGCCAGTATCTTCGCCGATGTCGTACGGGACGGAATCGTGTGGGATTTCGCCGGGGCAACCGGCGTCCTTCGCGAACTGAAAGACAACATCGGCAAACGGACCGGAAGACAACTCAGTTCTGGGATGGTGACGATACCCCCAGGGGTCTCGGCCAGCGACCACCGGGCTCACCGGTACGTGCTCGAGAGCGCGGGCATCGAATGCACCGGCTTGGTGGACGAGCCCACCGCGGCGAACGCCGTCCTGGGAATCGCCGAGGGCGCTGTGGTCGACATCGGCGGGGGGACGACCGGTGTCGCCATAGTCCACGACGGCTTGGTCGTGGCAACCATGGACGAGCCGAGCGGCGGCACCCACATGTCTTTGGTGTTGGCCGGGGCGCTCGGGGTCTCGTTCGAGGAGGCCGAGGTACTCAAAAGGGACCCTGCGAATCACGCCCGGTTCCTACCGATAGTCGGGCCCGTCCTTGAGAAGCTCTCGACGATCGTCGCCGACCACATCGCCGGTCACGACGTCCACGCCATCCACCTGGTTGGCGGCACTAGCGCATTCACCGGCATCGAAGCCGTAATGACCAGGGTCACTGGCGTCCCATGTCAGATCGCCCCAGACCCGATCCTGGTTACTCCACTGGGCGTAGCGAGCTACGCCGAACCACACCGAAGAACGGAGGTGGGGCTGATGCCTAGCAACGAGGCATTTCAGCTGCGCGCTTTCTGCCACATCGACCGGATGCAACCCCAGTTTGCTGCATTCATCGGGACGATCACCCAAGGTGACCCGCCGATCGAAGGAATGGCCAGCCTGTATGTCGAGATGGCCCCGGGTAACTGGGTGTTCCGCGTAGTCGACAAGGTGGTGAAGGCGACCGACGTTCGTCCGGGCAGCCAGATTGTGGAACGCCAATTCGGAATGTTCGAGGTCCACTCGCTGTCGCAAGCTGACGTTCTTCGCGCGGGTGAGGTGGTGCTCGAAGAGATCGGCCTGAGTATCACCGATCGGATCCGACCGAGCGTGGCGTCCGAGCAGATCATCACCAACGTTAACCCCTACCAGGCGCAGCTTTTGAACCGGTTCAACCGGGGCACGATGCTGGTGGCTGGCCAGACCCTGTTGGTGCTAGAGGTCGAGCCCGCCGCGTACATCACCCTGGCTGCCAATGAGGCAGAGAAGGCCGCGCCGGTATTCCTCAACCACTTCTCGGCCGTCGGCGTGTTCGGCCGCCTGTGGATGTCGGGTTCGGAATCCGATGTTCTTGCTGCCCACGAAGCTGCGCTGGGCGCTATCAATGCTGTTTCCGGACGCTGAAAGGAGACACCGATGTCACGTCAGGTCATCACATCGTCCACAATCGACAAGCTGATCGCCGCTGGTAAACGCGAGTTACAGCTCGACGCGGGGAGCCTCGTCACGGCGTACGCGGCCGATCACGCCAGGGATCGAGGTTTCCGACTGATCCCTGCCGTGGCTGGCGCGCAACCACCGCCGATGCCGGGGGCTGAGCCCATCCGTCCAACCCGGTCTGCCGTCAAGCACGCCGTGATCGCCGCGCTGGGTATGGAACCGGCCAACTTGGACGCCGTCCTGGATCGCGTGCTCGGAGGTTGACCATGTCTGCCGTGCCAGTGATACACGTCTGCGCGGCGATCCCAGGCCCGGATGTGGGTGCTGTCGCCCGCATGCTGGCGGCTGACTTCACCGCCTCCAAAGTCGCGGTGGTCAGGCCGCTAGTTGGGCAGTGGCCTCACCTGGGTGCTGAAGTCGCCGACGTCATCCGCAACCGCAATGCGGCACTGGAGGGCATGGCCGACAGGTTTCCTCGCGTGGCCGCCGACGCTGATGTGGTAGTCGGGGTGGGGGAGTGGCCGAGCGTCCTAGCCCCAATCGCATTCGATCTCGACTGTCGCCTGGCCGCAGCCTTGGGTGGCGGGTTGCTGCTCGTCCAGGAGGCGGCAGTCAGCGGTGAGCGTCGTCGCCAGTCGATGGACGTGGCGCGTCAGGTGGCTAATTCACACAACGTCCCGATTCTGGGCTTCTGCCTCGTCTCGGACGGGCAGGTGATCCCTGATCCGGATTCCACTTCTCCGTCGTGGACGCCCGGCGCGGGAGGTGCTCAACGGTTGGCTTGCGCCCGTCCGAGCGCCGGCCAACCGTTGACGGACGCGGAGTTGCCTGCTGGTTCTTGGCCGCAGGTTTGGGCGGATCCCACGATGACGATCCCCGATCTGTTGGCGCGGATCGCCGCAGACTCCTGCGTCGTCGTCCCTTCGGATCGGACCGACCTGCTGCTGGGGATTGCGGTTGGCGCGTCTTTGGGCGGGGTGGACTCGCCCGTCGCGGTTGTCGCACTCGGCGATCCGCCCCCCGCGGAAGCGGTCATCGCATTGTGGCGGCAGTTGGCGCCTGCGCTGCCTCTTCTTTCCGTCCCTACTTGTGACGGCGGTCAAGTCACAACCTCGAACTTGCTGGAGGGCGCTCGCCGGGCGGCCAACCAAGCGATGAATCCGCTGGCTTTCGAGGCGTCCCTGATCCGGCAAGCCCGCGCGTTGGGACGCCACATCGTCCTTCCTGAGGGAACCGAACCCCGAATTCTGCGAGCTGCCGCACAAATCCTGGATTTCCGGGCGGCTCGGTTGACCCTGCTCGGTGATCCGGACGCGGTGCGATCCGCGGCGTCCGAAGCAAGCGTCGACATCGCCGGAGCCGAGATCGTC
>CAYMMF010000140.1:2442-5353 GCA_964391475.1 uncultured Propionibacteriaceae bacterium | reverse complement strand
GCAGAGACGAACTTCAACGTGAAAAGCCTGCCGCCGCTGACGAACGCGTACCCCTCGACTACTCCCTCGTCGGTCTCACACACCGCGGCCTTAGCCTTGACACCCGCCACCTTCACGCCGTTTAGCGAGGTGGCGGAGTCGCATTTCAAGGTGCTCTTGATCCAAGCCGACGCGGCGGCGTCCGAGTTCGAAGTGCCGCGAGAAACAGAAATCTGCAAGGTGTCGTCCTTGCCCCGCTTAGCTTTCCCCCGCCAAGTCTCACCGTCTCGAACAACCTGCTCCTCGCCCGTCCACCCAGTCGGCAGGAACAACACGAACACCGGCCCACGGATCGTGAAGGCCTCCTTCAACTTCCGCTTCTTGGTGGGGCTGGGGGAGGGCTGCGGTTGCGCGGTCTCGACGGCGGCACTCGGGGTGGTGGGGGTGGGCGCAGCCACCGGAGGCTGGGTGGCGCACCCGGTTAGCAGCGCAACCCCGAGTGCGAGGGCACAAAACATGCGGACGGGACTATTCACGCGGCAAACCATAACGCGGATGTCTGGTCACGCCCATTTAGTGGGCCAAGCAGGCGTGAAGGGACGTCGGACGCAATCGCTACACTGGCCCACATGCCCGACGACAACGGTGAACCCGACCACATGGGAGACCCCGACGACCTAGATGAGAAGGCCCAGTGACCCAGACACAGTGGATCGAGATCTCGATCGCCACGGTTTGCGTGCTCCTGGCTGGAATGATGACCGCCGGAGAAGCGGCACTATCGTCGTTCTCCCGGTCACGGGCAGAGGGGTTGGTCAAACCCGGCAACCGGCGGTCACAAAAACTGCTAGAGATCATGCAAGACCCGGCGCCCTACCTCAACACCTCGATGTTCATCCGGGTGGCGTTCGAGGTCGCGGCCACGGTGCTGATCACGCTGGTCTACGCAGCGCAGTTCGCCCACCCGTGGCAACGCATCACGTACCCGCTGCTCACGATGGTGCTGGTTTCGTTCATCGTGCTCGGCGTAGCACCCCGCACACTGGGACGCCAACACGCCGACAAAGTCGCGCTCGCCACCGCAGGGCCGCTATCGCTGCTCACAACCGTCTTCGGGCCGGTATCGCAGGTGATGATCGTCATCGGAAACGTCGTCACTCCCGGTAAAGGGTTCACCGACGGCCCATTCTCATCCGAAGCGGAACTACGCGAACTGGTTGACTTTGCCCAGGCGTCCGACCTGATCGAAGACGTGGAACGCAAAATGATCCACTCGGTGTTCGAACTTGGCGACACAATCGTCAAAGAAGTGATGGTTCCCCGGCCCGACATGGTGTGGATCGAAGCCGAGAAAACTCTGCGCCAAGGGCTCAGCCTCGCGCTGAGGTCTGGGTTTAGCAGAATCCCGGTGGTGGGGTCAGATCTGGACGACGTCGTGGGCATTCTCTACCTCAAAGACGTGATCCGCAGAAACTACGACAACCCCAACGCTGGCACCTCTGAGACCGTCGAGTCGCTGATGCGTCCGCCGATCTTCTGCCCCGACAGCAAGCCGCTCGACGACCTGCTGAAGGAGATGCAAATCACCCACAGTCACGTGGTGATAGTGATCGACGAATTCGGCGGCACAGCAGGATTAGCGACCATCGAAGACATTCTGGAAGAAATCGTCGGCGAGATCGTCGACGAGTTCGACAGCGCCGAGATCCCACCGTGGGAAGAGCTCGCGGACGGCCGCTTCCGAGTGTCCAGCCGCTTCGGCGTCGACGAACTGGGCGAACTATTCGGCCTGAAACTCGACGACGAAGACGTCGACACCGTCCTGGGGGTGATGGCCAAAGAACTCAACCAAGTGCCCATTGCTGGCGCCACCGTCGAATGGGAAGGCCTCGAACTCGTCGCCGAACGAGCCAGCGGACGCCGCAACGCGATCCGCACCGTACTCGTCGGCCGAATCGACGTCGGCGCAACCACCGACTCAGCCGTGGACGCGACCGTGGCACTCACAGCATCATCCGGCAACAAGCTTCAAGAGGACGCAAATGACTGACTTTCGCTCCGGTTTCGCCTGCTTCGTCGGACGCCCCAACGCCGGCAAATCGACCCTCACGAACGCGATCGTCGGTGAAAAGATCGCTATCACGTCCAGCCGTCCCCAAACCACCCGGAGGGTGATTCGGGGCATCCTCACCCGGCCGGACGCCCAACTGATCCTCGTCGACACCCCAGGGCTTCACCGCCCCCGAACCCTGCTTGGGCAGCGGTTGAACGCGCTGGTTTACGAAACCTGGTCAGAGGTGGACGTCATCGGAGTCTGCCTGCCCTCCAACCAGCGGGTGGGGCCCGGCGACGAATTCTTGATTCGGCAGATCGCCGAACTCCCGCACCCCCCGAAACTCATCGCGCTGGCCACGAAAATCGACCTAGTGAAACCGGCGAGGCTAGCCCAACACTTAGCCAGCATTGGTGCATTGGAAGAGAAACTCGCAGTTCGCTGGGAATCCGTAGTGCCGGTTTCTGCCGTCTCAGGCGAGCAGGTAGAACTCGTGGTCAACCAGATCATCGGGCTGCTGCCATCAGGCCCGGCGTGGTACCCCGACGGCGAAATCACCGACGAACCCATCGACATGCGAGTCGCCGAACTGATCCGGGAATCCCTGTTGGAGAGCGTCGTCGAAGAAGTACCCCACTCGATCGCAATCGAAATCGATGAGATCCGACAGCGCGAAGTAGCTGACGATAGTGAACCGGTGACCGAGGTGTTCGCGTCCATCGTGTTGGAAAGAAACTCCCAAAAGGGCATCATCATCGGCCACCAAGGCGCCCGATTAGGCAAAACCCGCCGGACAGCGAAACGAAAAATCAAGAAACTACTCGGCACCGAAGTAGACCTGAACCTGCACGTTCGAGTCCTTCAAGACTGGCAACGAGA
>CAYMMF010000140.1:1190-2342 GCA_964391475.1 uncultured Propionibacteriaceae bacterium | reverse complement strand
TCCTCGTCGAATAAGGCGATCGACTTCGTGGCGGCTAGCAACCCGCGGGTGGCGATTCGGAGTTCTACCGTCGCCAGCACTCGTCCGGGGCAGACGTGTTTCCCAATGCCGTAAACCAGATTGTGTGGTGCGTTGCGATCGGGAGCGAAGACATCGGGGTCACCGAAGACGGCTTCATCTCGGTTTGCACTCGTCCAGTGAAGTTTCACCCTGGCTCTGGCGGGGATGTCGACGCCAGCAATCTGAACCGGGCAAGTGGTGATGCGACGGTTGCTCAGGAACGGGTCGTCGATTCGCAAAATCTCGTCGATCGCAGCGTCCAGCTCGGCGTCGCTAACCCCGGAGCGGAGCCTGTCTTGCAGTGCCTGGTTGGTCGCCAGGTAGTGAAGAATCACTCCGACGCAGAGGGCGATTGAGCCAAGGTCGCCACCCGTCCAGTTCCGCAGTACGGAAACGATCTCTTCGTCGGTCAGCGAACGACCTTTGATCTTGGTCGCCATTAGTTGAGCTGTCACGTCGTCCCCGACGACGTCGCCGGTGGGCGAGCGTCTGGGAACCAGCACCGAACGGATCAGGTCGTCGAAGTGATCTGCCACTTCGGCTAGTTGATCGCGGTCTCCGGCGCGGGACGCGTCCCGGTTGGCTGACACCCATTCCACGAGCGGACGCTCCAGGTCAGACGACCAGCCCAACCAGGCGCTTTGAGCGCGGACGGCGAACACTGCGCCGACGTCTGATACGGCGTCCACCGCGACACCGGACGGCAACTCGGCAGCCAACTCTGCGGCAATTCGAGCAAAGGAATCCTTAAAAGGTGCGACAGCTTCGGCGGACAGGAACGGGTCTAGCACCTCGCGGAACAGCGTGTGCTCGTCGCCGTCCAAACCGTTGGGTATCTGAAGGAACGCCGAAACGCCGCTCGAAAAAGTCTCATCATCCAAGGCGGCTGCCATCACGTCGGCGTGGCGCAGCAGCGAGTATTCCCCGCGGGTGTTCTTCACTACGGCGTGCAGCGGCCGCAGTTGGTCTGTGAACTCGCGGATGTCTCTGCCGTCAGGCGACAGGTCTTCAGGAATGTGGTCGGGCATGGCTTCGATCCTCGCTTTGTGGACGTACCCCAGATTTAGCACGAAGCGGGACGGCTAAAGGCCT
>CAYMMF010000140.1:0-1090 GCA_964391475.1 uncultured Propionibacteriaceae bacterium | reverse complement strand
CCCCCACCAAAACGGCGCGCCCAAATTGTGGAACCTCTAGACACTCGCTCGTCGGTGTGTACACTCACCCCCATGTCGTGGGCGAACCTCCTCCTTGGTCGCCGCAGCGAGGCCTAGGTCTAAAACCGTCGGGCTTCCTCGTTGCGGTGTTTCTCGCGCCTGGCAATTCCCAAATCATCTTGAGGAACCAACCATGACCATCAACACTTTCGGCACCCGCGTTCAGCGTGGCACCCCCCAACAGCAGCCTTCCGGCATGCCCTACCACCGTTACACCGCTTTTGAACCGATCGATCTGCCTGATCGAACCTGGCCGAGTAAGAAGATCACGCACGCCCCTCGGTGGCTGTCCACCGACCTGCGCGACGGCAACCAAGCCCTGATTGACCCCATGACACCGGCTCGCAAGATGCGGCTGTTCGACATGCTGGTGAAGATGGGGTTCAAAGAGATCGAGGTCGGGTTCCCGTCGGCGTCCTCGACCGACTTCGACTTCGTACGCAAGCTGATTGAAGAGGATCGGATCCCCGACGACGTCCAGATTTCGGTTCTGGTGCAGGCGCGCGAAGATCTGATTTCGCGCACCACCGAGGCGCTGCGTGGTGCACGGCGAGCGAACATTCACATGTACAACGCGACCGCTGAACTGTTCCGGCGTGTGGTGTTCGGCATTGACGAGGCTCAGACAATCGCGATGGCAAGGCGGGGCACCGAACTGGTGATGAAGTACGCCGAGCAGGATCTGGGCGACACCGAATTTGGCTACCAGTACAGCCCCGAAATTTTCACCCAGACGCCCACAGAGTTTGCAGTTGAGGTGTGCAACAACGTCGCCGAGGTGTGGCAACCCGGCCCCGACCGGGAGATCATCTTCAACCTGCCCGCCACCGTCGAGATGAGTACGCCCAACACTTACGCCGACCAGATCGAATACTTCATCCGCAACGTTCGCGACCGCGAACACGTGTGCGTGTCGCTGCACCCGCACAACGACCGCGGCACGGCAGTGGCGGCGACCGAATTGGCGATGATGGCTGGCGCCGATCGGGTCGAGGGTTGCCTGTTCAGCCACGGCGAGCGCACCGGAAAC
>CAYMMF010000139.1:0-5415 GCA_964391475.1 uncultured Propionibacteriaceae bacterium | reverse complement strand
CTGGCTCGCGGCGACCCCGGGCCTGTCGGCCGGCCTCCTGCGCCTGGTCTGGATGGTGCTGCCCCCGATCATGGGCACCCGCAAGATGGTGGCGCTGACCACGCTGCTGCTGTTCTTCCCGGTGCTCGGCTGGGGCGTGCGGACCATGCTGCCGGGCACGGCGCCCTACTGGGAGCTGCTCGTGCTGGCGTTCCTCGCCGGCATCGGTGGGGGCGCGTTCTCGGGCTTCATGCCCTCGACGTCCTACTTCTTCCCCAAGCGCATGCAGGGCACCGCGCTGGGCCTGCAGGCCGGCATCGGCAACTTCGGTGTCTCGCTGGTGCAGCTGCTCACCCCGTGGATCATCGGCTTCGGCATGTTCTGGTGGATGGGCATCAGCCAGCAGATGAAGTTCCCCGGCAAGGGCGATGTCACGGTCTGGTACCAGGCGGCGTCCTATGTCTGGCTGCCGTTCATCCTGATCGGGGCGTTCATCGCCTGGAAGTACCTCAAGTCGGTGCCGATCAAGGCCAACATCCGCCAGCAGTTCGACATCTTCGGCAACCAAGACACCTGGTGGATGACCCTGCTCTACATCATGACGTTCGGCACATTCTCTGGGCTGTCAGCCCAATTCGGCCTGCTCATGGCGAACCTTTATGGTGCCGGCAACCCGGCGATTGTTGAAGGCGCTGGAGCCAGCGCAAAGCTCCTGGTGGAAGGGTACGCGGTTCCTGACCCGGTCAAATTCGTGTTCCTCGGGCCGCTCATCGGAGCTGGCGCGCGCGTGCTGTTCTCTCCTTTGACAGACAAGATGGGCGGCGCAATCTGGACCCTGATCTCCGGAGTGGGTCTCATCGGCGCAATCATCTACACCATCGGCGGGCTGACCCCAGACACCTCATCCGCGGCAGCGCTTCAGAGTGGCTTCAACAACTTCCTATGGGGAATGCTGTTGATCTTCCTGTTCGCCGGAATCGGAAACGCGTCAACGTTCAAACAAATGCCGATGATCTTCGAACCCCGCCAAGCAGGCGGCGTCATCGGCTGGACAGCAGCCATCGCAGCCTTCGGGCCGTTCTTCTTCGGCGTCGGATTGACCACGATCGGAGTCGTACCGTTCTACTGGATCGGAGTCGCCTGGGCCATCATGTGCGTCGTCGTAACCTGGATGCGCTACGCCCGCAAGGGGGCCCCGAAACCAGGATAGAAACGAAGGTCCCTGAGGAGGAGCGTAGCGACGTCTCGAAGGGGTGGTTTCCTGAGGAGGAGCGGAGCGACGTCTCGAAGGGCCTCAACCGTCCGAAGGGCCTCAGCCGTCCGGAGCGTCTGTCTCGAAGGGCTGGTGGACGTGGCTTCGAGACGCCGATTTCATCGGCTCCTCAGCCATCCGGCGTGCGGTTCCCTGAGGAGGAGCGTAGCGACGTCTCGAAGGGCCTCAGCCGTCCGAAGGGCCTCAGCTGTCCGATGGTTCTCGGCTGTCGTCAGGGGTTGGCGTCCAACCAGTCGGCGCGCTGTGCGAGGCGCTTGGCTACCTTGCGGTTGAGCCCCGTTGCGTTCGACAGTAGACGCAACTCGGTCGAGTCTGGGCGGATCGCGTTGTCGGCGGTGTGCAACCGAGCCAGGGTGAGCCCTGGTGATGGCCGCTTCGTCAGAACCATTTCGTCCCCGGGAGCGATGGTTCCCGGCTCCAGGACGCGGAAATACCACCCGGGAATCTCGCGGGCGTTTATGAACGGCACCAGCGGGCCGCGTCCCCTAAAATTCTCGTCTGCTCCGGGCGCGCCGTCGATGTCGGTGCCGAAGCGGGCGTCGATGCGCCAGCAGGGGCGTCGCAACTGCGAGACCTGTAGGGTCGCCGTCCCGATCTCGAAGACGTCGCCGATGCAAACGTCCGATTCGGTGAGCCCGCGAGTGGACAGGTTCTCTCCAAGCGATCCGGGGACGAACCGACCGGCCAAAGCCGTGAAGGTTTCCGCGAGCGCGCGGTAATGCTCGGCCGGGTACAGGTGGATCGCCTTCTCCAGTCCGCCGTGTGCGCGGGTGTCGCCGTGTTCGTCGCCGACGATCCCCTCGAAGTTGACGTCGACCGGATGCGAGATCGCCTGCTTGTAGATACCGGTGGGTTGACCCTCGGGGAGCCGCGACAACCCACCTACGAATATTGCGTCGATGACGGTCATCGGATCATCATGCCCGATTTAGGGAACCACCGATCAACCACGTCCTCGCTCAGAACAGCATTGATCAGTACTTCCCTATCGCCGTTCGATTCTCACCTGGGCGGATTTGACGGACGCCCAGCGTCCCACCCCTGGCGCCAGCCCCAGTTCAGCGACCGAACGGGGTGTCACATCAGAGGCCAACCGTTGACCGTTGCCCAACCGCAGCCGAATCCTGACTAGGGATCCGCGTGGTTCGGTTCCTTCGACGGTCACTAGCCAGACGTTTCGGGGACTCCCGTGCGGGGCGTCCTCGTAGAGCGCTACGGCGGCGGGTTCGAATAGTGCCATCGCGGGCGCCCCGACCGCGGGCGGCGTTGAGGCGTCCGCCGAACCCGAGATCACGATCTGCGAGCCATCCAGAGCCAACTCGCCAGCCGCAATTGATGCTCCCACAAGGCGATTCAGGCCACCGAGGCCGGCGGCGAATTCGGTCGCCGGGCGCCCCATGATTTCGTCAGTTTCGCCGTAGGCGACGATCCGTCCCGACTCGATTAGGGCGACGTCGTCGGCGAGCGTCCACAGGTCGAGGGCGTCGTGGGTGACGAGTAGCGTCGTCCGCCCCCTAAGCCGTTCGGCTAGAAGAGTCCGCAGGCTGCTAGCGGCAGCCACGTCGAGTGAGGCCAACGGCTCGTCCAGCAGGATCACCTCCGGTTCGACCACCAGCGAACGGGCGATCGCGACCCGCTGGGCCTGGCCGCCGGAGAGTTCGTGGGGCATCCGGGAGGCGAGCCCCAGGCTGCCGACGGCGTCCAGCTCCGCTTCGGCGAGGCGGGCGGCTTCAACACGGGACGCCCCGCGCGCCCTGGGTCCAAACGCCACGTTCTGTAGCACGTTCAGGTGGGGGAACAGCAGCGCGCTTTGGGCGAGCATCGCAACGTTTCGGCGGTGGGTTGGGACGTGGCTTGTCGGCGAACTGACGACCGCCCCGGTGAGGGTGACGTGGCCGTCGTCCACCCGGAGTTGTCCCGCGATCAGTTGCAGCAGAGTCGATTTGCCGGCGCCGTTCGGCCCGACTATTGCGGTGATTCGGCCAGCCGGGAAGGACGCCCGCAGGTGCACTTTGCGCGCGGTCACGTTTGCGTCCACGTCGATGGCGGGCGCGGCGATGCTGGCGGCTGGGTCAGTCATGAGGCGCCGCCTTGCGGGTATACCACGTAGCCAGCCCCATAAGGACGCCCGCAGTGGCAATGATGAAGAGCGACAGCGCAAGCGCTACGTCGGGGTCGGCTTCGCGTTGAAGGTAGATCTCGAGCGGGAGGGTGCGGGTGACTCCTTGGAGCGACCCGGCGAACGTAAGCGTCGCACCGAACTCGCCCAGCGAGCGGGCGAACGCCAGGGTGGCCCCGCTGACGAGGGCCGGTCTCAGCAGCGGCAGGGTGACGCGGCGCAGGACGACCCCGGGCGCCGCACCGAGCAACGCGGCGGCGTGTTCGAGGTCGGAATCCAGCGTCCGTAGCGCGCCTTCGACAGAGACGACGAAGAACGGCATCGACACGAACGTTTGGGCGATGATGACTGCGATCGTGGTGAACCCGATCTCGATGCCGATCACCGATAGGTACGCGCCGAGCAGGCCCCGGCGTCCTAAGGTGGTCAGCAGCGCGAGGCCGGCGACCACAGGTGGCAGCACCATTGGCAGGACGGCCAAAGTCCGGATGATCGCGGCGGGGCGTCCGGACGTTCGGGCCAGCATCATCGCTAGTGGAAGCCCTAATGTGATCGACGCGACCGTCGACGCAAGGCAGGTGGCGAGGCTGAGTTTCAGGGCGTCGCTCGCGGCGGGAGTGGCGAGAAGGGTGGGGACGTCCGTCCAGGGGATCCGGGCGAGCAGGCCGATCAGGGGGAGGGTCACGAAGGCGACCGCCGCGTAGGCGAGCGGTTTGATCCAGGCTGGGAGCGGCGGACGCCTCATGTGTGGGTGATCAGCGGGCGATCAGGGCTTGCCGAACCCGTACGCGGCGAGCACGGACTGACCGTCGTCGGAGGTTACAAAGTCGATGAACGATTTCGCGAGCGCGGGGTTGTGCGTCGAGTTGACTACCGCGATTGGGTACCGGTTGGGCTGCTGGTCGGCGCCCTCGATCGGGAGGGTCTCGACTTTGGCGCCAGCGGCTTTGGCGTCGGTTTCGTACACGACGCCGGCGTCCGCTTCGCCCGACTCGACCTTGCCGCGGACGTCGGTCACCTTGGTCTCTTCCGAGACCGGTTTTAGGGTGAGGTTGAGGGCTTTGGCGAGCTGCCGCGTTGCGTTTCCGCATGGGACGCCGTCGGCGCAGATGACGAGTTTCGTGCCGTCCAGGGAGGCGTCAAATCCGGTGATTTTGGCCGGGTTACCTGCCGGGGTGATCAGCGTCAGAACGTTGGTTGCGAACAGTGTCGGCTCGCCGCTGATCAGTTTGGCGTCGGCGGCTCGGGTCATGTTCTTCTCGTCGGCGGACGCGAAAACGTCGGCTGGCGCGCCGCCTTGAATCTGGTCGACCAGCGTCGAACTTCCGTCGAACGAGAACGTCACTTTGACGCCGGGGTTGGCGTCGGTGAACGCGTCGGCGATCTCGGTGAACGCCTGGTTCAGCGATGCGGCCGCGAACACGGTGAGGGTTTGTTCGCTGGCAGCGGGTGGCGTGGTTTGGGGTCCTGTAGACGTGGGGGCGGTGGGTGAGGCACAGGACGCGAGGGCTATCGCGGTGACAGCAACCAGGAGGGTTTTGATGCGACGGGGGGAGCGGACGCTGTGGGACCGGGGCGCTGTGGGGCGAGGTGCGGAGTTCACGAGAGGTCCAACCGATCGATGATGACGTTGGTCGCTTTGACGCGGGCGATGGCCAGCGCGCCGGGTTTGAGGTCGAGTTCTCGTACGGCTTCGGTCGAGATCAGGGCGAGGACTCGGTATAGGCCGCATTGGAGTTCGACCGACGACATGACTGGGTCGCTGACGACTTGGGTTACCAGCCCCTCGAAGTGGTTTCGGGCTGAGGTGAAGCCGCGGTCGTCCTCTGAATCTGCGGCGTAGGCCAGGCGGTGTTCTTCGGCGCGCTCTTGGGCGAGCCGGGCAAGTTCGGTGCCGTCGACGACCATCCGCCCTGAATTGTCGGTGGTGGACGAGAGCCGTCCTTGATCTATCCATCGGCGCACAGTGTCGTCGCTGACATTGAGGAGAGCCGCCGCCTTGCGGATGCGTATTTGCGTCATGAATGTGATGATATCTCCGCAA
>CAYMMF010000138.1:0-5535 GCA_964391475.1 uncultured Propionibacteriaceae bacterium | reverse complement strand
CGAGTGATGCCGTCAAGCAGAACCACCACGTCATGCCCCATCTCGACCAGCCGCTTCGCGCGCTCAATAGCAAGTTCGGCGATGGTGGTGTGATCCTCGGCGGGACGGTCGAATGTGGACGCGATCACCTCACCCTTCACGGAGCGCTGGAAGTCGGTGACCTCCTCAGGACGCTCATCGACCAGAACCACCATCAGGTGAACCTCGGGGTTGTTGGCAGTGATCGAGTTGGCTATCGATTGCATCACCATCGTCTTTCCAGCCTTGGGCGGCGAAACGATCAGCCCTCGCTGGCCTTTACCGATCGGGGCAACCAGATCAACGATTCGTCCTGTCATGTTCAACGGGACGGTCTCAAGTCGAAGTCGCTCTTGAGGATACAACGGAGTCAGCTTGTTGAACTCCTGACGGTTCTTGGTCTTCTCGGGCTCATCGCCGTTCACGCTGTCCAGCCGGACCAATGGGTTGTACTTCTCTCGCCGCTCTCCCTCGCGCGGTTGACGGATGACTCCTGTGATCACATCGCCCTTGCGCAATCCGAACCGTCGGACCATTGCCATAGAGACATAGGCGTCATTCGGACCAGGTAGGTAGCCGGAGGTACGCACGAACGCGTAGTTGTCCAGCACCTCAAGGATTCCTGACGCAGTGACCAAAACGTCGTCCTCGGCAATCACGGGTTCGGCATCGAGACGCTCCAAACCACCGCCGGGACCGCGTCGGTTCCTGCTCGACCGATCACGACTGCGACGCCGCCGATTGCGACGATTCGACCCGGAATAGTCGTCCTCATCACCTGGACGCTGACTGCTGTCTTGTCGTTCTGTGCTCGGCGATGAAGCTTGTTCGGTCTTAGCAGGAGTCTTCCGGCGTCCGCCCTCCCTGCGAAGTGCCTCAAGGCGTGCCCCAACGTCGTCGTCGGACGCAGGCTCAGCTGGTTCCCTTCGCTCTTGAGGGGTCGCTTGCTCAGACTGAGCTGGTCGCTCACGACGGGGACGCGACTGCACGCGGTTCTCATCAGTTGCTTGTGAGGCCTCACGTCCAGGTTGGGAGGCACCTGTTCCTCCAGCGGTTGCGTCCGACTTGGACGCGGCAGGGGACGCGTTGGCGCGCTGCGCAGCACGGATCGCTGACTGGAGATCGGCTTTCCTCATGGAGCCAGCGCCCTTGATCCCCATTGAGCCGGCAACCTTCTTCAGTTCGGGCAGCAGCATGGAATCGATGTTGCTCACTTATGTCCTTTCGGATCGGCCCAATCAACCACGAGGCAGTTTGGACCAGCCCACTTCTGTGGGACGGAGACTGTTTTGACCAGACCTTGACCAGCCCAAAATTCAGGCGTCGATTATCTCGATTTGAGTTGGGCTCGCCCGATCTGGGCGCATAGCGCAGAACGCGCTGTCATCACTATAGCACCGCTTTTGCCGACACTATTCCCACAAGAGAGAGGCGCATCGCAGCGACGTGTTAGGAAAGCCTGTCTGAGGCTGCTTCGAACTCACGCGCCAGCTCAAAATAGTCTCGGGTGACCGGGAACTGCGGAAATTCTGCAACAACGTTGTCTGGAGGGCAGAACAGGATTCCGGCGTCCGCTTGCTTCAGCATTCCGGTGTCGTTGTAGGAATCACCGGCTGCAATCACACGGGTGTTGAGCGACTGGAAAGCTTCTACAGCGCGCGTCTTTTGATCCTGCTGACGCAACTTGTAACCGACAATGCGATCATCGGCAACCTGCAGGTTGTGGCACAGAAGCGTCGGATATCCCAGGTGCGCCATCAGCGGCATGCCGAACTGGTAGAACGTGTCTGACAGGATTACAACCTGGTAGCGCTCGCGAAGCCAATCCATGAATTCGACGGCACCCGGCAATGGTCCCAGCCCCGAGATGACGGATTGGATGAGCGACAACTTCACGTTGTGGGCGTCCATCACAGCAAGTCGATGTCTCATGAGTTCGTCGTAATCGCTGATGTCACGGGTAGTTAGGCGCAACTCCTCAATGCCTGTGCGCTCAGCCACATTGATCCAGATCTCGGGGACGAGGACCCCTTCGAGGTCAAGGCAAGCAAGGAGCATTCTCAGACCCCCTCGACCCGAATCACACGCACGCCCGAGATAACTTCGGGCATTTCCTTCAACTCGGCGATGGTGTTCTTGATAGCCGAGTGAGGGGCCACATGGGACATGATTCCCAAGCAAGCAGTCTGGGAGTCGCCGGGCGATTCGTCCTGACGAACAACCTGGAGGGAGACCCCATGGCGAGCGAAACAAGCAGCGACCGCAGCCAGCACGCCAGGCTCGTCCTGAACATTTAGCGAGACGTAGTGGCGAGAAGCCACCGAGTCGGCATCAGCAATCGCCGCTTCGCTGTGATTCGACTCGCCGGGGCCAGCAACGCCCCTGACCCGGTTCCGGGCTGCGGTAACCACATCGCCCATAACCGCAGAAGCCGTCGGCTGACCACCAGCTCCTGGCCCCATGAACATCAGCTGCCCAGCATGCTCGCTCTCTACGAAAATTGCATTGAAGGCACCAGTTACCGACGCAAGAGGGTGCGCAAGCGGAACCATCGTCGGGTAAACACCCACTGCAATCGTGCCATCGGAGTTGAGCGTACAGTTGGCCAGCAGTTTGATCACGCATCGCATCTCTTCGGCGGCTTTGATATCTGCTGCGGATATGTCAGAGATACCCTCACAGGAAACATCCTGGAGGGTCACCCTGGTGTGAAACGCCAACGACGCAAGTAACGCAGCCTTGGCTGCGGCGTCGTGGCCTTCAACGTCTGCCGTCGGGTCAGCCTCAGCGAAGCCCAATCGCTGGGCTTCAGCGAGGGCGTCGGCAAACGACGCTTCCGTGGTGTGCATCTGGTCGAGGATGTAGTTGGTGGTTCCGTTCACGATTCCTCTAACCGCCGTCACCTGGTCACCCACCAAGGATTCCCGTAGCGGCCTGATGATCGGGATCGCTCCCGCCACGGCTGCCTCGTAGTACAGATCGACTCCCGCGGCTTTGGCCGACTCGAACAGTTCGCCGCCGTGCTGGGCAAGCAACGCTTTATTGGCGGTGACGACGGACGCCCCCCGCTCGATCGCTGCTCGGATCAAGGATCGAGCAGGTTCAATCCCACCGATGAGCTCAATGACCAAATCAACGCCATCTCGACGCACCAGTTCGTCCAGATTCAAGGTTAACAGTTCGTCTGGGATTCCAGGCCTCGGACGATCAGTGGCTACACCAATGCCGACCAGTTCTATCGGTCGTCCGGTTCGAGCCCGCAACTCATCAGCGTTGTCCAGCAGAATACGGGCCACCTGCGAGCCCACGACACCACAACCAAGCAGTGCCACGCGCACGGGTGCCCCAACGGGAGTCATCATGATTCGGTTGCCGTCCTGTCTTCGGTAAGGCCCATATCTAAAGCCAAAATGTCATCGAGTGATTCTCGACGAATCAGAGTAGCCAACCTACCGCTATTCACCGACACAACCGGCGGACGAGGGGTGTGGTTGTAGTTACTCGCCATCGATCGGCTGTACGCACCAGACGCGGGAACGGCGATCAGATCCCCTGCGGCGACGTCACCAGGAAGGAACACATCACGGACGAGGATGTCACCACCTTCGCAGTGCAGCCCAACCACCCTTGAGATGACGGGTTCGGCGTCCGAGAAGCGATTTGCCAGAGTGGCCGAATACTCTGCGGCATACAACGCTGGCCGAATGTTGTCGCTCATGCCTCCGTCGACACTGATGTACCTTCGGATCTGGCCGCCGGGCAGATCGACATTCTTCACCGTTCCGACGGTGTAAAGCGCGGTGCCCGCAGGCCCACTGATCGCCCTACCTGGCTCAACCGCCAGGATCGGAACGTCGATCCCGAACGCCCGGCATTCGTGCTCGACGATCTCCTTCAACCCAGCAGCAAGCTCCACCACAGAGGACGGCGTGTCCTCGCTCGTGTACGAGATGCCGAACCCTCCGCCGAGATCTAGTTCACCAAGCGTCACCCCGGTGGCCTCTTTGAACTGGGAAACAAGCCGTAATGTGCGGCGCGCAGCCACCTCGAAGCCGTTGGTATCGAAAATCTGGCTCCCAATGTGGCTGTGAATTCCCATCAGATCAATATTTGGACTGTGATAGCAGCGCACCATCGCCACGAGCGCGACGCCGCCGGTCAGCGAGAACCCGAACTTTTGATCCTCATGGGCGGTCGCGATGTACTCATGGGTGTGAGCTTCAACACCAGTAGTCACCCGGATGAGCACTTTGGCCCTAACCCCGAGTTCTGAAGTTAGGCGTTCTAGGCGTCCGATCTCGTCGGAGGAATCGACCACGATCCTTCCAACGCCTTGTGCGAGTGCGAAACGCAGATCATCGTCAGATTTGTTGTTGCCATGCAATGCGATCAGCTCGGGGTCGAACCCAACCTTGAGCGCAACCGTCAATTCGCCCCGGGATGAAACGTCGAGCCGAAGCCCTTCCTCGGCGATCCAGCGCGCCACGGATCCACACAAGAAACTCTTGCCTGCGTAGTAGACGTGCCAGCCTTCGAAGGCCTCGCGCCATTCCCGAGCGCGCCGTCGCATGTCCACCTCGTCCATGACATACACCGGGGATCCCGCTTGACTGATGATCTGGGACACCGGGAGTCCACCGATCTCGAGTTCACCGGTATCGGCTCGGACGACCGTGTCGCTCCACAACTTCTCGTCAAGCATGTTGACATCGGTTGGCCGGGTGAGCCAAACCGGCGCCGGTGAGGTTGCGTCAGCATGGATCGACCCAGCCACGTGCATGTGCGTCATGGGGCGTACTGTGCCAGAACCATCCAAGGCGCACCGAACACCACCCAGGCTTTGGTACAGTTCTCCTCGGTCCACCTAATAGTGGCTTTCAGCCCCCGTAGCTCAGGGGATAGAGCACCGCCCTCCGGAGGCGGGAGCGCAGGTTCGAATCCTGCCGGGGGCGCCATCGCGCTGGGGTATCAGACCTGAGCATGCCCAACCCATATTTCCTGAAAGCGGAATTCTTGGGGTTGTTTCTAACCGGGCTGCGGAGCCACTTAGTACGTTGCCCCCACAACAGGTAGCATCACCTCTTAGCAGGCACCGAAGCCTGCCTTGCAAGCGACCGGAAGAGGGCGAACGTGGCACCCGCGCCTGAAGCAAATAACGAAAACACCTCCGCCGAATATGGCGCCAACGACTGGCTGATCGAGGAAATGCTCGAAAAGTTCCAGGCTGATCCGAACTCAGTTGACACTGCATGGGCTGAGTACTTCCGCGCCATTGGGTACGCGGAGCCGCAGGCAACGTCAACTGCGTCACCGGAACCTGCTACTCAGCCGGCACTCGCCGCGCAACCCGCACCGGTGGCGGCCGTAGAACCTGCTCCAGCAGCAGCACCTGCCGCCGCCGCTCAACCCGCTCCGGTGGCGGCAGCCACCCCAACGCAGCCTCAGCAGTCAACCTCGGTTGCCGCTAGCGGGGTCTCGGCCAATCAGCCCGCACGCCAGGCCAAAGCCGAAAGCGCA
>CAYMMF010000137.1:0-5543 GCA_964391475.1 uncultured Propionibacteriaceae bacterium | reverse complement strand
CTACACATCGTGGCTTCGCGACCGCGGCGACGCATTCCGCAAGGGCGTCAAGATCGCCACTTTGGACCCGTTCCACGGCTACAAGAACGCCATCGACGACCAACTGGCCGACGCCATCGCGGTGTTCGACGCGTTCCATATAGTCAAGCTCGGCACGGCGGCAGTCGATGTCGCCTGGCGCTGCGTCCAACAACTCCGCTCGGTCTACCACTAGTCCAGTAACGCCGACGGACGCAAGGTCGCCGAGAAGATCTTCACCACATTCCCGACTTGCCCAATCACGGTTCATGAATCCTTTTTGCTAACTTCCCAGACGGCGAACGGGAGCAGCGCAATAAGCGCGATGCTTGTCCGTAGGAACGACGCGGTCGCCAGTTCGAAGTTAGATGATTTTCCAAGAATTCGGTGTTTGTCCACGGCGTCATTTTGGAACAGTCGTTAAACAATAGATTTCAGTGATTGCCGTGACGGGCTGAGAGTTCTGGAGCAGCCGACAACCGAAGTATGGGGATGCTCCTCAGCAGAGAGCCGCGGGTGATAACTGCGGTATGGCTTGGGGAATAGCTGTTGGGTCTGGACAAGCAACAAGCGCGGCCAGCCTGGTTCTCAACTCTCGTCTGCGACAGAGCTGGTCCGGCGGAGGCGACAATAGTGAATAGTTCAATTATGTCGCCATTGCAGCCCGCTGTAAGTAAGCTGGATAGCGTCTGGAAAACCTGCATTTACGAAACCGCGACGTCGTTTTTTTCGTTCGAGTGGCACCTTTCGCCTAAACTGAATAGAATGAGCGTTCAGGCTTAGCGCATTCGCAGGTGACCCAGCGCAAAAAAGCCATCCGCGAATTGTCGCAACACCAAGGAGGTACTGTGCATATTACACCGCGAGAGCAAGAAAAGTTGCTGATCGTAGTGGCTGCTGATGTGGCACGACGTCGACGCGAACGCGGCGTCTTGTTGAATCACCCAGAAGCTGTCGCCTATATCACGTGGGAACTGATGGAAGGCGCCCGCGATGGCAGGTCCGTCGCCGAACTTATGAGTTGGGGAGCCACCATCCTCAATGAAGACGATGTAATGGTCGGCGTGTCGAGCATGATCGATTCGATTCAGGTCGAAGCCACATTCCCAGACGGCACGAAACTCGTGACCGTCGAGCACCCGATTCGCGCCGGCAAGGGCGAGGCAAGCGTTGACGACGTTTCCCAGCCAGGTGAACTCGTCCTCAACGACGAGCCCATCATCATCAACGAAGGCCGCGAGACGCTTGTCGTCCACGTCGAGAACACTGGCGACCGTCCCGTCCAGGTTGGCTCCCACTACCACTTCGCAGAGGTAAACCCGGCGCTCAACTTCGACCGCGCGAAGACTGTCGGTTTCCGCCTCGATATTCCGGCTGGCACGTCCGCCCGCTTCGAGCCCGGCGACGCACGGGAAGTCAACCTTGTAGCGTACGGCGGAGCCCGTGCGGTCTACGGATTCCGCAACGAATGGAACGGGCCACTGGACGCGGCGGCCTCCAACGTCACCGACCCGAACTAGGAGCATTATACAATGAGTCAAAAGCTTCAGCGTAGGCAGTACACCGGCCTCTACGGCCCCACCACCGGCGATGCTGTCCGGTTGGGTGACACCAACCTTTTCGCGGTTGTCGAGCGTGACGAGACGACCTACGGCGAAGAGGCAGTGTTCGGCGGTGGCAAGACCATCCGCGACGGCATGGGTGAGAATTCGCGCGTTGCACGCGCCCATGACATCCCGGACGCCGTCATCACCAACGTGGTCATCCTCGACTACACGGGCATTTACAAGGCGGATGTGGCGCTTCGTGACGGCCGCATCTTCGCCATCGGCAAGGCGGGTAACCCCGACACCCAAGACGGCGTGAACATCACGATCGGCGTCTCGACCGAGATCATCGCCGGTGAGGGCAAGATCCTCACCGCGGGTGCCATTGATACCCATATCCACTTCATTGCGACCGATCAGATCCTGACGGCGCTGTCGTCCGGCACCACCACGCTGATCGGTGGAGGCACCGGCCCCGCTGAGGGCACCAAGGCCACCACCATCACGCCTGGCGAGTGGTGGATCCACCGCATGCTCGAGGCCACCGACGATTTCCCGATGAACATCGGTCTCCTCGGCAAGGGCCACGGCTCTGACGTGGCCGTTGTGAGCGAGCAGGTCAAGGCTGGCGCGGTCGGTCTGAAGGTCCACGAAGACTGGGGTTCGACTGGCGCAGCCATCGACACCGCTCTCAAGGTGGGCGATCAGTACGACGTCCAGGTTGCGATTCACACTGACACTCTTAACGAGTTCGGTTTCCTGCAAGACACGATCGACGCCATTGCCGGCGGTCACGCACCTGACATCATCCGGATTGCTGGTCTGCCGAACATTCTGCCGGCTTCGACGAACCCAACTCTGCCGTTCACGCAGAACACCATCGCCGAGCACATGGACATGCTCATGGAGACGCACCACCTGCGCAAGGACATCCCTGAGGACGTCGCTTTCGCAGATTCGCGCATCCGTCAAGAGACCATTGCCGCTGAGGACGTGCTGCACGACATGGGCGTTATCGCCATCACGTCGTCTGACTCCCAGGCGATGGGGCGCATCGGCGAGGTTGTCACCCGCACCTGGCAGGTCGCTGACTCTATGAAGCACCAGCGGGGTCCGATTGGTGACGACAACGAGCTCAACGACAACAACCGCATCAAGCGTTACGTTGCCAAGTACACGATCAACCCGGCTGTTGCCCATGGCATCGGCCAAGAGGTTGGGTCGATCGAGGTTGGCAAGTTCGCCGACCTGGTGCTTTGGGAGCCGCGGTTCTTCGGCGCCAAGCCGACGCTCGTCATCAAGGGCGGCATGATCGCTATGTCGGTCATGGGCGACGCCAACGCGTCCATCACGACGCCGCAGCCTCGCACGCTCCGCACCCAGTTTGGTGCCCACGGCAACGCTCGTGGCAAGACCAGCTTGGTGTTCGTCTCGAAGTTCGCCCTCGAAGATGGGGTTCCCGAAAGGCTGGGGCTGAAGAAGCGCGCCTACGCCGTCCACGGAACCCGCGACATCTCCAAGGCCGACATGAAGTACAATGACGCAACTCCGGACATCGTTGTTGATCCTCAGACTTATGAGGTATCCATCGACGGTGAGGTTCTGACAGCAGAGCCTGCGGAGCGAGTGGGCCTAGCCCAGCGGTACTTCTTGTTCTGAGGGATGATTTTGCTAATCACCGAAGTGAAGGGGAACCTGGATCAGGTTCCCCTTCCTGATGGCACGCACGTTGAGATCGTTACGCTTCCCAGCGCCCAGTTGGTCAAACGCATCCAACGGGTGACAACCGACCACAATCGGGAGTTGGGAATCCGTCTGGCAGCAGGTGCGCCTGACCTGCGAGACGGAGACATATTGGATTTATCCGATGGCAACGCGATCGTCGTGCGTGTCGAAGCAACAGACGTGATCGTCATCAAGGCACGTTCTATCCTCGAGATGGCGGTTGTCGCTCACACGTTGGGCAACCGCCATCTCCAGGCGCAGTTCTTCGGCGCCGATTCGGCGTACGAGGCTGAGGTGATGGTCGTCCAAAACGACCACACCGTGGTTGCCTACCTGGATTCCGTTGGCGTCCCGTACGAACATCAGCAGCGCGTGATGACGACTCCGTTCCGACACAGCGAGCACACGCATTGAGGCCGCTTTCACTCCTGCTCCAACTCAGCGATTCGGCTCTGCCGACCGGTGGGTTCAGCCATTCCTACGGGCTTGAGCAGTACATTTTTCGAGGAGAGGTGCACGACGAGCGCACCTTTTCTCAATGGTTGCACGCGTTCGTTGCCAGCCAGTTGACCGACACTGACGCCCTCCTGATCAGGATGATGTACGAGGGCGTCGGTGAGCGGGCACTCGCAGATCTGGTGCTTGCGGCAACCTTGCCCGCCCAGGTGCGCGCCGCCGACGCGGCGATCGCAAAGCGTCTCCGCATGATTGGCCAGGACGCCCTCGGCGTCCCTCAGACCGACATCGAGTATGCGCACCCAGCGTGGGAGTTCGCGCGAATCGCCCGGCATTTCGGCGTAGAGATGGACGATGCGATCCTCGCCCACCTGACCGGAACAGTGAGCACTTTGACCCAGAACGCGGTGCGGGGGATTCCCATCGGGCAGTCGGCTGGCCAGCGGGTGCTGGTTGCTGCTCACGCCTGGGTTGAGCACGCCTGCCGCGAGACGCACACACTCAATCACGACGACTTTGGCGTGGTCGCGCCCGGGATCGAAATCGCTCAAATGCAGCACGAACGGCTGCGCGCACGCATGTTCATGAGTTAGGAGAACCGAAATGAGCCAAGACGTAACAGTGGGGCGTCCCCACGCGGGAGTCATCAAGATCGGCGTTGGGGGTCCTGTCGGATCCGGCAAGACGCAACTGATCGAGCGCGTCACCCGTCGCATGGCCGACGAGGTTTCGATGGCTGCCATCACCAACGACATTTATACAACCGAAGACGCAAAAATCCTGGCCCGCAACAGCGTGCTTCCGTTGGATCGCATCATCGGTGTTGAGACTGGCGGTTGCCCGCACACGGCCATTCGCGAAGACACGTCGATGAACGACGCCGCGATAGAGCAGTTGCTGAGCCAGCACCCAGACCTGGAGATCATCTTCGTCGAATCCGGCGGCGACAACCTGTCAGCCACATTCAGCCCAGAGTTGGTCGATTTCTCGATCTACATCATCGACGTGGCCCAGGGCGAGAAGATTCCCCGCAAGGCTGGCCAGGGCATGATCAAGTCTGATCTGTTCGTCATCAACAAGATCGATCTCGCCCCTTACGTCGGCGCCGATCTTGAGGTGATGAGGCACGATTCGGAGCAGTTCCGGGGCCACAAGCCGTTCGTCTTCACGAACCTGGTGACCGATGAGGGTCTCGATCAGGTCATCGAGTGGCTGCGCCGCGACGTCCTGATGAGCGACCTGGTATGACAGCGACCTCGCTCGGGTTCAAAAAGGCCACGCCCGTCGACCCTGCCGGTTCTCTGCACTTGGTGGTTGCCCGCGACGGGCGAAGGACGCGTCCGGTAACGACGGCGGGCCACGGCGTCCTTCAGGTGCTCAGACCGTTGTATCTGGACGACTCGGGCCAGGTCACCTACTTCTTCGTGAACCCCGGCGGGGCGTACTTCGGGGAGCGCTACCGCTACGACGTCGAGGTGCACCCACAGGCGCACCTGTTGCTCTCCACTCAGGGCGCAACCCGGATCTACAAGACGCCAAACGACCCGGCAGTGCAGGAGTCGGCTTACCGGGTCGCTGCGGGTGCCCGGCTTGAGAGCGTGCCCGACCAGACCATCGCGTATCGAAACGCGGCCTACCGGTCTCGCACTGTGATCACGGTGGCCGATGACTCGCAGGTTTTTATGTCGGACGTGGTCACCCCAGGTTGGGATCCTGAGGGCGAAAGGTTTACCTACACCGACGTCCACATGCGGACCGAGGTGCGCGCTGAGGACGCCGACAAACTGGTGTGTGTCG
>CAYMMF010000136.1:0-5558 GCA_964391475.1 uncultured Propionibacteriaceae bacterium | reverse complement strand
ATGGGCGACTTCCCGTTGATGACCGACAAAGGTACCTTCATCATCAACGGCACAGAGCGTGTCGTTGTGAGCCAGTTGGTCCGGAGCCCCGGCGTCTACTTCGAACAGACTCCAGACCGAACCTCCGACAAAGACATCTTCACTTGCAAGATAATTCCGAGCCGTGGCGCCTGGCTGGAGTTCGAGGTCGACAAGCGCGACATGGTGGGCGTCCGGATTGACCGCAAACGTAAGCAGAACGTCACCGTGCTGCTGAAGGCGTTGGGCTGGACGAACGACCAAATCCTGGAGGAGTTCGGCGAGTACGAGTCGATCCGGCTGACGCTGGAGAAAGACAACACCGCGAACACCGACGAAGCTTTGTTGGACATCTACCGCAAGCTCCGCCCGGGCGAGCCGCCAACGCGCGAAGCCGCTCAGACGATGTTGAACAATTACTACTTCAACGAGAAGCGCTACGACCTGGCGAAGGTTGGTCGCTACAAGATCAATAAAAAGCTCGGGTTGGAGTTGCCTTTCGACAAGCAGGTGCTCACCACCGACGACATCGTCGCGGCGATCCGGTACGTGGTGGCCCTCCACGAAGGCAAAGAGACCCTGGACGATGTGATCATCGAGACCGATGACATCGACCATTTCGGTAATCGGCGTCTGCGCACCGTGGGTGAGTTGATCCAGAATCAGCTCCGCATTGGTCTGGGACGTCTGGAGCGCACCGTCCGCGACCGCATGACGACTCAAGACATCGAGGCGATCACCCCGCAGACCCTGATCAACGTCCGTCCTGTTAACGCGGCGTTGAAGGAGTTCTTCGGCACCTCCCAGTTGTCCCAGTTCATGGATCAGAACAATCCGCTTGCTGGCCTCACTCACAAGCGCAGGCTTTCCGCGCTCGGCCCGGGCGGTCTGTCTCGTGATCGCGCGGGTATGGAAGTTCGAGACGTCCACCCGTCCCATTACGGGCGCATGTGTCCCATTGAAACCCCGGAAGGCCCCAACATCGGCCTGATCGGATCGTTGGCTTCATTCGGGCGCGTCAACGCGTTTGGGTTTATCGAGACGCCCTACCGAAAGGTTGTCGACGGACAGGTCACAGACCAGATCGACTTCCTTACTGCGGATGAGGAGGATCGCTACATCATCGCCCAGGCTAATGCCAGGCTCGACGATGACGGCCGCTTCGAAGAGGAGCGGGTCTTGGTGCGGGTCAAGCACGGGGACGCCGACGAGGTTGAGCCAGCGGAGGTCCAATACATGGACGTCTCTCCCCGACAGATGGTGTCTGTGGCAACTGCGCTGATTCCGTTCCTTGAGCACGACGATGCTTCGCGAGCCCTGATGGGCGCCAACATGCAACGTCAGGCCGTCCCGCTCGTCCGCAACGAGTCTCCACTGGTCGGCACCGGTATGGAGTACCGCGGGGCTGTGGACGCTGGCGAAGTCACTGTCGCTTTGAAGTCGGGCGCCGTAACCAGCGTTTCGGCTGATCTGATCGATGTACTGAACGACGACGGAACTGCGATCACTTACCGGTTATCGAAGTTCCGCCGTTCCAACCAGACCACCTGCATCAACCAGCGTCCGCTAGTGACCGAGGGCGAGCACGTTGAGGTCGGGCAGCCGCTGGCTGACGGCGCGTGCACCGACAACGGTGAGATGGCGTTGGGCAAGAACTTGCTCGTGGCGTTTATGCCGTGGGAAGGGCACAACTACGAAGATGCCATCATCTTGTCGCAGCGGTTGGTGCAAGAGGACGTCCTCACCTCGATTCACATCGAGGAGCATGAGATCGACGCCCGCGACACCAAGTTAGGCGCAGAAGAGATCACCCGCGATATTCCAAACATCGGCGAGGACATGCTGGCCGACCTCGACGAGCGGGGGATCGTCCGGATCGGCGCAGAGGTTGGTACCGGTGACATTCTGGTCGGAAAGGTCACGCCCAAGGGCGAGACCGAACTGACGCCAGAAGAGCGGCTGCTTCGTGCGATCTTCGGTGAGAAGGCGCGCGAGGTGCGCGACACCTCCATGAAGGTGCCCCACGGCGAGAGCGGAACGGTTATCGGCGTCCGCGTCTTCGACCGCGAAGAGGGCGACGAACTCGCTCCAGGCGTGAACCAGCTGGTCCGCGTGTATGTGGCTCAAAAGCGCAAGATCTCCGACGGCGACAAGCTCGCCGGCCGACACGGCAATAAGGGCGTCATCGCGAAGATTCTGCCCGTTGAAGACATGCCGTTCCTTGAGGACGGCACGCCGGTCGACATCGTCCTAAACCCTCTGGGTGTTCCGAGCCGAATGAACGTCGGGCAGGTGCTAGAGACGCACCTGGGTTGGATCTCTCACGCAGGGTGGGACATTACCGACGTCGATGAGCCTTGGGCGGATCGTCTAAAGGACGTGGGCTTGGCGGTTGTTGAACCCGGCACGAAGGTCGCCACGCCGGTATTCGACGGCGCGAACGAGGAAGAGATCACTGGCCTGTTGACGCATGCGCTGCCTCAGCGCGATGGCCTGAATCTGGTGGACACCGGAGGCAAGGCTCAGCTCTTCGATGGCCGTTCTGGGGAACCGTACCCGGAGCGGGTGGGCGTCGGCTACATCTACATGTTGAAGCTGCACCACCTGGTAGACGACAAGATCCACGCGCGTTCCACGGGCCCTTACTCGATGATCACTCAGCAACCGCTTGGTGGTAAGGCACAGTTCGGTGGCCAGCGCTTCGGTGAGATGGAAGTGTGGGCGATGGAGGCCTATGGCGCCGCTTGGGCGTTGCAGGAGTTGCTCACCATCAAGTCTGACGACGTGCCAGGACGCGTGAAGGTGTACGAAGCTATCGTCAAGGGTGAGAACATTCCCGAGCCTGGGATCCCGGAGTCATTCAAGGTGCTGGTTAAAGAGATGAAGTCGCTTTGCCTGAACGTCGAGGTGCTGTCTTCTGACGGTAACGTCGTTGAGCTCAGGGATTCCGAGGACGACTTCCACCGCGCCGAGGAATTTGGCATCGACCTTTCCCGCCGTCCGGGCGCCGACTCGTTCGCCGTCCTGGACGAAGTCTGAGTACCCACGGGGGTCATACCCCGTGAACCCCGCCAGCGGGCAGCATGACCGGTAAGCCAATCGGTCGCCTCCCGCAAGGCTGGGGCTCAGTCGCCCAACTACATACTCAGACACCAGAATTCCTGTGACCAGGAGAAAGTGAAGCAAACGTGCTGGACGTGAACTTCTACGACGAGCTGCGGATTGGGCTCGCTACCGCCGATCAGATCCGGGAGTGGAGCCACGGCGAGGTCAAGAAGCCTGAGACCATCAACTACCGCACGCTGAAGCCAGAGCGTGACGGTCTTTTCTGCGAGAAGATCTTTGGGCCTACTCGCGACTGGGAGTGCTACTGCGGTAAGTACAAGCGGGTTCGTTTCAAGGGCATCATCTGTGAGCGCTGTGGCGTCGAGGTGACTCGGAGTAACGTGCGCCGCGAGCGGATGGGCCACATCGAGTTGGCGGCGCCCGTCACCCACATCTGGTATTTCAAGGGTGTACCCAGCAGGTTGGGTTACCTGCTTGATATTGCCCCGAAGGATCTTGAGAAGGTCATCTACTTCGCTGCCTACATGATCACCTCGGTTGACGAGGACGCCCGGCACCGCGATTTGCAGTCTCTTGAGGCGAAGGTTGAGGTCGAGCGCAAGCAGATCGAGAACCGCATGAACGTCGATATTGAGACGCGCATGCAGAAGATCGAAGAGGACGTTGCTGCGCTCGAGGCCGAGGGTGCGAAGGCTGACTTGAAGAAGAAGGTGCGCGACGCCGGCGAGCGCGAGGTTCGTCAGGTGCGCGACCGCAGTCAGCGTGAAATCGACAGGCTCGACGCGGTTTGGCAGCGGTTCCGTACACTCAAGGTTCAGGATCTCGAGGGCGACGAGATTCTTTACCGTGAGATGAAGAACCGGTTCGGCAAGTACTTCGAAGGGTTCATGGGTGCCGAGGCGATCAAGCGTCGGCTGGGCTCGTTCGATCTCGAAGCTGAGGCTGAGACGCTTCGTCAGATCATTCAGACTGGCAAGGGCCAGCGGAAGACCCGCTCTGAAGCGTCTGAAGGTGGTTTCGGCGTTCCTCAATACGACGAACTCTCCGACGGGAATGGTGCTGGACGCCGTCCCCGTTATCCCGCCGGATCTGCGCCCCATGGTTCAGTTGGACGGTGGTCGGTTCGCGACTTCTGACCTGAACGATCTGTACCGGCGTGTCATTAACCGGAACAATCGGCTCAAGCGGCTGTTGGATCTCGGAGCCCCCGAGATCATCGTCAACAACGAGAAGCGCATGCTTCAAGAGGCCGTTGACTCCCTGTTCGACAACGGACGCCGTGGGCGTCCGGTCACCGGGCCGGGTAACCGTCCGCTGAAGTCGATCTCTGACATGCTCAAGGGCAAGCAGGGCCGGTTCCGCCAGAACCTTCTTGGTAAGCGAGTCGACTACTCCGGGCGGTCCGTGATCGTCGTCGGGCCTCAGCTCAAGCTTCACCAGTGTGGCTTGCCTAAGAACATGGCCTTGGAGTTGTTCAAGCCGTTCGTGATGAAGCGGTTGGACGACTTGAACTTGGCTCAAAACATCAAGAGCGCCAAGCGGATGGTCGAACGTCAGCGTCCGGTTGTTTGGGACGTCCTCGAAGAGGTCATCGCGGAACACCCGGTGTTGCTGAACCGCGCACCTACGTTGCACCGGTTGGGAATCCAGGCGTTCGAGCCGCAGTTGATCGAGGGTAAGGCGATCCAGCTTCACCCGCTGGTCTGCACGGCTTTCAACGCTGACTTCGACGGTGACCAGATGGCGGTCCACCTGCCGTTGAGTGCGGAGGCCCAGGCTGAGGCTCGCGTCCTCATGTTGAGCACGAACAACATCCTCAAGCCAGCAGACGGACGTCCTGTCACTCTGCCGACCCAAGACATGATCATCGGGCATTACTTCCTCACGTCTCTGCGTGACGGGCAGCCTGGTGAGGGACGCTGGTTCGCCAGCAAGGACGAAGCTCACATGGCCTTCGACCTCGGCGAGATCGCGATTAACAGTCGCGTAACCATCCGGATCAAGGATCTTGCCCCACCTGCTGGGGTTGACGTTCGATCCGACGGTTCGTTCTTGATCGAGACGACCTTGGGCCGGGCGCTGTTCAATGAAGCGCTTCCTGCCGACTACCCGTACGTGAACGCCAGCGTTGGTAAGAAGAAGCTGGGCCAGATCGTCAACGACATGGCTGAGCGCTACTCGAAGGTCGACGTTGCTCGTACGCTGGATCGGCTGAAGGACATGGGGTTCAAGTGGGCAACCCGTTCCGGTGTCACGGTGTCGATCTCTGATGTGCAGACGCCGCCGTCCAAGCCGGAGATCCTGGCTGCCTACGATGCGAAAGCTGACAAGATCACTCGGCAGTTCGAGCGGGGCAAGGTCACCGAAGAAGAGCGTCAGCAGGAGCTCGTCCAACTGTGGACTGACGCGACCAGCGAACTCACTGCTGAGATGGAGGCGAACTTCACCTCCGAGAACCCGATCTTCATGATGGT
>CAYMMF010000135.1:0-5571 GCA_964391475.1 uncultured Propionibacteriaceae bacterium | reverse complement strand
GTCCTGGCAGCATCTCGAGAACGCCGCGCTTGCCCACGACATCGTCGACACCCACCACGCCTACCTATGGGCGGAGATGCCCCGGCTACGAGCACTAGTCGACAAGGTGTACAGCGTCCATGGCGACCTGCATCCAGAGTTGGAGCGCGTTCGGAGTGCCTTTATCGAAGCCGTGGACGACCTGGATCCGCACATGACGCGCGAGGAACGGGTGCTGTTCCCTGCGATCAGTCGGATGGAAAAGGCGCAAGCCGCCATCAACCTGCCGTTTTCTTCACTGGCCGAGCCAATCAACCAGATGCTGGCCGAGCACGACGTGGTCGGCGAATTGTTCAGAGAAATCCGGGCTCTCACCAACCACTACGCCCCGCCGGAGGGCGCTTGCGCGTCCTACCAGGCGATGCTGAAGGGGTTGGAAGAGATGGAGTTGGACATCCACGAACACGTTCACAAAGAGAACAACATCTTGTTCCCTCGGGTGCTGCAGATGGAGCATCGGATTCTCAGCGGCTCGACCAGTTAACGACTCGCTGGCGGCTGGGCGGGAGTGTCGGCCCTCGCCCAGCCGTCAGCGGGCGTGCGAGTTCAGGGCGCTCGTCGGCGCACCCTCGGCGTCTGAACGCTCCTGCAGGGAATCCAGCAGAGCGAGGAGCGGTTCGACTACCTCGCGGTGAGCCAGCGAGTAGCAGCGCCGGCGTCCGTCCACGCGGACCACGACCAGGCCAGTTTGTCGAAGGATCGCAAGATGCTTCGACACTGTGGGTTGATCCAACCTGGTGTTGCCAGTCATGTTTCCTACGTCGCATTCGCCGGTCAGCAGCCCTGATAGCAGTGCCCTGCGAACGGGGTGAGCGAGTGCCCGACAGACGGCCGAGGCGACGTCGGTCATTGATCGGCCTGCTTGAGGTACTCCAATGCAGATAGTGCGGTGATGGTCCCGTCGGCAACCGCAGTCGTGATTTGGCGGTATCGCTTGGCCCTAACGTCACCCGCGGCGAACACCCCAGCGACGTTGGTCGCCAGCGTGTCGTCTGTGATGATTTCGCCACGTGGGTTCATCTCAATCTGGCCAACGTATGCGTCGGAGTTGGGGACGTACCCGATGAACACGAAGCAGCCGTCGATATCGGTGTCGTGGACGACCCCGGAATCCTTGTCTTCTGATCGCACCGTGGTGAGTGCGCCGTCTCCGGTGAAGCCGAGCACTTTTTGGTTCATCAGGAAGGTGATCTTCGGGTGGGCTTGGGCTTCTGCCACCAGCCACGGCTCGGCTTGGAAGTGGTCGAACTCGTGGATCACGGTGATCTTCGAGGCGTACTGGCTGAGCGAAACCGCTTCCTCGAGCGCGGAGTTGCCGCCGCCTACCACCGCGATCGGACGGTCGGTGAAGAAGTCGCCGTCGCATGTGGCGCAGTATGAGATTCCCTGGCCGAAGAACTGGTCTTCGCCATCAACTCCCAACTTACGGGGGACGCCTCCGGACGCGATGATCACAGCGGGTGCTGTGTAGGTGGTTCCGTTCTTCAGGGTCACCGACTTCAGTTCCCCGCGCAGGTCGACGTCCGCGATTCGCGCGAATGGTTTGATCTGGCAGCCGAATTCTTTCGCCTGGCGCAGCATGGTCTGGGAAAGTTCCCGGCCGGAAGTCTGCTCAACGCCGGGGTAGTTGGCGACGGCGTGGGTGAGGACGGTCTGCCCGCCGGGGGTTCCTATGTCCAGGATCATTACCGACCGCCGAGCTCTAGCCGCGTAGATGCCCGCGGTGAGGCCAGCCGGGCCGGCGCCCAGGACGAGCAGGTCGAAGTGAGTCGTCATAGGGGAGTCCGATCAGCCTTCGGCGCCGAAGTTTTCGTCGAGGATCGTGGTTACTTGATCCATCGACTGGATGCTGCTGGTCGCAGCCACAACCTCGCCGTTCTTGAAGTACACAGTGAATGGCAGCCCCATGAACGTGGCGGTCTCTGGCAGTGAACGGATCGTGTGGGCGGCGGGGCCGTCGAACGCCATGTCGCGGAACGCGACGTGGGAGTACTCGTCCTCGATCGATTCCATGATGTCGTACACCGGCAGACACATCGGGCCCATCCGGCCGCAGCAGATCATGACGTTCTCGTTGTTGGCCAGGGTCTCTTTGAAGCTGTCTTCGGAAAGGATGTGTTCAAGATTGGTCTGCAGCATGGTCAACGCTCCTCACACGCAGCACGGGGGCTGCGTCGTATGTTAGGTATTACATATACCGACATGGGTATTCGAGGAAGATTCTGCGGTAACAGGCGCTATTCGTCAAACTCAGCGTTGCAAGGTGGACGTCTCGCGAGTAACCGAACCGTCCCGGATGGACGCCTGACTACGCCGGACGCCCCACCTGCGGAACGCTTTAGCAACCTCCTCGGTCACGAGAACCAAAACGCCCGCACCGACGGCGAGCAGCCAACCTGTGGCGTCCAAAGACACCGTGCCGAACGCACCTTGCAGGAATGAAACGTGAACAACCAACACTTGAGCTACCACGGCAAACGCCAATGACAGCCAAAGCCATCGGTTGGTGAACAGGTGGCTGAAGGCGCTGCCCAGGTCGGACCTGCTGTTCAGGGCGTTGAATAGCTGCATAAACACCAGCGCTGTGAAAACGGTGGTTCGAGCGGCCACCCACTGCTCCTCGAGCGGCACCTGATGTTCAAGTCCGCCTAAAAACCCATCGGGCAGGGTGAGATCGTAGACCACGAGGCTGATCAGCCCCATCAGGAGGCCGACCCGGATGATTCGACGCCACATCTGCGGGTCGATTATTCGGTCGTCGAACCTGCGCGGCGGGCGCGACATCACGTCGTCCAACTCCGGGTCGACGCCCATGGCGAGAGCGGGGCCGGAGTCGGTCACCAGGTTGATCCACAAGATCTGGGTGGCGAGCAGCGGAACGACGGTTGCCGCCGGGTTTGCTGGGTCAACCAATCCGAAGAAGTGGCCCAGCGTCACCCCGAAGAACACGGTCGCGATCTCGCCCATGTTGGAACTGAGAAGGTAACGCAGAAACTTCTGGATGTTGTCGAAGATCACGCGTCCTTGTCGGACGGCTGCCACGATCGTGGCGTAGTTGTCGTCGGCCAGGATCATCGTCGCGGCTTCTTTGGTGACCTCGGTGCCGGTGATCCCCATCGCGATTCCGATGTCGGCTGTCTTCAGCGCAGGTGCGTCATTGACGCCGTCGCCGGTCATAGCGACGATCTGGTGGTCGGCCTGTAGGGCGTCCACGATCCGCAACTTGTGCTCGGGGGCGACCCGGGCGTAGATGGCCGCCCGTCGCGTTTGTTCGGTGAGGGTCGCCTCGTCCAAGGAATCCAGCGACGCGCCGCTGAGAACGAGCGGGGAGTCGTCGTCCACCAGGCCGAGGTCTAACGCGATGCGCGCTGCGGTAGCCGGGTGGTCTCCGGTGATCATCACTGGACGAATGCCGGCCCGTCGCGTCTGGGCGACCGCGACGATGGCCTCGGGACGCGGCGGGTCGATGATTGCGGCAATCCCCGCGAGCACCATGTCGTACTCGGCGTCATCGCCGAATTGCTCAGCGGCGATGGGGGAGAGGTCTCGCCAAGCGACGCCAAGCGTCCGGTATCCGGCTCGGTTCAGGTCGAGGATGATTCCCTGGAGTTCCTCCCGCCTAGTTGGGGTCAGCGGCAGCACGGCGTCCGCGACCTGTTCCGAGGCGCAGCGTTCCAAGAGCACCTCTGGAGCCCCCTTCGCGAACAACCTCGTGGCACCAGTGGCGGCGTGGGTGCTGAGCACGGACATCAGCTTGCGTTCAGAGGTGAACGGAACCTGAGCGGTCAGCACGTGCTCGTTCACTCGCTCTAGGACGCCAGCCACCTTGTGTTGGGCGACCAGGAACGCGGCTTCGGTTGGGTCCCCCTGGATCGACCACTCGCCGTCTATTTGGGCCAGCTGCGCGTTGTTCGCCAACGACCCGCCGGTGATTACGAGTCGAGCTTCACCAAGAGCGACGTCCCGAGTCCCAGTGACCTCAACCTCACCCTCGGGTTGGTACCCAGTGCCACCGAGGTGGACGTAGCCGGACGCCGTGACGATCTCGCGAAGAGTCATTTCGTTTTTGGTCAGGGTGCCGGTCTTGTCGGAACAGATCACAGAGACCGAACCGAGGGTTTCGGCGGAGTGCAGGTTTTTCAAAACCGCATTCCGGCGAGCCATCGCCTGCACCCCGATAGCGAGCACCAGCGAGAGAATCGCCGGTAGCCCCTCTGGCACAGCAGCTACTGCCAGCGAAACCCCGAGCAGCAGGATGTCGACCGCCTCAGCCAAGGACGAAACCCCATTGAGGAGTGCGATCGCAGCCATCACAATCACCGCGATGCCGATCACAAGCACTCCGAGCGTGCGAGAGATTCGTGCGATTTCGACTTGCAGGGGAGTCGGTTGGGCCTCGGTTTCGTCCAGCAGTGTGGCGATTCGGCCGACCTGGGTGTTCATGCCGGTTGCCGTCACAACCGCTCGTCCGACGCCGCTGACGACGGCTGTCCCTTTGAAGGCCATGTTATGCCGGTCGCCGATGGAGGCGTTCTGAGGCAGGGTGGCTTCATCTTTAGTAGAGGCTTCGGACTCGCCGGTCAAGGACGCCTCCTGCACCCGCAGGTTCGAACAACTAATCAGGCGTGCGTCCGCACCGACGGCGTCCCCTTCGTTGAGGACGAGGACGTCGCCAGCAACGATCTCTGCGGAGGGAATCTCGACGAGTAAACTGTCACGCAGCACCGTGGAATGAGTGGCTGTCATGTCGGCAAGTGAGGCGACGGCGTCCTCGGCTTTGTTCTCTTGTACAAAACCCAGGATCGCGTTCGCTATCACGATTAGTGAGATGACAAGCGCGTCTATCGGCAGCCCAATCGCACCCTCAGCAAACCAAGCGACGGTTGAGACCACGACAGCCGCAAGCAGTAGGTAGACGAGTGGATCAGCTAGTTGTCGCAGGAACCTGCGCCATGCGGGAACGCCTGGTTTGGGACGCAATTCGTTGCGTCCCCATCGCGACAGTCGTTCGGACGCCTCCGCTGCGGTTAGGCCCGTGGTCGGGTCGACTTTCTGGGTGAGGGCCACGTCCGCAGCTGACCATGCCCAAGCGCCAAGGGGTTCGGGTGCGGCGACACTCATGCCCTCACCCCCATTGCGGTTGCGGTTTTCCGTTTCCTAAGGCTACCCGTTGGGATAACGAGCATTATCGGATCGGGTTGGCGTCCAATAGGGGCGAGCCGAATATAGCCGTTGGTACTGAAAATCTATTCAGTGTGAGTACGCAGAGAAAGAGAGGGCTCTACGCGTTCAGATCTCACCTAGTAGAAGTTGTTTCGTGATTGCAATAAAACGGCGCGCCGATGCCTACCGTCAACGTCGCCAGCGGTGTTTGCGCACGTCCCTGCATCGCCTCGGGGGTGGCTCTTCACGATCCTGGTTTGGGGGTTTTGATTCTGGTGGTGCCGTGTGCGGTGACTTGGTATTGGTATCCGGCTGGTGATGTCCATTGGTAGACGCCGGGTTCGGGTTGGGCGAGTTGCCAGCCGCCGT
>CAYMMF010000134.1:0-5593 GCA_964391475.1 uncultured Propionibacteriaceae bacterium | reverse complement strand
TCGGCCATGAACGCCACGTGGGTGCAGCGTTCGGCCTCGTCCATGTAGGGGGTGGCGACGAGCACCGTCTTCCCGGCACGCTGCAAGTCGGCGAGGATCGCCCAGAATTCCCGGCGCGACACCGGGTCGACGCCGGTGGTCGGTTCGTCGAGAATCAACAGGTCTGGCTGATGCATCAGCGTGGTGGTGAGCATCAGCTTCTGCTTCATCCCCCCTGACAGCTGCCCGGCGGCGCGTCCGGTGAACTGGCTCATGCCCATGGCGGTCAACAGGGACGACGCCCGCTCCCTGCGGTCGTTGCGATGGACGCCCCGCAGCGTTGCAAAAAATTCGATGTTCTGGTGAACCGTGAGATCTGGGTACATGCAGAACTGTTGACTCATGTAGCCGATGCGGGAAGTCACCCTGCCCGGATTCCGGCGGATCGACGCCCCGAACACCGACGCCTCGCCCTCGTCGGGCATCAGCACCGTCGAGAGCATCCGCAGCAGGGTCGTCTTGCCGGCGCCGTCGGGCCCGAGCAGCCCAAAGATGGCCCCCCGGGGGACGGTGAGCGACACCTCGTCCACGGCTATCCGGTCCCCAAACCGGCGGGTCAACCCCGAGGCGAGGATCGGGGGCTGGGTGCCGTCGGTCTGGATGGAGGCGCTCACGGCAGGATCACGTCGACGGGCTGGCCGGGCATGAACCCCGGGGCCTGCTTGGGCAACTGGATGCGGAACTCGAACACCAGCCTGACGCGTGCATCCCTGGTCTCGACATTGTTGGGGGTGAATTCGGGCTGCGACGACACCCAGGTGATCTGGCCGCCCACCTCTCCAACCCCGTCGGCGGACACCCGCACCTGGTCACCGACGTTGATCGAACCGAGCATCGGCTGGGGGATGTAGGCGCGCACCCACGCGTCGTTCGGGTCCGCGATCGTGACGAGTGTGCGTCCCGGCGCTGCCGTCTGCCCGGCGTTGGTGGTAACGGTTATCACGGTGCCGTCGCTGGGGGCAGTCATCGTCGCGTAGCCGAGTTGGGTCTTGGCCAACGTCACCCCAGCCTTCGCCTGGGCCTCGCGCGCCTTCGCCTCGGCGACCTCAGCGTCGGTGCCGTCGTCCTTCTGCTGCTTCACGAGTGCCCGGGCAGCGTCCACTCCGGCGTTGGCCTGGTCGACTCCCAGTTTCAGGGACGTCTCGTCCAGCTTCACCAGCGGGTCGCCCGCCTTGACCTGGTCCCCCTCGCCGACGAGAACCTTGGCGACCTGGCCGGCCAAGACCGAAGACACCTGATATTGGGTCGTCTCTACCGACCCCGAGACCCGGTGCGCGGCTTCGGCGTCCGGCTGGGTGAACCACCACCAGGCCCCCACGCCGGCGAGTAGTAGCAGCACGACCACAGCGACCAGGGGGACGGCGGGGCGACGTCTGGTGGACATGTCAGCTCTCCTTGCAGGGTTGGAAGATCAGGTCGACGGGGGCACCAGGTGGCGGACCGTCGTCGGCATCGACGGTGACGGTCACCGCGACAGCTCTGGTTAGGTGGATCGCGTCAGTGGCCTGAGAGGTCGGCGGGTATTGGGCCTCCGGGGCGATCCAGGCGACGTGGGCCGGGTATTGCGAACCCCAGTCGGTTGCGACCGAAACCGCCGAGCCGTCGCAGATCGTCATCGACTCCTGTAGCGGCAGCCATGTGGTCACGGAAGCTGGGGTTTCAGGCCGGATCGCCACGACCTGCGCGCCCGGACGGACGACATCGCCGGTGTTCAAGGTCGCGACGACCACACCGTCGATAGGCGCAACGAGAACAGTGAGATTCTGCTGCTTGTGGGCGGCGTCGACCGCGACCGCAAACGAAGAGGTCTGTGTCTTTGCCTGCTCCTTCGCCCGCTGGATCTCGGTTGCTGCGTCGTCCAGTTTGCTCAACCCGTCGTCGATCTTGGTTCGGCCCTCGCGCGCCTTCGCGAGATTAGCGTCAAGCTTTTCGGTGCCTTGCTCCAGCTTCTTCAGCCCTTGGACGAGTTGTGCGGTCAGCTGTTTCATCTGAGCGAGCCCCGCATCGATCTGAGCCAGCCCAGCGTTAACCTCTTTCAGGCCCGCGGTCAGCTGCGCCAGGTTCCCGTTCGCGGCCTCCAGCCCCGCGGTCACCTTCTGGAGTTGCTCCTTCAGCGCGGGGTCGTCCGGCGTTTGTTGGAGCGCCTGCTCCAACGCTTGGCGGGCCTGGGTCAGCTCGGCGATCTGCCCTGTGAGCTGGTCGCGCTGGGAGCGAAGCTGGGATTCCTTCGTCGTCAGCTCTGCCCGCTTTGCCTTCAACTCCGACGTTTGGGCGGCTATCAAGTTCTGCTTGTCTTTCAGGTCCGCGCGGTTGTCGATCAGTTCCGGCTTCAAGTCGCCGATCTTGGCAATGGCTTCGTCGATGTCGTTTCGCTTGCTCTTCAGGTCTGACTTCTTGTCGGCAATCTCGTCGCTGCGAGCGGCGAGCAATTCGACGCGTCGTTTCGCCAGGGCTTCGTCCGCGTCGGCGACCGCAACAGCCGCGTCGGCGAGCGAGCTGTCGATGCGGGCAACCACGTCACCCCTCTTGACGCGGGTGCCCAGCGGAACCGCGTCCACTATCCGCACAGCTACAACCGGGCGGGGTCTTGGGGCCGACAGGGCTGACCCCTGGGCGTCCGTCGGCGGAGAGAAGCCGGCACCCAGGTTCACCTGAGGTTCCACAAGGATGGGCACGGTGACCGCATAAGTGGTGGCGTCCACAGAACCCGTTGCTGGGATTCCTGCCGGAGCCGCGCAACCGGTCAGGACGACCGTGGTCGCGGCAACGGCCGCAGCCACCCCGACCCACGAACGACACCTCAACACGGTGACAAGAATCCTCTTGTTGACAGCGGTCGTCAAAGCAGTGATGACTTATTACAGCAGGCCGTTGACGCGAATCGCGGGCGCATAACCATGCCCAAGTCGATGGGTGATGACTTTTCTACCCTGCATTGCGAGGACGCCGTTTCGCTCGTCTGGCGCTCTCGATTCCCAGGTCGCCGGTGAACGCATGCTGAAGCATCGGACCAACGATCCGGGCCGCATCGCTGCGAGACAAACTGGCCAGCGGCTCGAACCGGATGACGTAGCGGGTCGCGACGAACCCCAACAACAGCGACAACACCACTGAAGCGCGAAGCTTCGCCTCCGCAGTCGACACCCCCAAGAGGTGCTGAGCAGCCCGGATGATTGGCTCTTCCATGTACCCGACCACAACCGGAAGAAGTGCCGGGTTGCTGGTCAAGTGCTCAACCCACTCCGCATGCTCGGCAGACTCCCAAAACGAAAACTCGACCATGGCGAGTCGGGCGCCGATTCCCTCCGGCGCCTCACCCACAAACTGTGCAAGGAGATCCGCAGGATCAACCCCGGTCCGCAACGTGGCAACGAACAGTGCTCGCTTGTCTCCGAACCACCGATGGATCAACGCCGGATCGACCCCAGCTTCGCGGGCGATTCCCCTAACCGAGGAGGCCTGGTATCCGTCCCTTTCGAAGACCCGCCGGGCCGCCTGCAGGATTTCTCCGCGGGTGTCCGGGTTTCCAGGACGCCGTCCTGTGCGCTGAGGTTCGGAATGCTCTTCCATAGCCAGATCATCCCCTCGATCACGAGGTAGTGGAACCCATCTCGCTGGCGGGCGAGGTTCCGGCAGCGGAAGCGTCCACTAGCCTGATGCGTGGCATTGGCGGTGAGCGGTAGAAGTGCTCAACTCATTGAATATCCAATCCAAGCCAGGCCTAGCTTGGGGAGATGACGACTCATCAGCAACGAATGAATGTCCACCAGATCGATCCGAAAGCGACCCAGGCGGTGCTGGCAATGCAACGCTACGTCGACTCTTCCGGCCTGGATCACAGGTTGGGCGAATTGGTCAAGATCCGCGCGTCCCAGCTCAACGGCTGCGCTTACTGCCTCGACATGCACACCAGGGACGCCCGCAAGCTCGGCGAGGATCAACGGCGGTTGGATATCCTCTCCGCCTGGCGGGAGGCACCAAGCTTCTTCGATGACCGCGAACGCGCAGCACTTGCTCTCACCGAGGCGGTCACTGTGATCGGAGACCACGGCGTACCCGATTCAGTCTGGGAAGAAGTTGCTCAGGTTTTCACCGACATTGAGGTCGTGCACCTTCTCATGGCGATTTCCACGATCAACGTCTGGAACCGCCTGGCCATCGCAACTCACCAGGATCTGCCCGAGAACCCATCCTGACGGTCGATGCTCTACGATCTGGCGAGAGCGCTGCTTGCCTGGACGGCTTCGGCAACGCCCACCAGATGCATCGAGTGACGAGGTGGTCATGAGCGAAACCCAAAAGCCCTACGTTCTTTTGGTGAACCTGGGCAGCCCGGACGCACCCGACACCAAGGCTTTGCGAAAGTACCTGCGTCAATTCCTGACAGACCGTCGGATCATCGAAACCCATCCGGTGCTTTGGCGTCCGATCCTGGAGGGCATCATCCTTCTGGTCAGACCGCGGAAGTCAGCCGCCAAATACCGTCTGATCTGGGGTCAACAGGGTGCGCCGCTGGTCGTCCACACTCGCTCCCAAGTGAGGCATCTGCAGGCTGCGCTTGGCGAGGACGCCGAAGTCGGCTATGCGATGTGCTACGGCCAGCCGTCCATTGCCTCCACCTTGGATCGCATCTACCAGCAGGGCTACCGGCGCGTCCTGCTCGTTCCGCTCTACCCCCAGTATTCGGCGACTACGGTGGCCGCGATTCTCGACCAGGTTGCGCAATGGAAGCTGCGTTCGCGAGTTCAATTCGAGTGGCGCCACGTCCGGTCTTTCCCTCAAGACCCCCGTTACATTGAGGCGTTGGCCTCCGCGATTGAGGGCGAATGGGAACGAAGCGGACGCCCCGACTTCGACGCTGGCGATCGGCTGGTGGTGAGCTACCACGGCATTCCCACGGCGATGGCGACCAAAGGCGACCCGTACCCCGAGGAGTGCCAGGCGACGACAAGACTGCTCACCGAACGGCTAGGGTTGGACCCGGCGAACTTGATCCACACATACCAATCCAAGTTCGGGCCGGCGTCCTGGCTGGAACCCGCCACGATCGACACCGTCACCGCCCTCGGCAAATCCGGCAGCGGACGCGTCGACGTCATCTGCCCCGGTTTCGTCAGCGACTGCTTAGAAACCCTGGAAGAAATCGACATCGAAAACCGCGCTGCCTTCATGAACGCCGGTGGGCGCGAATTTCGGTACATCCCCTGGGGCAACGACCAGGATCCGTGGCTAGCCGCCTTGACCGGGATCGTCCGGGAGTCGCTGGCGGGCTGGGTCACTTCGCCGTAAAGGTGCGACCGAGCGACTGCGGACCCTTGAGGAGCGTGGCCGAGCGACTGCGGACCCCTGAGAAACGTGACCGAGCGACTGCACACCCCTGAGAAACGTGACCGAGCGACTGTAGACCCCTGAGGAGGCCCGAAAGGGCCGTCTCGAAGGGACTCAGCCGTCCGAAACGTCTGTCTCGGAGGGGACTACCCAATACTTGGCATCTTAAAGTTAGTTTTTCGCCCATTTCACGTCCACCAACCCTCCGTCCGGGCACCAACCCCCC
>CAYMMF010000133.1:0-5646 GCA_964391475.1 uncultured Propionibacteriaceae bacterium | reverse complement strand
GAATGGGACGCGGGAGTTGCCGGTGGGCGAGTTGCAGGCCGTCATCGTCGGCTGACACCCGGCTCTTTGGCTAGCTGTCTTTCCGTTTGCTAGCTGAATATGGCTAGTGAACGAACAGCGCCTTAGTGAACTGGGGGCGCGGGTGCCTCCGGTCGTGTTACGGGGGGCGCCCCACCCACTCCCGTCCACTCCGGTCCACTCCTACCCCCTCCTACCCCCGCTATCTTGGGCCGATGGGCCTCGAGGCATTCCGATCGGTAGGCTGTCCGGGTGCTGACGATGCAAGATGCGCTGCGGCGCCTGAACGAGTACTGGACCGAACGCGGCTGCCTGGTTGTGCAGCCCTTCAACACCGAAGTGGGCGCGGGAACGATGAACCCCGCCACTGTCCTTCGCGTCTTGGGGCCAGAACCTTGGGATGTCGCCTACGTCGAGCCGTCCGTCCGTCCGGACGATTCGCGTTATGGGGCGAATCCGAACCGGTTGCAGATGCATACTCAGTTCCAGGTGATCCTCAAGCCGGAACCGGGCGATCCCCAGGAGCAGTATCTGGGCAGCCTCGAAGCTCTCGGCATCGATTTGGCCACCCACGACGTTCGTTTCGTCGAGGACAACTGGCAGCAGCCCGCGATCGGCGCGTGGGGGCTGGGCTGGGAGGTTTGGCTCGACGGGCTTGAGATCACCCAGTTCACCTACTTCCAGCAGGTCGGCGGCCACAACCTGGATCCGGTGCCGGTCGAGTTGACATACGGCATGGAGCGAATCCTGATGGCGCTCCAGGGCGCCGCGCATTTCAAAGACATCGTCTATTCGATCGCGCCGGACGGCCGTCCGATCACTTACGGTGAGGCGTTCGGCCAGTCTGAGTATGAGATGAGCCGCTACTACCTCGACGACGCCGATGTCGACACCAACCGCAAGTTGTACGAGGCGTACGTCTCTGAGGCGACCCGCATGGTTGAGGCGCGGCTGCCCGTCCCCGCTCACAATTACATTCTGAAGTCGTCGCACGCCTTCAATGTGATGGACGCCCGTGGTGCGATCTCTACGACCGAGCGGGCGAGGGCGTTCGCCACGATGCGACGCCTGATGCGCGACACGGCCACCTTGTGGATCGAGCGTCGCGACGAGATGGGGCTTCCGTTGATGAGGAAGACCACCCCGAACCTGCTTGTACCGCCCGCTTCCTCAGCCGCAACGGACGCCCTCGGTGACGCCCCGGCGACGCTCGCGTTCGAGATCGGTGTCGAGGAGTTGCCGCCGCACGTCGTTCCTCAAACCATCGCGGCCGTCCGCTCGTCGGTCGCCGAGAAGCTCGCCGCTGCTCGCCTAGCGCACGGTGAAGTCACGGTGGACGGCACCCCGCGCCGCATTGTGGTGACCGTCGCCGACGTCGCCTCCCGTGAGCCGGACGCTGAGCAGCTGCGCAAAGGCCCTCGCTGGAGCGCCGCTTTCGACAGCGAAGGCAATCCGACCAAGGCTCTCCAGGGATTCGCTCGCGGTCAGGGGGTCGCGGTCTCTGACGTAGTCAAGGCCGATTTTGGTGGCAACGAGCACGCTGCAGTGACGCTCGCAATCCCCGGGCGTGACGTGTTGACGGTCGCCGGTAACCTCATCACCGAGGTGGTGACCAACCTTCGTGCCGAGAAGAACATGCGCTGGTGCGACCCCGATCTGTCGTTCAGCCGCGCGATCCGTTGGCTGGTTGCGCTCTGGGGAACCCACGTGGTGCCCGTCGCGATTTCGCAGTTGGCCTCCGGCCGCACCACTTACCTTCAGCGCACCACCGGGGGCGCCGCGTCCGCGACTCGCGCCGACGGCGTCCCGCTGGGGTTGGCCGAGATTGCGACCGCGGACGACCTGCTGCCCACTTTGGCATCGGGCGCCATCGTGGTGGATTCAACCGCCCGCCGCGCCGAGGTGGTTGCCCAGGCGTCGGCGTTGGCGGAAACCATCAGTGGCGCGATCGATTTTGATGCCGAGGCGGCGCTGCTCGAAGAGATCACGAACTTGGTGGAGGATCCGCACGCGATCTTGGGTCGTTTCGACCCGCGCTACCTCGATCTTCCCGAGCAGATCATCACGACGGTGATGCGCAAGCACCAGCGCTATCTGCCCGTGTACGACGCCGACGGTAAGTTGATGCCTTACTTTGTGACGGTTGCCAACGGTCTGTGCGACGACAAGCTGGTTGCCGAGGGCAACGAGGCCGTCGTCCGGGCTCGCTTCGAGGACGCTCTTTTCTTTTGGGACGCCGACTTGCGCGCCGAATCTGTGGAGGCTTTCGTCCCCGGTTTGGAGAAGTTGGTTTTCGAAGAGAAACTAGGCTCCGTTGGCCAGCGGGCGCGCCGGATCGCAGGTGTCGCCGAGGAGTTGGCGAACCAACTGGCGATTGGCGACGACGAACTGGTGACGCTTCGCCGCGCCGGTGCTCTCGCCAAGTTCGATCTCGGCACCCAACTCGTCGTCGAGATGTCGTCGCTGGCGGGTTTCATCGCGTCGGAGTACGCCGTCCGTAAGGGCGAAACGCCCGCGGTTGCGCGTGCGTTGAACGAGACCGAGTGGCCACGGACGGCGTCCGGTGCGGTGCCGACCTCGACGCCTGGCGCGCTGCTGGCGATCGCGGATCGCGCAGATCTGTTGGTGGGCATGTTCGCGGTGGGCGCTCGCCCGACTGGTTCGTCGGATCCGTTCGGGTTGCGGCGGGCTGCCTTGGGTTTGGCCCGGATCCTTCGGGAGGTTCCCGCTGTCGGTTCGCTGACCGTCCCGGACGCCCTGGCCGCCGCCGCTGAGCGTTATCGCTTCGAAGGGGTGGACGCCTCGGACGCGATTGTCGGCGAAGCGGTCGACTTCGTGTTGGGCCGGTTCGCTCAACTGCTTCGCGACGAGGGTAACTCGGTTTCGCGGGTGCAAGCCGTCACGCCGAGCTTGGGCGCGCCCGGTCGGGTGGCTGAGATGCTGGCCGACATTGTGTCGGCGGTTTCGAACCCCGGGTTGAAGGGGTTGGTCGAATCGTTGGTGCGCATCGAACGGATTGTGCCCGCCGGCACGTCTGCTCTGGTGGACGCCAGTCGGCTGACCTTGCAGCCGGAACAGGCTTTGGTCAACCAGTTGGCGCAAACAAAGCCTGCAAAGACGCTGACCGAGTTCGTGGCTGGGTCGACGGGTCTGGTTTCTGCGATCACCACGTTCTTCGACGAGGTGCTTGTGAACGACCCGGACACCATTGTGCGGGCGGCCCGGTTGGGGCTCCTACAAGCTGTACGAGACCTTGCGCCGAAAGGCTTCGACTACTCTGCGATCGAGTCGGAGTTGTAGACCGTGACCGTCGCTTAACCTGTGCCAGCATCGGCCGCCGTCCGTTGATCCCGGACGCACCGTGCAAGGTTGAGCACCCGACGGTCATTCACCGCACATTCGAGCCGAAGCTGGCCACCCCGCATCAGATCGCCACGCTCGTGTAGTTGATGGCCCGCATGGGGCACTCCAAGGCGAAGGCGGCGCTGCGGTCTTACCCAGCGAAGAGGTGGCCGAGGGCGATCACGTTGACGCCGTCGGGGCGGGTGTAGCTTTCCGCGCCGGCCGTCACCACATTCAGTGTGGAGAGTTGTCGTGCGCGCTGCTCTGAGACCTTTGCCTTGAGTGCCCGAAGGCTCGCGGACGCCTTCTCGATGTTGGCTGTGCCGCCGAGTTTGACCTCGAAGGCGCTCCAGCGTCCATCGCCGAGTTCGACGATCGCGTCGACCTCGAGGCCCGAATCATCCCGGTAGTGGTAGACGGTTCCGCCGAGAGGCTGTGCGTAGATCCGAAGGTCACGGACGGCCAGTGATTCGAAGAGCAGCCCGAAGGCGTCGAGGTCGTCGAGCAGCCCGTCCGGTTGGGCGCGCAGCGCTGCCGTCGCCAGCGACGGGTCGACGAAGTGCCATTTCGGCTGGACGCGCAGTCGCACCTTCGAGCGCAGGTGAGGAATCCAGGCCGGCTGTTCCTCGACGACGAAGATCCGGGTCAGGGCATCGATGTGCTTCCGCACGGTCTGTGCCGAGACCTCCGCGGTCGCGGTGCCGGGTACGGGAATCTCGGCTTCTGCGCTCAGCTTGGCCGCGGACGCCGCAGTCGCCGTGTTGCGAGCTACTGCGCGCTGCAGCGCAGCCACGCGGATGGGATCGGCGCTCAGCCCGACGAACTTCAGGTCAGTGCGGGCGACGTCGTCGAGGTAGCCCGCGAGGTAGCCGGTGGCTGATCGGGTCGGCTGTGTCACCAAGGCGAGCCAGCCGCCGCGCACGGTGAGGGCCGCGTACTCCTCGACGCTCGGACCGCCGAGGCCGCCGACGCTAGGTGCCTCAGCGTTGCCAGAGGAGTTGAACAGGCTGGGGAAGCTCACCGAGCGGGTACTTTCGCCGCTCTCATCCAGTGACATCGGACGGAGCGTGATCCGGCGGAACCATCCGGCGCCACTGTGACGAGTCACGTCGTCGGCTGGAGTTGCGGAGCCGGTCAGGATGAACTGACCGGCGAGCCCGCGATCGTCAATTCGTGACGCACCGCGTTCCACAGCGTTGGCGCCAGTTGCCATTCGTCGATCATCCGTGGGGTCGGGCACTCCAGCACCCAGCCGGGTGAACCCTCGGCGAGTGTGACGACGTTGGGCGAGGAGTCGAATCGGACGGACGCGGCGGCCAGTTGCAGCCCCGAGGTCGTCTTCCCGACAGCGCGAGGCCCTTGGAGCATGACAGCCCCGAAGGTCTCGAGCGCCTTGCGCACGAGGTCGTCGGCGACCCGGTTCCGATAAGCCATGACGAGAGAGTGTCACGTTTGCGCTTCGGGTGGCATCACGTTTGCGTTAAACAAAAGATCACACTTGCGTGAATTAAAGTATCTGGTTTGCGGCTTCATTCGACCTTGTGGCCGTAGCGCTGACAGGCCGTCTCCCCCGGGGTTCGAGTGCCGATGAGCGGGCGTGCGCGTGATATCATTAGATATCTAGGAGGTGATTCTCATGCCTGACTTGCTGATCCGCGACTTCCCTGCCGAGGATCTTGAGTTGCTTGATGAGCAGGCGAAGCGTCTTGGTCTGTCCCGAGTCGAGTACCTGCGGAGACAGTTGCACCAGACTGCGCGACGGCTCGACTCCCAAGTGACCGTGGTGGAATTGTCTGCGCTCGCCGACCTCATAAGTGACCTCGGCGACGAGTCCGTTATGGCCCAGGCATGGGCGTGACCACCACGTGGCTCATCGACAAGTCGGCCCTGATCCGGCTCGGGCGCAGCACAAATGCGGCTGAATGGGCGACCCGCATCCAACGAGGACTGGTGGGCATCTCGACCTTGACCAGGCTTGAGGTCGGCTACTCGGCCAGATCGGCTAACGATTTGGCCAGCGCCTTCGCCACCGCGCCGCTGGCGGTCATGCCCGTGGAGTATCTGACCCCGGCCATCGAAGACCGGGCGGTGGAAGTACAGCGGCTGTTGGCCGAGCGGGGCCAGCACCGTGCCCCGTCCATTCCGGACCTCTTGATCGCCGCGACCGCCGAACTCGCTGGTCGCACCGTGCTGCACTTGGACAAAGACTTCGAACTGATCGCAGAGGTTACCGGCCAAACCGTCGAGCGGCTCGATTCAACAGAGTGACCGCGGAGCGAGCCGCAG
>CAYMMF010000132.1:0-5707 GCA_964391475.1 uncultured Propionibacteriaceae bacterium | reverse complement strand
GCCACTTGGCGAGTTGATGCGGTTCCGCTACCCTCGGCTGGCCAGACTCTTGCCCGCGAACGCTGGAGGCTACCTCCGGGCTGCGCTCGAATGAAAGGTCAACTACATGAGTCAGAAATCTAAAAGAGCACTCTCTGTGCTCGCACTAGGGCTATCTGCCCTCCTCGTAGCAGGCTGCGCCGAAACCGCTACTGAGCCGGGCGGCTCTGGCGGCGGCGCTGGTGGCCCGGTCACGATCGGCACCACAGACAAGGTGACCATGATCGACCCTGCGGGTAGCTACGACAACGGCTCATTCTTCGTGATGAACCAGGTGTACGGCTTCCTTCTTAACACCGAACCCGGTGCCACTGACATGACGCCTAAGCCTGACTTGGCGGAATCTGCCGAGTTCACCGATCCCAACACCTACACGGTGAAGCTCAAGTCGGGCCTGAAGTTCGCCAACGGCAACGACCTGACCAGCTCGGACGTCAAGTTCAGCTTCGACCGTCAGGTGAAGATCGCCGACCCGAACGGCCCTGCCAGCTTGCTGGGTAACCTTGAGTCGACCGAGGCGCCCGACGACCTGACCGTCGTATTCAAGCTGAAGAGCCCCAACGATCAGATCTGGCCTCAGATTCTCACCAGCCCCGTCGGGCCGATCGTCGATGAGGATTCCTTCCCTGCGGACGCCATTCTTTCCGACGCTGACCTGGTGAAGGCCAAGCCGTGGAGCGGTCAGTACGGCATCGAGACCTACAACTTCAACGAACTTGTTTCTTACAAGGCGTACGAGGGCTACCAGGGCATGCTCGGCAAGCCGAAGTCTGACCAGGTCAACATGAAGTACTACGCCGAGGCCAGCAACATGAAGCTGGACGTTTCCCAAGGCAACATTGATGTCGCCTACCGCAGCCTGTCGGCAACCGACATCGAGTCGCTGCGCGCAGATAGCAAGGTTGAGGTCGCAGAAGGCCCCGGCGGCGAGGTTCGCTACATCGTCTACAACTTCAACACGATGCCGTTTGGCGCAACCGAGAAGGACGCCGACGCCAAGAAAGCCACTGCGGTGCGCCAGGCGATGGCCAGCTTGATCGACCGTGCGGCGGTCAGCGAGCAGGTTTACAAGGACACCTACCAGCCGCTGTTCGCCCACGTCCCGGAGGGCTTCATGGGTTCGTTCCCCATGTTGAAGGACGCCTACGGTGATGGCAACGGCGGCCCGTCGGTTGAGAAGGCCAAGCAGATCCTCACTGACGCCGGCATCACCGAAAAGGTGACCCTGCGCCTGCAGTACAACCCAGATCACTACGGCCCGAGCTCCGGCGACGAGTACGCGATGTACAAGGCGCAGCTCGAAGAGGGCGGCTTGTTCGCTGTTGACCTGCAGTCGACTGAGTGGGTTCAGTACGCCAAGGACCGCACTGCGGACGTCTACCCGATGTACCAGCTCGGCTGGTTCCCCGACTACAGCGACCCGGACAACTTCGTGAACCCGTTCTTCAGCAAGGACAACTTCCTGGTGAACCACTACGACAGCCCTGAGGTTCAGAAGCTGATCACTCAACAGGCGACCGAGGCAGACGCCACGAAGCGTGAGGCGCTGTTCAAAGAGATCCAGACGATCCTGACCGAGGATCTTCCGACCCTGCCGCTGCTTCAGGGCAAGCAGTTCGCTGTTTCTGCCAAGGGTGTCACGGGTGCGGGCGACACGCTCGACGCGTCCTTCAAGTTCCGTATCGGCGTTCTCGCCAAGTGAGTCAATGTTGGACGCCGGGGGTGACCTCCGGCGTCCAACACCACTCGTCCGATGACAAAGACCGAAACCCAACCGACTCAGCCCGCCGCTCCCCCGGATCCAGATGAGCCTCGCTCGGGCGGCAGCCTGCTGCGTTACCTGCTGGTGCGGTTCCTGCTGATCTTTCCCACGATCCTCATCTTGGTGACGGTCGTCTTCTTCTTGATGCGGCTCACCGGCGACCCGATCACCGCGGCGCTTGGTGGGCGGCTGCCGCCCGAACAGCTTGCTGAGCGTGTCCACGCCGCCGGGTACGACCGGCCAATTATCGTCCAGTATTTTGAGTACTTGGGTCAGATCGTTCGCGGCGACTTCGGGCGCACGTTTACTGACAACCGACCGGTGACGGACATTCTCACCAAGTACGGCTCGGCGACCGCCGAGTTGGTGTTCTACTCCCTGATCGTCGCGCTCGGTTTTGGCGTTCCGCTGGGCATGCTCGCTGCCTACCGTCGCGATCGTTGGCCGGACGCAGTCCTGCGCGTTTTCGCAATTCTGGGCTACGCGACCCCAGTGTTTTTTACGGGCTTGATGCTCAAGCTGATTTTCTCTGTCCAGTTGGGATTGACGCCGATCGCCGGTCGGATCTCGACGTCTGGTGAGCTCACGATGGGGACGATCACGAACCCGTCCCCCTTCTACTTGTTGGACGCCCTCCGCTTGGGCAACACGAAACTGCTCGCGGACGTCCTGAGCCACGCGGTTCTTCCCGCGATCGCGCTCGGTCTGCTCACTGGCGGCGTGTTTTTGCGGCTGGTACGTACCAACCTGATCGGAACGTTGGAGCGTCCCTACATCGAGTCTGCGCGCAGCCGGGGCATTTCCGAAACCAGGCTTGTTCGCAAGCACGCCCTGCGTCCAGCCCTGATTCCGGTGATCACCGTGATGGGCATGCAGATCGCCATGAGCCTTGGTGGGGCTGTGCTCACCGAAACCACGTTCGAGTGGAAGGGCTTGGGTTTCATGCTCGTCCAGTACATGAGTTCGCGGGATTACGTGGCGGTGCAGGGCATCGTCATGCTGATGGCTGTGATCGTGGCGGTGACGAACTTCGTCGTGGACGTGGTCGCTGCCCTTATCGACCCGAGAGTGCGGTATTGAGATGACGACCGCTGCTACTTCGGAGCGCCGCGAATCTTGGTTCCTGCGGCTGCCAATTGTCGCCGACATTCGGCGCAGCGCTGGGTTGCAGCGCGGCATGCTGGTCGCCGGTGTGGTGTTGACCGCCCTGCTGCTGCTCACCGCCCTGTTCGCACCGCTGTTGGCTCCCTACGGGTGGGCTCAGACGTCCGCCGGTGGCGTCACGTTCGGTGCCCAGCGGCCGCCGTCGAATGCGCACCTGCTGGGGACGACCGTGTCTGGCTTCGACGTTCTCAGCCGAGTCATCTGGGGCACCCGAACGGCCGTCGGCGTGATCGCTGCGGCTGTGGTGGCCTCGCTGTTCGTCGGCGTCCTACTCGGGTTGATCTCGGGTTACTTCGGCGGTTGGCTCGATCGGGCGCTCGTCATGATTGCGGACGCCGTGTACGCATTCCCATCGTTGCTGCTTGCCATCGTGGTGTCGATCGTGATCAGTGGTGGCCGTTCCAGCGCTATCGGGGGTGTGCTTGCGGCTGCGATCTCGATCACTGTGGTGTTCGTGCCGCAGTATTTCCGGGTGATCCGGGCAGAGACGATCCGGTTGAAGGCCGAGCCGTTCGTGGAGTCTGCGCAGGTGATCGGCGCCCCGGTCACCCGGATTCTGTTCAGGCACGTTTTCAAGAACGCCACTCGGACGCTGCCGCTGATCTTCACACTGAACGCGTCTGAGGCGATCCTTACCCTTGCCGGGTTGGGGTTCATCGGCTTCGGCATTGAGCCGACCTCTGCCGCAGAGTGGGGGTACGACTTGAACAGGTCTATCGCCGATGTCACCTCTGGGATTTGGTGGACGGCGCTGTTCCCGGGTTTGGCGATCGTGTTCAGCGTGCTGGGCATCACCCTTGTTGGCGAGTCGATGAACGACCTCAACGACCCTAGGCTTCGGATCAGGCGCCGCTCCCGGCGTCCGGGCGCCGCTGTGATTGCGCCCGACAGTGAGGGGTCGGCGTCGGAAGGTGAGGGGGCGTGATGGAATTCGACCCGAGGTTCCCCGGCACGAATGCGCGGCTGCGGATCGAGCATCTGGACGTCAGTTTCGCCACCGATTCCGGAGATGTGGACGCCGTGACTGACGTCAACCTGTACGTCGATCCCGGCGAGATCATGGCGATCGTGGGCGAATCTGGATCTGGCAAGACGGTCACCGCACGCAGCATTTTGGGGTTGCTCCCCGAAACCGCACACACCGAGGGTGCCATTTGGGTTGAAGGCGCCAACGTGGTTGGGCTTTCCGCTCGCAAGATGCGTGACGTGCGCGGCCGGTACGCCGCGATGGTCTTCCAGGAGCCTTCGAGCGCACTCAACCCGGTGTACCCGGTCTGGTGGCAGCTCGCAGAAGGTCTGAAGGCTCACAACCCGAAGCTCACCCGCAAGCAGTTGCGCGCCAAGGTGGTGGAGGCGCTCACTTCTGTCGGCATCCCCGATCCTGAGAAGAGGTTGGACGACTACCCCCACGAGTTCTCCGGCGGCCAGAAGCAGCGGATCATCATCGCGATGGCGCTCGCGATGGGCGCCGAGTTGATCATTGCGGACGAGCCGACGACCGCGCTTGACGTGACCGTTCAAGCGGAGATCCTGCAGTTGTTGCGCGACATCCGCGACACCCACGGCACCTCAATCATCCTGATCACCCACAACATGGGCGTGGTGGCAGACCTATCGGATTCGGTATTGGTCATGTACCAGGGCAAGGTGGTCGAGAGGAACTGGGTGCGCGACATTTTCGCCAACCCCCAGCATCCCTACACCAAGCAGTTGCTCGCCGCCGTTCCGCGGATTGGTGCGAAGTCGGCGTCCCGAGACTTGACCCCGGAGCACCTGGCAGAGATCACTTCTGGTGAACCGGTGGTGGTTGCACAGGGGCTTGAGGTGACCTACCCCGGACGCCTGGGGTCTCCTGCGTTCCGTGCGGTTAACGGGGTCGACTTCACGATCCACGCTGGCGAAGTGCTGGGCTTGGTTGGCGAGTCTGGGTCGGGTAAGACGACCATCGGGCGCGCCATCGCCGGTTTGGAAGCGGTGACTGGTGGTTCGCTTAATGTGCTTGGGCATGAGATGCGTGGCTACTCCGAGCGCGCATTCAAATCGCTGCGCAAGCAGATCGGGTTCGTGTTCCAGGATCCGGCGACCAGCTTCAACCCCCAGTTCACCATTGGCGAGGCCATCGAGGAGCCGATGGTCGTCCACGCCCGCGACCTGTCCCCTGCTGAGCGCCGCGAGCGTGTTGCGGAAATGCTCGAAGCTGTGGAGTTGCCGCGCGCGTACGCTAAACGGTTCCCACACGAGTTGTCGGGCGGCCAACGGCAGCGGGTGTCTTTCGCCAGGGCGCTGGCGTTAGAGCCGACGCTGCTGATCGCGGACGAGCCCACCTCTGCCTTGGACGTGTCTGTCCAAGCCCGGGTGCTGGAGCTCTTCACCGAGTTGCAGCACAGGTTCGGGTTCGCGTCCCTGTTCATCAGCCACGATCTGGCTGTGGTCGACATGCTGGCCCACCGGGTGGGCGTCCTGTATCGCGGACGCCTAGTCGAGTTGGGCACAGGAAATCAGGTGATGAGCAACCCCGACGATGCCTACACCCAGCGGTTGTTGGCGTCCCTGCCGGTTCCAGACCCGGTTGAGCAGGCGAAGAGACGGGAGCAGTTGCGGCTACATCGCTGAGAAGACGGTTCCCTGAGGAGACGCGAAGTCGGTTCCCTGAGGAGCGCCAAAGGCGCGTCTGCTCAGGGAACCGGGGTTCCACCCTTCCAGACGACGGCTTCGAGACGCATCCTCCGGATGCTCCTCAGC
>CAYMMF010000131.1:0-5758 GCA_964391475.1 uncultured Propionibacteriaceae bacterium | reverse complement strand
AAGCAGGTGAGCCTCGTCGAGCAGGTCAAGCAGCTGCTGCTCGTCCTCGATGTGAGCCTGCTGCGCGATGGGGAGTTCGGTCAACGCGCGCTCCTCTGCGAGCAGGCGCCGGTAAGCCTCTTCCCTCACCTTTGGGTCGCCGTGGTAATCGAGATCCAGGTACTCCCGGGCATGTCGTCTGGTGTTCTTGATCAGCGTCAAGGTCTTGCCCTTCCGGGACGCCAACGACCACAGCACGGTGATCCCGAGCGCGACCACGATCACCATCAGGGACGCCTCGGTGGTGATCTCGAATACCGGTATCGGCTCGCCGCCGTTGAGGAACGGAAGGTTGTTCTCGTGCAATGCGTGCAGGATCAACTTGACGCCGATGAACCCGAGAATGAACGCGAGCCCGTACTTCAGGTAGATCAGACGATCCAGCAGGCCATCGATCAGGAAGTACAACTGCCGTAGTCCGAGCAAGGAGAAGGCGACCGCGGTGAACACGATGTACGTGTTTTGGGTTAGCCCGAAGATCGCCGGGATCGAGTCGAGGGCGAACATTACGTCTGTTCCACCGATCGCCACCATCACCAGCAGCATCGGCGTCATCGCTCGTTTTCCATCAACCATCGTGAACAGCTTGTCGCCGTCGTAATGCTCGGTGGTGTGCATGAACCGCTTGGCGATCCGGATGATGAAGTTGTCGGGTTCGGCCTCGTCCTCAGGTTCCGGCTTGAGCAGGTTGACCGCTGTGATCAGAAGGATCGCCCCGAAAATGTAGAACATCCAGGCGAACGAGTTAATCAACGCCGCACCCAGCAGGATGAACCCGGTGCGGGCGATCAAAGACACCACGATGCCGAACATCAGCACCTTCTGCTGGTCTGCCCGCGGCACCCTGAAGCTCGCCATGATGATTAAGAACACGAACAGGTTGTCGACACTCAGCGAGAGTTCGGTGATGTAGCCGGCGAAGAACTCCATGCCCATCTCTTTGCCGCCGACCAGCCAGACTCCGGTGCCGAACATCAAGGCGATAGACACGTAAATTCCCGTCCACGTGGCTGCCTCGCGGATGGTGGGAATGTGAGCCTTCCTCACATGGAAGAAAAAATCGAATGCGAGCAGCCCGACAATGCCCACAACAGTGGCCAGCCAAACCCAGGGGGGCACTTGCATGTGAATTCCTCTCGCGTCTGAACGAACGCCGTTACCCACGACCGAGTATGGCCGCGAAAGTCTATGTTACGCCCCCAGATGTCGGTACCGCGCGTGGCGGCGTTCCAGCCGCTCTACCTGCGGCTGAGGCACCACTGCGCGCAACGCGCGTCCAATGGCAATCGCCATCGCCGAGACGAACGTTTCGTGGTCGGACGCCGCGTCTGCCGGTTCGCCCACCACGGCGTCCACGATGCCGTTGGCTAACAGGTCTGCGGACCGGATTCCTTGCGCCCTCGCAAGGTCGGGGGCGTGCGAGGTGTCGCGGAACATGATCGCGGACGCCCCCTCCGGCGGCAGCGGCGCGAGCCAGGCGTGCTCGGCGGCGATGACTCGATCGGCAGGAACCAGCGCCAACGCGATCCCACCGGTGCCCTGACCGAGCAGGACGCTCACGGTTGGGGTCGCAAGCGTCACCAATTCGGCGAGGGTACGCGCGATCTCGCCTGCCAGCCCGGACTCCTCGGCTTCCTTGGACAGGGCTGCACCTGGGGTGTCGATGATCGTGACCAGCGGCAACCCCAACTCCCGCGACAGTCGAAGGCCGCGGCGGGCCTCCCGCAGGGCCGAGGCGTCCAGCAGCCCCTCCGTGATCTGTGCTTGACGGCACTGGCCAATCACAATGCACGGCGAACCGTCGAAGCGCGCCAACGCCAGCAACGAGCCGGGATGGCGTTCGCCAGCGCCGGTGCCGGTCAGCATCGTCACGTCGGCGGCGGCATGCAGCAGCAACTCGCCCAAGCCGGGACGCTCAGGGCGCCGGGTGATGAGCACAGATTCCCAAGCGGGAGTGTCAGCCAGGGGAGGGGACATTTGTGCGTCCGCAACCTGTGCTGCCACATCGGGGGGCGAGGCTTCTGTGTGAGGTGACATGGCCACCGACAGGATCCGATCGAGGACGGACGCCAACTCGGTAGGTGGGACGACGGCGTCCACGATCCCCAGCGACTGGAGGTTTTCTGACAACTGGACGCCTTCGGGAAACGGTTCGCCGTAGAGCGCCTCGTAAACCCTGGGGCCGAGAAAGCCGACCAACGCCCCCGGTTCGGCCAGCTGGACGTGGCCGAGCGAACCCCACGAGGCGAAAACGCCGCCCATCGTCGGATTTCGCAGGTAGACCAGGTATGGCAACTTGGCTTCCTTATGGGCCATCACCGCCTGGGTGACCTTGACCATCTGCAGGAACGCCAACGTGCCCTCCTGCATTCTGGTGCCGCCACCGATCGGAAGTGCGATTAGGGGAAGTCCCTCACTGGTGGCGCGCTCGATTCCGGCGGTGAGCCGTCCACCCGCGGCGACGCCGAGCGAACCGCCGAGAAAGTCGGCGTCGCCGCCGACGATGGCGACCCGGCGTCCGAAAAGCGTGGCAGATCCGGTCAGGATGCTCTCGTCGCGTCCAGCGCGAGCCCGAGCCTTGGCGAGATCGGGGTAGTCGCTCGGCGTGGGCGCGAGCGGGGCGTCCCAGGACGCGAACGAGCCATCGTCGGCGATGAGCGAGATGAGTTCGAACAATGTGAGTCGTGACATGACCCGCCTCCTCTGGGTTCCTTCGACCATATCCCGGCGTCCCGGGCGTTTGGGCGGACGGCGTCCACCCGCCGCGAGCGTCCCCCGAACCCCGGACGACACTGCCCAACCTTCGTCAAAACACGAATTATTTGGGTCTCCTGGTGAAGGTTAGTGAGTGTCGCGCCTCATCAGGGGAAGAATGGGGCACGGTCGCCACCAGGAGGGACGCCCATGGCAACGCCAGCATTCCAGCTCGACAAGAACGGTAGACGGATCTTCGTCGGCCTCATGATCGGCATGTTCGTCGCCGCGATAAGCCAGACCATCGTAGGGCCTGCGATGCCGCGCATCATCGCCGAACTCGGCGGCATGGAGCACTACTCGTGGGTTGCCACCACAGCCCTGCTGGCGTCTGCCATCACCACTCCGATCGTTGGCAAGCTTTCCGACCTGTTCGGACGCCGCCGGTTCTACCTCGCTGGGCTTGTCATGTTCATGGCCGGATCAATCGTGAGTGGCATCGCGCCGACTTTCGGCGTCCTCATCTTGGGACGAGCTATCCAAGGCATGGGCATGGGAACCCTGATGCCGCTCTCTCAGACCATCATCGGCGACCTGATTCCGCCCCGCTTCCGCGGGCGGTACCAGGGTTACATGGGCGCGATGTTCGGCGTTGCGACGGTGCTCGGTCCGCTTGCGGGCGGCGCGATCACGGACGCCTGGGGCTGGCGTTGGCTGTTCTTTGTGGCGCCTCCGGTGGGCTTGATCGCACTGGCGGCGATCGCCCGATTCATGCACCTGCCCCACACTCGACGCGAGGTGAAAATCGACATCGCGGGCATGATCACCTTGGCTTTGGGGCTGGCCGCCGTGCTGCTCGCGACTTCGTGGGGCGGTTCGTCCTACCCTTGGGCGTCGGCTCAAGTGCTCGGACTTTTCGCGGCAGGTGCTGTCTTGTTGACGATCTTTGTGTTCGTCGAACTGCGTGCTGCCGAACCGGTACTCCCGCTGCGACTGTTCCGCAACGCCACCTTCACCATGGCCAACATCGGGGCGCTGGGTATGGCGATGGTGATGTTCGGCGTCCTGATCTACCTGCCGGTTTACGCCCAAGGTGTGGTCGGGGTGGACGCCACCACCTCGGGTTTGATTTTGATGCCGCTAAACCTCGGCCAGATCTTCATGGGGGTCGCGGTTGGGCTGCTCATCACCAGAACCGGACGTTACAAGGAATTCATGGTTCTGGGTGTCTTGCTGGTTTGGGTCGGGCAGTGGATGCTCACCCGACTGAATTACGCCTCCAGCCCGCTCGACATCACCTGGGCGATGGTGGTGTTCGGTATCGGGTTGGGGCTCGTCCTTCAACAGTTCACCCTCGTCGTCCAAAACGTTGTGCCGCGCGCCGACCTGGGGGTGGCCACGGCGGCTACCCAGTTCTCGCGCAGTGTCGGGTCGACGGTCGGGATCGCGATCTTCGGGACGATCCTGAACTCCGGTTTGGCCGATCATATCAGCCGACGGCTTCCCGAGGGGATGGACGACCTGGTCGAGGGATTGGACGCCGGCGCAGTTCTCGACCCCACCGTGTTTGCGGGTCTGCCTGGGCCGGTGGCGGTCGCCGTTAGGGTGGGCCTGGCCGAACAACTCAACCTGGTGTTCTTGTCGGCCCTGCCGATCGTCGTGCTCGTGCTGTTGGCGACGCTTGCGATCCCGCCGCTCCCGCTTCGAGAGACCGTCCACACTCCGGACGAGGCGAGGCGGGAATACCTGGATGCCATGTCGTCGTCGGTCCACAGCCGCGACGAACTTCTGGCTTCGCTGTCTGAGGGCCGAGCGCCGCGAACCCGGGAGCGAGTGCTGGGCATCCAGTTCTCAGTGCTGTTGGATCAATCCGCCCGCGATGACCGGCCGCTGCTGCGTCGAGCAGTCACCGAGGTTGGGTCGGGCGACTTTGAGAGGGGACGCCGTCTGCTGGCTCACACCGCCCGAATGCTGATGGACGAGGATCCGGCGGTCGCAGCCGATTCCGAGAAGTACGCGGTCGAGATCGCAAGCCTCGCCGGAAGAAAAGGTGGGTTGCTGAGCCGCGACCTGCGAGCCGACCTGGCGATCTCTGCAGCCAGGACGGAACCCGACCGCGTCCTGGAAGGCCCCGAGGTGACGGTTGCCGCACGTCACAAGGCGGTTGATGTGACGAGCCTCACCTCCGCAGGGTCGGAACTGGCGTCCACCCTGCTGGTCGACATTCTGGCCTCGAACTCGGAACGCTGATCAGGGCAGCCGCCAGTCGATCGGTGGCGCGCCAGCCGCGTCCAGCGCAGCGTTGGCCCGGCTGAAGGGACGCGACCCGAAGAACCCCCGGCTCGCCGACAGTGGGGACGGGTGCGCCGACGCGATCTGGGGTACCTGGCCCAAAGCGGGGGCGAGGTTTTGGGCGTCCCGACCCCACAAGATCGCCACCAGCGGGCCTCCACGGGCGACGAGCGCCTCGATCGCCGCCGACGTGACCGCCTCCCAACCCTTACCCCGGTGCGAATTGGAGTGGCCTGGGCGGACGGTCAGCACCCTGTTGAGAAGCAGGACGCCTTGCTCGAACCAACTCGTGAGATCCCCGTGAGACGCAGGCGGGATCCCCAGGTCGGAGTTCAACTCTTTGTAGATGTTCACCAACGAGGCAGGGAGCGGACGAACGTCGTCCGCCACCGAGAACGCCAACCCGACTGCATGGCCAGGGGTTGGGTACGGGTCTTGGCCAACGACCAGGACGCGGACATCCGCCAATGGACGGCTGAACGCCCGCAGCACGTTGCTACCGGCTGGCAGGTAGCCGTTGCCGGACGCGACCTCGCCCCGCAGGAAGTCGCCCATCGCGCGAATGTTGGGTTCCACCCGGGCCAGGGCGTCAGCCCAGTCGGCGGACATCAGTTCGGATAGCGGGCGAGTGGTCACAGACCCACGCTAGCCGATGCGTAGGATGGGCTTCGATCGAAGGGAACTGCATGTCGAAACAAGATGAAACCGCGATCCCGGAAGGGGTGCGAATCGC
>CAYMMF010000130.1:0-5759 GCA_964391475.1 uncultured Propionibacteriaceae bacterium | reverse complement strand
TGCGCGGGTATCTCGATGTGCGCGATCGGCCGTCGGATGGGTGTGGGCCGTAAGTCCGTGCGGGCGGCGCTGGCCGAGGCTGGACTCGTCGCGTTCGTCGGTCCGCTGTCCACGGTGCCGACCCTCGCCGACCTCGACGAGATCCCCAGCGGTCTGCCACTGCCGGTCCTGCCCTCACTCACGACAGTGATCCCCATGATCGTGCCGACCTTTTCGCTGGCGTTCGTGGGGCTGGTGCAGGGGGCCGCGATCGGGCAGTCCGTGCCGAACCGGGACGGCAACTACCCGGATGCCTCTGGCGACTTCCGAGGCCAGGGCATCGCCAACATCGTGTCCGGCCTCATGCGAGGCATGCCGGTCGGTGGTTCCATGTCCGCGACCTCGCTACTCGTCGCCGCGGGCGCGCAGGGCCGATACGCCAATCTGATCGCAGCCGGTGTGATGGCTCTCGGCGTAATTGCCACCTGGCCCGGTCGCGAGCCAGGTGGCGATGCAGTCACTGGCTGCGCTGCTGGTATTGATCGGGTACCGCACCCTCAAGCCCGACCAGATCCGGATGGTGTGGCGGACCGGGTTGACGCAGGCGACCGTGATGACCACGACGTTCATTCTCACCCTGCTCGGGCCCATGCAGTACGCAGTGATGATCGGTGTGGGGATCTCGGTGATCCTGTTCGTTGCCAAGCAGTCGAATCGGGTCACGGTCAAACGTTGGACGTTTGGGTCCGACACGTCCCGACCCACCGAGACCGATCCACCGAAGACCATGCCGACGGGCGAGATCATTGTACTCACCCCGTACGGGAGCCTGTTCTTCGCCTCCGCCCAGGCGTTTGAGAACCAGCTCCCCGTCCCCGAAGCCACCTCCACCGATTCGGTCGTTGTGCTCCGCATGCGAGGCAAGGAAGATCTCGGTAGCACCTTCATCAACACCATTGTCCGGTATCACGACTCGCTCGCAGATGTCGGAAGCCATCTCGTGCTTACCTGGACGGCGGTGGCGATTCCGGCCAACAAACACCGGGTGGCGCCACAACGACGTCACTCCCGGAGGGCGTTGCGCAATTTCTTCAAAGCGGTGACAATCTCGACGATGTCGGAGCCGGATAGTCGGGTCCGGTAACGCTCGGCGCTGAAGCTCTCAAATTCCGACACGGCCGCCCGATAGGCCAGGCCCCGCTGCCCGAGACCCAGCAGTTGAACCCGGCGATCTTTCAGGCTGCGGCTGCGCACGATGTAGCCGGCGTCCTCCAGTTTCAGCAGATGCTGGCTGACCGCTCCTTTGGTTATTCCCAGCGCCTGCGACAAGGCTCTGGGGGTCGTGCCGGGATGCAGGATGATTATCGTCAGAATCGTGTGCTGTTGGTTGGTAAGTTCAAACTCCTCGTAATGCGGACCCCCACGATCGGTCGCGATCCACAGCTCAAGGATCAGATTGTTGATCCCGGCAGCCAGCGCACCTTCGGCGGAGGGTTCCTCTGGGTGGACGGCGGGTTTCCTTTCGAGTGTCATCGTGGCGCTTTCTTGAGGTGGAACTTCGCCTTCAACGCCTGGTAGGCCTCCTTGCCGATGCCGATCACACCCAACAGGAAGACCACCTCAGAGGACACCAGTACCGCCGATACCGTGGCCACCTTTGCTCCCAGTTCCAGGGGGAGGACCCCGATCACGGCAACGCTTAGGAGCATGATCACGTAAAGGACCAGCAGCCCGACACCGACCTTGAAACGCAATGGTCTTCTCCCGGCTCCGTCCGTAGGCGGTTCCCCGTCGGGAGATTGGTCTGGTGAATCATCCACCAAAGTAGTTTAGGGGACTAAACGATCTTCGCGGCAAACGGGTTCGAATCAGAGCTGGCGGCGTGGTGTCCACTAACTTACTTATGATGCTACTGCGGTAGTTGTATGGGTACTACCATATTGGTATGAGCAAGGTGAAGCTGAGCGTCAGTCTCTCCCCGAGCGAGGTCGAGACGCTCGACAAGTACGCACGGTCTGCCGGTCTGGGGTCCCGGTCGGCAGCAATCCAGCACGCGATCAGGCTTCTGGGTGATCCCGAACTGGAGGGCGCCTACGCCGCGGCGTGGCAGGAATGGGACGACTCCGGCGACGCCCAGGCCTGGGCGGTCACCGTTGCGGACGGGATCGGCTGATGCTTAGAGGCGAGATTCGCCTGACCGATCTGGAACCGGCGCGGACTGGGGAGGCCGACAAGCGCCGACCGGCGATCATCGTCAGCAACGACCGCGCCAACTCAACCGCGGCTCGACTCGGCCGAGGCGTGGTCACGATCGTGCCGATCACCAGTAACACCGCCCGGATCTTCCCGTTCCAGGTCCTTCTCCGCGCTGAGGAGACCGGCGTCCGGGTGGATTCCAAGGCCCAGGCTGAACAAGTCCGCTCGGTATCGGTCGAACGCATCGGCCCGGTAATCGGCCGCCTCCCCACCCACCTGGTCACCCAACTCGACGACGCACTCCGACTGCACCTCCAGCTCTGAAACCTCACGTCACCCCGGTCCGATGATGAGGGGACTCCCGCGCGGGAGCAACGCCTGGCGCCGCGCTTCGTCGGGGATGATGAGGGGTTCTGTTTGGCTTCAAGTTGCGTGAATTGTTGGTGAAAATGTCTGGATTCACGGTAGATTGGATCTGTGATGGATCGGAGGACGCGTGATCGGCTCGACGTCTTGGTCTGCCGCTATCGGTCCATGGAGGCGGAGCGCACTGAGGCGCTGGAGCAGATATCGCTTGCTGAGTTGGCCGAGTCAGTGCAGCAGTCGAACGCAATCGAGAACTCCACGCTCACCCTTGACGACACCGAGCGTATCCTCGACGGGCGTTTGCCATCGGGGAACCCCGATCTGCGTGAGGTGTATGAGGCGAGGAACCTGGCTGCCGTCACGTCGGACCTGATGGGCAGCGCTGAACCGCTCTCGACACAGCTGATTCTTCGCTGGCACGGCATGCTGCTCACCGGGATTCGCGACGAGGCGGCGGGCAGGTTCCGTCGCGCGGGGGAGTGGGTGCAGGTTGGCGGGCACGTTGGGGCGAACCCAGAGTTCGTCTCCGGGCTGGTGTCGGCTGCCTTGCGGCAGTATCGGGCGGACGTGCCGTCGTCCTACCTGGATGCTGTCGCGCGCTTTCATTGCGAGTTCGAGATCATCCATCCGTTCGTGGATGGCAATGGCCGGATCGGTCGGGTGTTGATCAACAAGCAGCTGCATGACCTCGGGCTGCCTCCGGTGATCGTGCGGGCACGGAACCGCCGGACGGATTATTACCCGCTGCTCAGCCGATATGCGGTGACGGACGATCACACCGGAATGACTCGGCTACTTGGGCTGCTCCTGCGCGAAGCGATCCATAAGCGGCTGGCGCTGATCGAGAGCCCGCGAGTCGTCCCGCTCGCCGTCTGGGCGCGCACCGTCGGTATTCCTGGTGCAGCAGCAACCAATCGGGCAAAGCGACAGACGATTCCCGCGTTCCGTCTCCGCGGACGCTGGATGATTCCCGCGGACTGGCGATAGCTGCCAATCCGCCGACCGCGCGGTGCAGGTAGCCGGAGCCTGGCTCACGACAACTGAAAGCGATTCTCCTGACCCCGATTGGCTAGGCTCGACGAAACCCCAGACTTCAAGGAGGAAGAGTGTCTTACAACACTGCTAAGGATGAGGCAGGCCAGAAGATCCGCGATGCGAAGGAGCGCGCAGGACTGACCTGGTCCCAGATCGCCGAGGCCATCGACGAGCCTCGTGAGTGGACCATCTCAGCGCTGCTGGGCATGCATCCTGTGCCGGAGTCGGCCGCAGTCAAGCTGGGTGAACTGCTGGGCCTCGCCGACGACACCGTCCGCGCGCTCCAGCGCCAACCTTATCGTCCAGGGCTGGGCGACCTCGCCAACGACCCAACCATCTACCGCTTCTGCGAGGCCATCGCGGTCTACGGCGCTGCCATCAAGGAGATCATCCATGAGGATTTCGGCGACGGCATCATGAGCGCCATCGACTTCGATGTCCGCGTCACCCGCCGTGAGGACCCCAAGGGCGACCGGGTCGTCGTCACCTTCGACGGTAAGTACCTCACGTATCCGCCGCGTGGCTGACTCCTCGATGAATCCTGCCCGGGTCATCGGCGCCGGTGGGTCGATCACGACCGCACCCTCGGAGGGTCGTCCGACCCCGACCAGGTCGACCTCGCCCAGGCTTGCCTCCAGCGCGCAGCGGCCGACCTAAGCGAGAGCAGCAGCGAACGCGCGAAGTCGGCATCACCCGTAAGGGTCTGTACAAGGCAATCAGCGAGGACGGCAACCCGTCCTTTGCAACGATCTGGACGCTGCTGAATAAGCTCGGCGTCCGCATCGAGTTCCACGCAGTCGCCTAGGAAGGTGTGGAGGTGGGCGAGCTTCCTCCAGACACGGGCCGGTCTGGCTGTTGCGCGAATTTTGAACGAGAAAACCCGCCCTGACTATTTGACCTTGTCGGAACGGGTTTCATCTGGGGTGCCTGAGTAGTACGTTCGGCAACTCCGCCCCCAAGACAAAAACCCTGGTCAACCGGCTAGACCGCGGGGTCTACGCGGTCTCTCGACGCCCCGGGAGTACCGCTGTGAAGGACGATCGTGGGCTCGTCTCCCTCGTACCGTCGCAGATGGTAGAAGCGCGGGTCGAGGTAGAAGTCGCGATCCTGGATGTTCAGGTGGTGCTGGCGTCCGGCGAACGTAAAGCCCTGACCCAACTCGCTCAGGAACTTCTTCAGGTGGGCGATCAGCCCAAGCTCAAGCTCGTGTTCGTGAAAGTCGTCGTCGAGTACGAGGAAGTCGAAGATGGAGGGGTCCTTGTGCACCTGCTGCACCAGGTCGGAGTCCGGCGGCGGGATGCGCAACGTGAAGTTGCTTGCCGCCTTGCCCGCACGTTCATGAGCTCCGTTCTGAATTTTGGCCAGAAGGAACCCCTCAGGCCACAGCCCCTCGGCGAGGGTCATCTGTGACCGGGTCGAGCACTGCGAACCCGAGGGCCAGTGCGGCCTTGGCCATTTGCGCATCGTGGGTAACGACGGTGACGCTGTCGATCCCGAGGCGCAGGGCAGCCGCGATGTGCAGCGAGTCGGCACCGCCGAGCCCTGCATCGAGAGCGATCGCCTCGTCGATCAGTTCGTCTCCTACGGCCACTAGCGCGAACTCATCGAGATACTCCAGGGCGACGTCGAGCGCCAGCCTCGCGTTCTTGACGACGCGGAGCACTTCCAGTTCCAGGATGCGCGAGCCGACGAAACGGTCGCCAGCAGCGTAGGCGGACTCGAACCACGTGCGGGCGGCAGTCGACTTGTCCGCGATCGCGCGCAGCAGCACCGACGAGTCGACGAACCAGATGCGCTCAGGCGAGGTCATCGAAACGGCTTCGCTCGGCATCCAGTGCTGCACCCAGGTCTACCGTGGTCGCCAGAGTCGGGAAACGCCGCGTCGACCGGGGAGTCCTGCTGCGAGGGGGGCGGGCGAGTCCTGCGGCGACAAGTTCGTCTAGAGGATCCCCGTCCGATTCGATCCTGGTGATGCGGTAGGCGGGCCGTCCCCGGCGCATCACGATCACCTCACCGTGGTCCGCAAGCCGCGTCGCGCGGGAGGGGTTCTGGTTCAGCTCGGTGAGCGTGATCGACGTCATGACATCGATTCTAGCACTTCATTCTAGATTCGGGTCAGCCACCTGATTCCCGTCCGGCGCGGGCGACTTGTCGCACGCGAAAACCCGCCCTGACTATTTAAC
>CAYMMF010000129.1:3286-5826 GCA_964391475.1 uncultured Propionibacteriaceae bacterium | reverse complement strand
GCACGAGCGCACAACCCCACCGAAAATCACACACCAACAAAGCCCCCAGACAACATGGCTGAGGAGCGCCGCAGGCGCGTCTCGAAGCCCCACCACCACCCTTCGAGACGTCGCTACGCTCCTCCTCAGGGAACCGAACATTCAACCTGGGGCCAAACGTCATGCCCAAACGCTGCCTGTCGCCTGCCATGAGCGTCTGAGCAATCGCCCAGACGCTTCTATGAGACTCACAGCTCTTCTATGCCCACACCTGGACGAAGATAAGCATTTGATACTGGTTCCTTCGCTGACTCAAAGCGAGGTCATAAGACGCGTCCGCCCCTTCGACCCTGCACTCACCAGAATCTGCAGAATGGCGCTACCTGGATGCGAAATTGGTCACCGTAAACCTCCCAAGCCAACGGAGTGCGCAGTTCCAGGTTGCCAGCGTCCAAAAGACCTTGTTGGGCGGTTGTGACCCGGGTAGCCGTGATTTCCGAGACCTCCTGAGTCATGTACGACTCCCGGGCGTCCAGCCAAGCTTGCAGCCATGTTGTCTCGTCTCCACCGTCGGACGGAGGCAAGACGTTGGTTTGGTGTATGTCCTCAAGGATCGCCTCGAAGCCGCTGGCACCATGCTGAATCATCGCGTCGTAGTAGGCGAACTGTCCGAACGCTCCGACGCCATCCTCGGAAGCCTGCTTCAGTGCCGGGTTCAGATACCAGTCGGTTGCCAGTCCCACCTGCGCCTGGAGAAAGAGCGGGTCGTTTGCCGACGCGCTCCAGGCCTCTTCGAAGTCTGGTCCTAGTCCCTCTATCGACGACGTGCCGTTGACCGCATCCAACGCAGGCAGGAACGGGGACAATCGATTGCGGGGTTGCAGCGCATCGTAGCGTTTCACCAACTCCAGCATGCTTGAAGTACGAGAGGTGAATCCGATGATTCCACCGGTGTAGCCGCGGTTCCACTTTTCGTTGCCTTCGACGTTGTACTTCAGATACCCGGCATGCTCCTCCCAGTACAGACTGGAATTCTCTGCTGACCCGACCAGCATCTGGGCAATATTGCGCATCCCCTGGCTGGAGTGCAGATCGCCAGTCAAGCCCGTGGGCGCGACACACCGGACGAATTCGCTGGTGCGCGGACCATACAAGCCGAGAAGTGTGATGCCGGCGAACACGGCCACCAGCCCCGCCGCCACTAGTGTGGCAGCCCTGCCCCTGGTCATTCGCGTAGTGACTTTAGGCTCCACACCTCTGGTCGCGCTCACGCCGACACAGTGTCTTTGGTACTCGAAGAGACCATGTGACTCCACGGACCCCGCCTTGAGTCACCAGAGCGGACCATCGCTCCGCCCACAGGAATCAGTTGCGGCTGGCGCCGAGCCGCTAGGTCCTCCACCCAACCGATTATCAGAACGATGACAGCAACCACCAACAAAGTGAGCGCAAGGGATACGGACGGCCACCAGAGTTCGGGCAGCGTCTCATACATCCCGAATCGGTCCATCGCAGTCAACGCCAGCCAGATAGACATGTTCCCCCAGATGTAGATCGTCATGGCTCTGCGATTCACCGCGTCCAGCAAGGCGTTAAGCATCGGAATCCGATTGACGGACGAGAATTTCAGGGGCAGACGTAACAACACCATCGAGAAGCCGAGACTGAACAAAGTGGTTGCGACCGGAATGTCCCCGACTGCGATGCCCTCGGAGCCAGCCAGTGGATAGCGCACCGCCACGATCACCCCCGCTGCTGCGAGTAACGCACCGACTGCCAGAACCGATTGCAGACGCCACTGTTGCAACTTGTTGTCGTGGTGAGCGAAACCGATCATCCAGCAGGTGACATAAGTCAGCATCGACACCGCAGAATCGCCAATCGCGCCACCAACCTGAACTAGGCCCCCGACTAGCAGTAGCAGGCTCAGGAAGGGAAGAGTCATCATGACTTTGGGCCAATGTCGCCACAGCCACAGCAATGCGGGCGAGATCAACACTAACCACAAGTAGGTTCGAAGGTACCAAAGCGGCAGTGCCCACTCGTAGGCGATGTCGGACGCAGGAGGTTCGGTGATAGGGAACAGCCATGCCAGCATCGACCAGCCAGGAGACTGCGCCCCGTCGATCGTAGCCGTCCATCCCGTGATGAACATGACCGGGACGAGCACCGCACCGAAAGCCCACAACGGGGGCAACAGCCGTCGGAGGCGGCGGCGAATGACGACCGAAGGTGTTTTCGAGCGATCGAGCGAACTGGCCATCAAAGATCCAGCCATGGCGAACATCACTCCCATAGATGGGAAGATCAACGGCAGCCACGTCCAGCTGAAAAGATGGAACAGCAACACCCGCAACAAGGCGACAGCCCGCAGCGCATCGAAATACCGGTTGCGCGCACCGTCCACTTGTGCAAGTTGGGCAGATGCACCTAGTCCACTTAGCTCCTCAGCGTCCAGACGTTGCGACGGGTCAACGTTGGCGCCTTGTTGCGTCGACTCTTTTTCGATGGCGCTCATCGCTCGCCTCCCACCATGGCAGGTGAGCGAGTGGGCTCGGCCA
>CAYMMF010000129.1:0-3276 GCA_964391475.1 uncultured Propionibacteriaceae bacterium | reverse complement strand
TGGAATCTTCTCTAGGTTGCTTCTCGTCCAACTCCACATCGACGGTACCGTTGCGTGTAACCCGATTCCATTTGACCCGGGTCCCTTTCAGCGCGGTAATTGTGGTCGAATAGAGTAGATAGGCGCGAAGCGGTTCGAATATCACCCGATACAACGGGACCATTAGCAGGTGTTTGCGGCTCTCACCCATGAGTTTCACCGCGATTGCGGTCAAGACGAACTGCAGGACGACGAACGTGCCGAAACCCACAGCGAGTACCACCATCCCGCCAGATTGCAGGGCGACGAGGGTCATCAACAAGGTGAGAGGCAGCAAGAACAGCGGGACAATCAAAGACAGCAAGTAGTTTGGAAGCACATAGAAACCGATACCTGGATGCTTCGTGTTGAAGAGCAGCCGCCGGTGCTTCCAGGTCGCCTGCATTATCCCGAATGTCCAACGGAGGCGTTGCTTTAAGAGGTCGTCCAGCGTCTCGGGGGCTTCGGTGAAACCGTAAGCTTCATCGTCTTGTTCGACGCGCCAGTCGTTCTCGTGCAATGTCATTGCAAGATCGGAGTCCTCAGCCAGCGTGTCTGCCGGGAAACCGCCAACCGAAAGCAGCGCGGTCCGCCGCCAGGCGGCGCAGGCGCCAGGCACGATCGCGATGCCGTTGAGCAGAGATTGGGCAGCCCGGTCGATGCCGATCTGCGACACGTACTCAAGCGCCTGCCAGCGCGTGATGAGGTTCGTAGTCCGATTGCCGACGCGTACCACTCCGGCTACGGCACCGAGGTTGCCCTCCGAATCGTGGGCGAATCGTCGCACCAGATTCGTGACCGTTTGCGGTGTCACCACTGTGTCTGCGTCGATCGTGACCACGATCTCTCCGTGCAGTTCGACGATTCCTCTGTTCAGCGCCGCTGACTTGCCTGCATTGGGCTGCGATACCAGACGAACCCGAGAATCCTCCACCGCCAACTCACGCACGATTTCGGCTGTACGGTCCGTGGATCCGTCGTCCACCACGAGGACCTCAGCAAGCGGGTAGTGGCTGCGCAATACACTGCGAATAGTCCGTTCGATGACCGTCTCTTCGTTGAAAGCCGCCAAGAGCACAGTTACTGGAATCACAGGAAGCTGCGAAGCGTCCCCCCACTGCGTGCGGCGTCGCCGACGGTAGCGGATCAGTGCTAACAGGGCATTGGTGGCACCGAAGGCGAAGGCCAGCGACAAAGTCGTCACGAAGAGCACCAACATCACCGGGGTTGGCCACTGGAAGAGAGCCTTTGTGATGAACAGTGTTGTTTTGTCTGCGAAGCCCGGAACGACGCTCACGTTCGCGTCAGTACCCAACGAACTGGTGGACGGAACGGTGCTAAAGGTGTAGCCGTGGGCGGTCGCAGCCGGAATCAACCGGTTGAGCACATAATCGACGGTTACCTCTCGGTTAGGTCCACCCGCATCATGCAGAAGAATCGTCATAGAACGCCCGGATGCGAGGTCGGGTAGTGGTATGTCGTTGGCCGTGGCGCCAGGGCGCGCAACGATTTCCCAGTCAGTCGTGTCCCAGTCGTAGCCAATGTGGGTGTACCCGAGCTGCTGGGCCAGCAAAAGGGTGTTGATTTGCTGCGTGCCGTCGGCGCCGACACCGTCGTCATAAGGTTGGCGCCAGGTGCTGGACGACACACCTGCCGCTGCACGGATTAGTCGGTCGGTAGAGACCAACTCGTATTGTTGACGCCAGCGGGGAAACTCGCCCAACTCGGGGTGGTGGACCGTGTGCCCGCCCACGGTGTGACCCTCTCGGACCATTCGATCGACGATGTCGGGATGCTGTGCGACGAATTTTCCTAACACGAAGAAAGTCACGGGGACGCCAGCGGCGCTGAGCCCATCCAGGAGTCGTGGTGTGATCTTGGGATCTGGGCCGTCGTCGAACGTGAGCAGGATGGTCTTTTCGTCCGTGTCGTATCCCGACTTGTTGAGCACGTGTGTTGCGTCGCCGATCCGGAGGATCTCCGGTTGGGTCAACTTGCGGACCCATTCGCCTGTCACCAGATCTGTGACCCAAACATCACCATTGGATCGGTGCACTGCACCCACCCGTTCCACTGGGCCGAGTCCCACTACAGGCAGATGTTGCTCGGTGCCGCGTGGGGCGATGGACTCAAGATTAAATGGTTGCTTTCCCCACGGGCTCGCTATCCCGACCCCGAGGATCACGGAAACCGCGATGGTGAAGGTGGTTGCCATTGCTGCGGTAACGAGCTTTAGTGAGTGTGCGCGACTGCCAGTAGGGTCAGCGAACACCTCAGTAGCTTGGGCTCGGCGCGCTCGGTTGCCTGTTACCAGCGTTGTTTGGGCGCGCTCAAGCCAGGTTTGTTTGAAGTTCATCGTGTGGCTTCCCCCTGCGCACAGTGACCTTTATTGAGATCCGTCCATCTCAAGAGTCAAGAGAGTAAAATTTATTAATTCCTGTTGTCAAGAAACCGAGATGGTTTTATTGGCATTCTTAATCACGCAACCGGTTTTGGAGCATTAGTCGATTTCAAATGTTTTATTTGATGATAATTGACTGCATCATCTACCGAAACAGGGGACTTTCCTTTTCTGCCTTTTGGGATAGGTGGCCGAAGGGCACCTATCCGCGCCGGCTCACCGACAGGCTGTGGCTCCATGGGTTACCTCATCGAAGGTGTGACTTCGTCCGGTTTAGAAAGATTTGGCATGACGCTTGGAAATAACAGATTCAGCTCGTGGGTGCCAGCTTCTTGGGCTAGTTCTGCCTCGGATTCGTCATCCTCGAAGTGATCGCATTCATTGAGGCGGTCATCGCCGCAGAGCCGTCCAACTAGTATGAACAGTTCGCCAATCAGGAGATTACGAAGAAGCGCGCTTGGCGCGCGAAAGCCGCGGTGGTCTCAATGTGGTCCATCGGATGCGATAGCCTCCTGGCGCTCGGCATGTATTCCATTCGAAGTGGCCTTGTTGTCTTCTCCGGTGTTGTTGCTATCAGGTGCCAACGGTCGTGGCGGTCTCACTGTTCGGGTCTCCTCAGCCGTCCGGGGTTCGGTCCCTGAGGAGGCTGCAACGCAGCCGTCTCGAAGGGTGTGGGGAGGGGCTTCGAGACGACCCTTCGGATGCTCCTCAGCCGTCCGGGGTTCGGTCCCTGAGGAGCGCCGTTGGTGCGTCTGGCAAGGGCCTCAGCCAACCGGGGTATGACCTCAACCACCCGTCGCCAGTGGCCTATTTTCCAACTGTCGCTGTCGAGGGAGACCACAACCCCAGAAACCGCA
>CAYMMF010000128.1:5609-5846 GCA_964391475.1 uncultured Propionibacteriaceae bacterium | reverse complement strand
TCATTGACGGCCTCACCGAGACCGATATGGCGCTCTCTGCGCAAGCGTTCTGCCGCTGCCGCGACTTCGGGGTCGAGCCGCACTGTTGTTCTCATGCCCCACGGTGGCACCACAGATTCAGCTTGCGCGCATCAGTGATTAGACCTCGCAGGCCAGTATTCTAAGCGGCCGTCGTGTTCAGGATGGCAAGGTGCGTCGTCCGTGGCGCGTAGTTGCCTGACCGGGATCAGAGCCAGC
>CAYMMF010000128.1:0-5599 GCA_964391475.1 uncultured Propionibacteriaceae bacterium | reverse complement strand
TGGGTACCCAAGTAGCCAATTCAGCTCCGGCATGTGGGCGAAGTTCATGCCGTAGATGCCGGCGATGACCGTGGGCGTAAATAGGATGGCAGCCCAGGCGGACACTTTCTTGGATTGCTCCGTTTGTTGTAAGGCAGCTTCGGTCATCTTGGCGACCTCCTCATTCTGCCGTTGCCCCACCAGCGCGATGTGAAGTTGCAGCCCCGACGCCAGAATGTCGCGGAAGGCGTCCACCTGCCCGCAGACGCGCAGCACATGGTCATGTACGTCGCGCAGGTGCGCTTGCAGGTGTTCCTCGGCGGGGTTGTCGGTGTGATGCTCCCGCAACTCGGCGAGGAACTCGTCGGCTGGGTGCACCGCGCGCTGCATGAGGATGACATCTCGAATGAGCGCATGCAGCCGCTTGGGGACTGCGGGGTCGGTGGAGTAGAGCGCATCCTCAGCATCGTCGATGGCGTCCATCAGATGACGGACGACGGGGGCGTAGTCGTCGACGACCTGGTCGAGGATCGCATAGAGGATGGCTGTCGGTCCCATGCCCAGCTCTTTCGGCTGGGCTTCCATCCGACGCCGGACGCTCGCAAGGTCGGGGAAGTCGGTGTGGCGGACACTAATGACGTAGTTGGGACCGATAAACAGATGCAACTCGCCCACGACGACGCGCCCCGCCACCACCTGGGCAGGGCGTAACACCAGGAAAGTTGTCTCAGCGTACCGCTCAATTTTGGAACGCTGATGTGCCGATACGGCGTCCTCCATCGCCAGCGGATGCAAGGAAAACTCGGCGGCCAGGGCCCGCAGTTCAGACTCGTCAGGCCGATAGAGCGAGATCCACGCGACACCGCCCGTGTCGCGGAGTGTCTCGAAAGTCTCCTCAAGGGTCGGCGAACTCGAGCGCATACCGTCGACGTAGACGACATTGTTGATCAGCGTCATGCGCTCATTACAGCAGCAGGAGGCCTTCCGACAGTAGGCGACCGACCCGAAGTAGCGCTTGCGAATGGTACGACGCCCTACGCCTTCACCTTCAACTCTGCTCTCTTGCTTGGTGGGGTGGCGGCTTCGAAACGTCTTCAGTCGTGGTCAATAAACCTGGTGACCCACTTCTCATAGGCGGCCAACCAGGTGCGGAGGAACTGTCTGGTCGATTCGTCCTTGAGGGTTCCGTCGGTAGCGAACCGTTCCGGGGTGTACTGGATGAACGCTTCAGGCTGTCCCATGGTTGGCACGTCCAGGAAAGCTAGCGTGTTGCGCAGGTGTTGCTGGGCCATCGCCGTCCCCGGTCCGCCAGTGGAGGTTCCGATCACGGCGGCGGGCCTACCGGTGAAGGCCCGTTGGCCGGGCGGACGAGAGCCCCAGTCGATAGCGTTCTTCAACACCCCCGGCACGGACCGGTTGTATTCAGGCGTCACGAACAATAGGGCATCGCTGTCGGTGATCTGCTTCTTGAAGGCGAGCGCAACCTCTGGGTAGTCGGCGTCGAAGTCACGGTTGTACAGGGGCAAGTTCCCAATAGGGATCTCGGTGAACTCCAGCGTTGAGGGGGCCAAACCGATCAAGATGTTTGCCAGGTGGCGGTTGATCGATTGCTTCGACAGGCTGCCGACGAAATACCCGACCGAAAAAGACATGTTCCATCTCCAATCTGCTTTGTTGCCGCTGCGCTCAACTATGTTCGGTATCGGTGAAACCCGTCAAAGCTTGAGCGGGAGGGTCGTCACGCATGTGGCAGCTTCATCGCCCTTGGTGGTGACGGGTGACGTGGCGGTCCGGTCCTGGTATTCGACCGTGAGGATCGCATTGATGTCTCGCGGCAGCCACAACCCGAGGAACCCGTTGTCGAAGGTGCGCAGTTCGTCGTCCACGAGCACCTCACCGGTGACATCGTCGGTCACCTTCACCTGAACATCGGCGTTGCGGAGTTCACCGGTGCAGGTGGTGAGGCTGTGGAAGTGGCAATCATGCGTCTGATCAATATAGGGCGCGAACGAAACGTAGAACTGATCGGTCGGCATCGGGAGGCTGATCTCACCGCGTTGATCGTCGCTTATGATCAGCCGATCCGGTCGGATGGACGCCATCAGATCCTTTGGCCGCTCGGCGAGCGGCATCGCGTCCAGCTTTTCGATCACCTGGCGGGCGTCCAACTCGGCCAACCCGTGGTCGGCAAGCATGTTTCTCTCTTCCGCGGCGGGCGGCGTGACTGTCGAGGCTGCTGGCGGGACGCCGGGCGAGCCCGACGTGCATCCGGTCAAGACGGCCGAGGCGCCGAGAGTGACGGCAATCACCACAGTCGCTTGAGTGAGCGTCTTCTTGATGAGGCTGGCGCAGGTCATGATGGATTCCTAACGTGGTGCTTGGGCACGTCGTGGTCTGATCGGACGCGATGTCGCCGATGGCCTTCTTCGAGGCGCAAGGGAACTGGGACGGTGTGTACTCGGGTGATTTAACCGTCCCGAGCGAGCATGACCGTCCTGACGAGCTCGAACAGTCGCCAACGTAGTCCTTCGCGTCGGGCGGCGCGCGAATGGCGCGTCCGTCCTACCAGCGAGGCAAAGAAGTCCGAGTTCGCCTACGTGCAGCACGGATGGAACGTCGTTGAAACGAATCTGGGCAACAAGCCGGACGTCATGGTCAAGTTCGTGCGACATGAATACATGTCTCGTCACGGCTGCGTCACAACGCGAAAGCTATCAGGAAGAGCCGGATAACGCGGCCGAACGGTGGACGCCGCGAGACCGCAAAAACTACATGCCTTAGTCGGTTGGCAAGGGTTTTCCCCTCGGGAGCAAAGTTCTCAACGGCACTACTTACTCACTCCACTTGAAACCCGTTCGGGCGCATCCCCTCTCTTAGGGCTCAAGCGCACGGTTCGAACCATGCGGGCGTGTCTCAACGGGGATTTGTGCCTTGCGCGGGGGTCGTGAGACCGGACGGGCAGAGTCGCGGGGGTTCCCTACGTGTTCGACGCAGCTACGCCTGGAGGTGCGAGCGCTTGATGAACTCATCGGTCAACAAGGCTACGAGCGTCCTTCAAAGCGGTAGCTTGGGGACGCCGCAACCCTGCCTACACCCCACGATTCAAACGGTTGACAAGGAGATCCGCACCATGAAGACGGCGACGACCACCACCGATGACCGCAACCGGTACCGTCCCGATCCCTCAGTGCTGACCGCGCTGAAATCCCCGCGCATCCTCACCCGAGAAGCCCTCGCCGGCCTCGTCGTGGCTTTGGCGCTGATCCCCGAGGCGATCTCTTTCTCCATCATCGCGGGCGTCGATCCCAAGGTCGGCCTGTTCTCCTCTTTCATCATGGCCATGACCATCGCGTTCGTCGGTGGACGCCCCGCGATGATCACCGCCGCCACGGGCGCGATCGCGCTCGTCATCGCACCTGTGAACCGCAACTACGGCATGGACTACCTCATCGCCACCGTGCTGCTTGCGGGCATCGTCCAGATCGTGCTCGCCGTCTTAGGGGTGGCGAAGCTGATGCGGTTCATCCCCCGCAGCGTCATGGTCGGCTTCGTCAACGCCTTGGCGATCCTGATCTTCACTACCCAGTTTCCGCAGCTGATCGGGGTGCCCTGGATGGTCTACCCTCTGGTCGCAGTTAGCTTGCTGATCATGGTGCTCATGCCAAAGATCACCAAAGTAATCCCAGCACCGCTGGTGTCGATCATCGTCGTCACCGCCACCGCTGTGATCTTCTCTATCCACGTGCCCACCGTCGGCGATCAGGGTGAACTCCCCAGGAGCCTGCCCGAACTGTTCATCCCAAACGTTCCGCTGACCTGGGAGACCCTGACGATCATCGCCCCCTACGCCTTCGCGATGGCACTCGTGGGGCTCATGGAGTCTCTGATGACCGCGAAGCTCGTCGACGACGTCACCGACACCCACTCGAACAAGACCCGCGAGTCCTGGGGCCAAGGAGTGGCGAACCTCGTCTCAGGCATCTTCGGCGGCATGGGCGGATGCGCGATGATCGGCCAAACCATGATCAACGTCAAAGCCTCCGGCGCCCGCACCCGCATCTCGACCTTCCTGGCGGGCGTGTTCCTACTGATCCTCATCGTCGCCCTTGGCGATGTCGTCGCGATCATCCCAATGGCAGCCCTGGTCGCAGTGATGGTCATGGTTTCGGTCGGCACCTTCGACTGGCACTCGATCCAGCCCTCCACGCTCAAGCGAATGCCAAAAAGCGAGACGACTGTCATGGTCATCACCGTCGCTGTCGTCCTCGCCACCCAAAACCTCGCCATCGGCGTCATCGTGGGCGTATTCGTCGCATCAGTCATGTTTGTGCGGCACGTCGCACATCTGTTCGACGTGAACCGCGAGGTCATCGAAGAACAGGGAACCACCATCGCCCGCTACACGATTGAAGGGCAACTGCTGTTTGCGTCCAGCAATGACCTCACCACCATGTTCGATTACACCGAAGACCCCAAGCGTGTCATCATCGACCTCACCCAATCTCACATCTGGGATGCCTCCACCGTCGCCGCCCTCGACGCGATCGAGACGAAATACGCCCAAAACGGCAAGACCGTCGAGATCATCGGGATGAACGAATACACCAGCGCGTTCCACGCCCGCCTCACCGGAGGGCTAGGCGCTGACCTCTAAAACGATCCGCGCGCAACAAAATTGCTCACGCGCCAGCGCCTGCCTCTATCCTTTCGGGGCACCGGTTATGCGGGCTACCGCAACGGCAACCTCTCCTGAGTCGCGTGGTAAATCGTCAAGCGCGTAGTGGATCGTCAACCCTTCGATTAGCGCGTCCAGAAGCCGTGCGGTTTGCGGATCGAAGTGACGCTCCAGCGCGGTGCGACTACGCGCCATCCACGCAGTCGTCAAATCCCGGTACGCGGGCTCACGAGCAGCCAACGTGTACAACTCGTGGGTAAGCACATGGTCCCGGTGACTGCCGAAGACGTCTTCGGCAATGATCGCCACCACAGCTTCGCGCGCCGACGCTACGTCCACCGCTGCAGCCATTCGCCGCTCGAACCCTTCGCTGACCGACGTGGCGAACCGGGTGAAAGCCTCGTGCAGGACCTCGTCGATACCGCCGAAGTGGTAGGTCATAGACCCCAATGGGACGCCCGCCGCCTGCGCGATGCGTCGATGCGAGGCACCTGCGACGCCCGATTCTGCGATCACGTCGAGACAGGCATCAATGATTCGGTCTCGACGGCCTGGGTCGTTGCGGCGTCCCCGACGCGTGCCCACGGTCTCACCGGATGGCATCTTCGGACCCGATTTCACTGCCACAAGCGCACGCGCTCACTTTTAGCGCGCGGGTTGCCAGCGAAGTAGTACGTCATGGGAGCCATCCTATCGCGGCATGTGTACGTTCGTCCTCAGCGCTGGGTGAGGCTGCGTCGACCAGCCCCACACCCCTTGTTGGCCACAGGTCACCGTTGCCTACAATCTCAGTACGGCGAGGGCTTACCAAAGAACCGCCGCAGCTCGCCGCAGCGAAAGGAGCGCATCATGTCGATATCAGTGGGCTACTTCGTAGGCAGCCTGTCGAAAGAATCAATCAACCGGCAGCTCGCTAACGCGCTGATCAGACTAGCGCCTGCCGAT
>CAYMMF010000127.1:0-5850 GCA_964391475.1 uncultured Propionibacteriaceae bacterium | reverse complement strand
GAAATCGGGGGCATCCAATTCCGCCATCAGCGCGTCGAGCCGACCGAGGAATTCGTTGTCAGCCAGGGGACGCGGAAACAGCAACCCGAGCACGTGCTGGCGGATCGTCGTGCTGCGCTCTCCCCACCCGTCTTGTTGTTCGGCTATTGCGCGCACCACGTCTAGGTAGTGCTCGGCGTACGGCCCGTTGACGCTTTCCTGATCCAGATGCCAAAACTGGGAGCACACTTGAGCGTGGGTCTCGTTGGGAGTGTCGGGCGACATCGCCTGGTTCCAGGCTGCGTCTTTGGACGCTGCCCCCAACCTTGCTGCGCGAGCCCCAGCGGCCTTCTCTGCGCCGGAGGCAGTGTTATCGCGTTCCAGTTCTTCGGCGATCTCCGGCTCGCTCACCTGCCCGATCCGAGCTAATTCGGTCATGAGTCGCCACCGCAGGTCGGCGTCTACTACGAGTCCGTCAGGAACCTCGTCCCCTGTCAACCACGCCCGCAGAACGGCGCCGCCGTCGGCGTCCCTAACCGAGACCGCCAAAGCTCGGGCGATCGCCAGTTGGTGATCGGAGCCTGGGTCGGCGTCCTTCAGAAGCCGGGCAAGCCCGGCGGTGAACCGATCAGAAAGCGCAACCCTGTCAGTGCGAGCGGAGTAGTAGTCGATCGCAGACCGCGACTGGGCGAGCAGCGCGTTCACAGCAGTCAAATCGGTCTCGACAGCGACCCCGCGCAGCACCATTTCGACGTAGTCAACGACTCTCATCTCGCCGTCACGGCACAGATCCCAGGTCGCGCCCCAAGCCAGAGCGCGGGCAAGTTCGGAATCAAGCTGGTGGACGTGCTCGACCAGGGTGTGCAGCGAGGTCGGATCGAGCCTGATTTTGGCGTACGTCAGGTCGTCGTCGTTGAGCAGGATCAGGTCGGGCACCGCTGAGCCAACCACCAGCGGCAGATCGGTGTATTCGCCCTCGATATCGAACTCAAAGCGATCGGTGCGAACCAGTTTGTCTTCGACCAGGTTGTAGAATCCGACCGCCATGCGATGGTGCCGCAGGGTCGGCCAGTCTGGGTGAGACCACTGCTTGACTCCGAACGAGGTCACCACCTTGTCGTGAGACTCAAACCGGGCAGCAAGCGTGTTGACCCCAGCCGTTTGCAGCCACTCGGTCGTGAAGAATGACAGGTCTCGACCAGAGGCGGCCTCCAACTCGGCGAGCAGATCGGTCAACTGCGTATTGCCCCAAGCGTGCTTGGCGAAGTAAGACCTGACCCCAACCAGGAAGTCTTCCTTACCGACGAAGGCCACCAACTGCCGCAGCGCAGAGGCGCCCTTGGCATAGGTGATGCCGTCGAAGTTGAGCTCAACCGCCTCCAGGTCGACCATGTCAGCCGCGATCGGGTGAGTGGATGGCAGTTGGTCTTGCCGGTAAGCCCAGGTTTTGCGCGAATTGCAGAACGTCGACCACGGGTCGGGCCGGTCGGCGTACTTGGCCCTGATCTCGTCCTGGGCGAAGTGGGACGCCCACTCGGCGAAGGATTCATTCAGCCAAATGTCGTCCCACCAGGTCATGGTGACCAGGTCGCCGAACCACATGTGCGCCATCTCGTGGAGGATCGTGTTGTCGCGGCCTTCGTAAGCGGCGTTGGTCTGCCTGCTGGTGAAGATGTACTCGTCGCGGAAGGTGACGCAACCGGCGTTCTCCATCGCACCGAAATTGAACTCGGGCACGAATACCTGCGCGTAGTCGTCGAACGGATATCGGGTGCCGAAATGCTCCTCGAACACCTCGAAGCCACGCTTGGTGGTGGTGAAGATGCGCTCGGCGTCCAAATGCTCTTTCAAGGATTGGCGAACCGCGATCGACAGCGGGATCGTGGTGCCGTCGTCCCTGACGTACTCGTCGTGAACAGTGTGGAATTCGCCAGCGCACACCGCGGTGATGTAGGTGGGAATCCGCGGTGTGGGAGCGAAGCTCCAGGACGCAAAGCCGCCGCCGGTGGACTGTGGGGTCACGGCGGGCGAATTGGAAAATATCGTCCACGATTCCGGTGCCACTACGGTGAATGCGAAGTTGGCCTTCAGGTCGGGCTGCTCGAACGTGGGAAACACGCGTCGAGCGTCCGCCACCTCGAACTGAGAGTAGAGGTAGACCTGGTTGTCAACCGGATCGACGAACCGGTGCAGGCCTTCGCCAGTTCGGCTGAACCGCATCACAGCGGTGACCATCAATTCGTGGTCACCCTCGGTGAGATCCAGCGACAGGTGCTCACCGTCGAAGGTGTCAGCCGCGAGCGGTTCGCCATCCAAGGTGGCGATCAGCATTCGCTCCGCAATCAGGTTCACCCGAACCGCAGCGGCGGTAGAAGCCGAAAAGGCTATGCGGGTGGTCGTCCAGAACGTGGATTCAGGGTCGGGGATTGGCGAACCGTCCCCAAGGCGTCCAGACAGGTCGATACGCACTGCGTAGGCGTCAACCGCCAGCAGCGTGGAACGGCGCTGGGCCTCATCCCGAGTGATGTTGGCTGGGAACATGCGTCAACCCTAGTGGGCTGGTGTGACATGACTTGGAGCGACACTGGTTTGTTGCGCAATCAACGTCGTATCGTGACGCCCATGACTTTGGCAGTTGACTTTTGGTTTGACCCGGTTTGCCCCTGGGCTTGGATGGCTTCGCGATGGATGCTTGAGGTCGAGAAAGTGCGCGACGTGCGCACCACGTTCCACGTCATGAGCCTGTCGGTGCTAAACGATGGGCGGGAACTGCCGCAGGAGTCCCGCGAGATGCTGGACGCCGCGTGGGGCCCGGTGCGGGTAGCGATGGCCGTTGAGCGCCACGGTGGTTCGGACGCACTGCGCGAGTTCTACACCGCTGTGGGAACCAGGATTCACCCAGGCGAGCAGGAACCAAACAACGCGACCCTGGCGGACGCTCTGGCAGACTGCGGGTTTCCGGCTGACTTAGTGGAGGCCGCCGACACCGACGCCGACGACGAAGAACTGCGGGCCTCGCACCACGCTGGCATGGATCCGGTCGGGCAGGACGTCGGGACCCCGGTGATTCACGTCAACGGGATGGCGCTCTTTGGGCCCGTGATCTCACCGGCACCGTCGGGCGAAGCTGCAGGGGAGCTTTTCGACGGCGTCGTGAAGGTCACCGCCTACCCTGGATTCTTCGAGTTGAAGCGCACTCGAACGGTAGGCCCGAATTTCGTTGTCGGTGGGTAAGGAGTCGATCTGAACATGGGTCGGTGTGGCATCGAAACGGCTTGGTTGGCTGCGGGTTAGTCTCGAAACACCGGACCCGACAGGAGGTGCGGCATGCCAGAGGGTCACGTCATCCACCGGCTTGCCCGTGCTCTGGCGAGCGCGTTTGGGGGGCGTCCGGTTCATACGAGCAGCCCGCAGGGGAGGTTCGCCGAGGCGTCCGAGATTCTGGACGAAACGGTGCTCGTCGACGCAGACGCCGTGGGTAAGCACCTGTTTGTGAACTTTGACCTCGATCGGGTGGTGTGGATCCACCTGGGATTGATCGGAAAATTCCGGTTCGTGGACCCGTCAACGGTGCTCAGCCCGGCGACGCTGCGCTGGCGGATTGATGCGGGTGGGCGGGCGGCCGAACTCAGAGGGCCGCAGTGGTGCCGACTCGTCACACCGAGCGAGGTGGCTGAAGTGGTCGAGCGCAGTGGGCCGGATCCGATCCGTGCCGACGCTGAACCGGAGAGGGCTTGGCTGAAGGTTTCCCGGTCGAGGCGTCCGATCGCCACCTTGCTGATGGATCAAAGCGCGTTCGCGGGGGTGGGCAATATCTTTCGTGCCGAGGTGCTGTTTCGGCACGGAATCGACCCCTATCTTCCGGCGTCCGATCTCCCAAGGGAAGTGTTTGACGCGGTTTGGGCCGATCTCGTGGTTTTGATGAGGGACGCCGTCGGCTCGGGTCGAATCGACACGGTCGCGGACGACCACACACCAGAGTCGATGGGGCGTCCGCCCAGGGTGGATGCCCACGGCGGCGAGGTCTACGTATATCGCCGGGCGGGGTTCGACTGCTGGGTATGTGGCACAGAGATTGTGCGGGCTGAGTTGGCTGGACGGAATCTGTACTGGTGCCCGTTCTGCCAGCCATCGGGAGCGACGGGAGGGTTGGAATGAGTGTCGTCGTGGAGCAAGCCGAGTGCGGGCGGGCGTTCGCCGTGAGGCTGGGGGTCGAGTCGGTTGGGGTGCTTCGTTTCGGAATCCCGGTGGAGTCGACGACGGATTGGACCGTGCACGGCGAGTTCTCGTACGTCGGTTACACCGAGGGTCTCGGGGTGACGCTGCGGGTGTTCGAGGACGTCGACGTGGTGTCGTTGATCCTGACTGTTGAGGCCGACCCGGGAACCGACGTTGCGGTTCCGCAGATCGATTGCGAACTTGAGTTGGCGGCCGGGCACTCGGGCTGGGGGAGTGTCACTGGGGCTTCCGGGTTCCTGGTCGTGTCGCCTGCGGAGGGGGAGGGGCCCGTCGTTACGGTTGGGTTGAGGCGTGGGCGGTTGGAAGACTTGCGAGGGGAGCGGGTGTTCTTGGCGGATCCAGAACCGGAGTCGTTGTTCGACGTCGAGGTGGCGCCGCAGCGTCCGGGGTTCGCACGCTTCGCGGTCGAACCCGTCGACGTGCTGACGGGTGGACGCCGGGCGCAGACTGTTTTGCGGATCGCGTCGTACTCGACGTTCGATGCGGCGGGGTCGGATTTGACCCAAAGCCCAATGGCGGACGCAGCCTGGGGCCCTGGGGGGCCGGTGGTGATAGATGCCCCTGACCAGGCGTTGGTGGTGCCAGCGGGGGTTGTGATCGAGCCGGACGAAGAGCCTGAAGGCCCGATCGAGGCGAGCGTGGTGAACGGCCCGCCGGGTCATCATTTCGCGCAGCTACGGGGGGCGTCCGGCTCTCACATGATGCGGCTGTCTTTCAACCCGAAGGTGTCGGAGTTGATCGGCGATGCCTGCTTGAATGCGGTGTCAACCGACGTAAGGCAGGCGAGTTCGGCGCTCGGGTTCCTGGTGTCGCAGTCGTTGCAGTTGGGCATCGCGCCGGACGTGGAGGCCGCCCTGGACTGGTGCGAGAGCACAGACTGGCTGGATCGCGACGACTTATTCGGGGTGGCTACGACGGCCAACTTGGCTCGTCTGGGCAGGGACAGTGCGCTGTTTTGTGCCGCCTGGGGAGCCTTAGGCGAGCAGCCGATGACGTTCGGTTACGGCTTGGTGGCTCTGCACACCTATCTGGCCGGAATCAGCGTGCTCGGGAAGGAACCAATCGGGTTCACCCAGTTAGTTGCATCAAGAGCCCCGGACGACCTGGCTCGTCTTGAGATGGGGATGATCGGCACTAGAAGTGAAGAGACCTTCCGTCCGATCCTGCACGGGGCGATCAACAGACTCGGCGGCGGGCATACCCACGGCCAACCGCTGGGCGTCACGGCGTCCGAAGCAGGGCGACTGGTTGGGGTGCTCCGGCTGACCCCGGAGAATTGGGCGCTGCGCTCGCGGGCGGTGGACGCCGCAGCCCACGCCGAGACGTTGCTACTGTGCGATGCGATTGCAGCACCCGAAGAGTACGAGGGCTTGGCGTGGCTGAAGATCGGCGATTTGGTCTCATGAGGTGATCACGGCCTAGAATGAGCGAGCCGTAACGGGGCGTAGCGTAGTGGCTAGCGCGCCTGCTTTGGGAGCAGGAGATCGCAGGTTCGAGTCCTGTCGCCCCGACCGGTGGCGCCCCAGGCTGGGGCTAGGCATTATGCCTCGCTGACTAGGTCATGATGGGCCACGCCACTACCGGGATGGTCGAGCGCTACCAGCACGCGATGCTGCGGCCGTTCTGGCTCAG
>CAYMMF010000126.1:0-5868 GCA_964391475.1 uncultured Propionibacteriaceae bacterium | reverse complement strand
GCCCAGACCACTATTAACCAGCCCTTCATAGCCATGGATTCCACCGGCCCGAAGCACCTTGAGGTCACTCTCACAAGGGCTAAGTTCAACGAGCTTATAGCGGATCTCATCGACAAGACAAGGGTCTGCGTACAGAAGGCCATGCAGGACGCGTTGGACGCTACGGGACGCTGACCGCTTCGGCTGTGGTTGTGGTCACGTCCCATCCGGCGGCGCGGATTGCGGGTTCGCAGCTTTCTGCGTCCCCGACAACAACCAGGGTCGCCTTGTCAGCGCTGAGTAGTTCGGTGGCCACTTCGGTTGCGGATTCGGGGGTTACCCGGCGGATTGCGTCATGGGTCGCATTGATGAAGTCTGAGGTGAGGCCGACGGTCAGCAGGTTGCTGGCAGCGCGCCCAACCCCGGCGGCGGTCGCGTAGTGCATGGGTGCGGCTTCGATCAGGTAGTCGCGGGCTTGTTCGACTTCGTGGGCGGTGAAGGGTGTGGAGTTTGCATCCATCAATCCCGGAAGGAGCGCGAGCGTGTCGGCGAGGGCTTCGGTGCGAACTGAGGTCTGCACCACAGAGAATCCTCCGTGTCGCATGGGGCTGTTGCCCATGCCGACGCCGTAGGTGTAGCCCTTTTCTTCTCGTAGGACGCGATTCAGCCGACTGCCGAAGGCGCCACCAATGATTCGGGTTGCCACCTGGAGGTCTGCCCAGCGGGGATCCGTGCGGTCTATCGTGAATCGGGCCAGTCTCAGGTCGGCTTGAACGGCGCCGACGCGATGGACGAGGCTGGCTGTGGGCGCAAGCGGCTCGGGGATTTCGTGATCCAGCAGGCCCTGATCTGCAGTGGGCCAGGTGCCGAACGCGTCGATTAGTTGGTCTTCGATGTTGTCGGGGAGGTCACCTGCGACCACCAGCACACAAGAGGCCGGGTCGTAGTTGCGGGCGTGGAATAGGCGGGCGTCCTCACCTGTCACATCGGCTACGGTTCCCAGGGTGCCGCCAGCGGGTCGGGAGGAGCGGTATCGGGGTTGCACCAGGGCTCGGCGCAACGCGATGTTTGCGAGGTGTGCTGGGCTAGCAAGTTGGTGTTGTATCTCTGTGAGTCGCAGCGTCCGGTTTCTGGCGATGTCGTCGTCGTCGAGGAAGGGTTCAGAAACTGCTTCGGATAGCAGAGACAAGCCTGTGGCTAGGCGGGACGCTGGAACGTCGAGGGTTAGTTGGGTCGCAGAGTAGGTGGTTGTGGCGTCCAGGCTCGCGCCGCAGTCTTCCACCGCGTCGGTGAAGTTGGTGCCCGGGTGGCCATGGGTGCCGTCTTCCAGCGTGGCGGCTACCAGTGAGGCAACTCCTTGTTTTTCGGAGGGTTCAGCGGTGAGCGGAAGGTCGATGACGAGATCGGCCGACACGACGTGTTGGCCGGGGCGGTGGTAGAGAAGCGCCACCAAGCCATTGGGCAATGTGAACGTTTCGGCTGTGGGGAAGTGCCACGGCTTCGGCTTGCGGACTTTGGGTGGCGTTGTGCGGTGCTTCATCGTTGCCCTTCCGTGCGGTGGTATTCCAGGACGGCCCGGTGTTGGGGTGCCAGGTAAGTTCGGGCGGCTTCTTGAACGTCGGACGCTTGGATGCGCCACATTTGCTCCAGCCGGGTGTTGATCATTTCTGGCTCGCCGTGCAGGGTCGCGAACGTGTTGATGAGGTCGGCTCTGGAGGTGAAGTCCGCGCATTCTTCCAACCACGCCCGTTCGAGTTGGATCTGGCTGCGGGCGAGTTCGGCTTCGGTTGGCCCTTCGTCGGCTAGGCGCTCAAGTTCGTCGGTCATGGCTGCTTCGATGTCGGTCAGAGGAGTGCCGTCGAGGGCTCTGGCGTAGGCAAACCCGAGCGAGGTGCCCCCGATTAACGCGATTCCGGACGCCCCGGCTCCCGTTGAGAGTTTTTTACCTCTGACGATGGCTCGGTGTAGCCGGGAGGTTTCGGATCCGCCCAGGATGTCGAGTGCGAGTTCGAGGGCGTCCATCGCAGGGGTTTCGCGTGCTGGCAGCCGCCAGGTGAAGTACAGCGCGCTGGACGGCACGTCGGCGGACACTTGTTTGCGGGGGACGCCGGTGAACTGTGGGAGCAGCTCCGGTGTCTGACGGGCGGGTAGTTCACTGGGTTTTAGATGCCCGAAGAACTCGTTTGCCTTCGCGAATGCCCTGTCTGGTTCGATGTCTCCGACGAGGGTGAGTACCGCGTTTGCTGGGACGTACCAACGGGCAAAGAAGTCGTGGACGTCGGTGAGGGACGCGGCGTCCAGGTCGGCCATCGATCCGATCGTGGTGTGGCCATAGGGGTGTTCTGGTGGGAAAGTCAGCGAGGTGAGGTGCTCGAGCAGGTCGCCGTAGGGCTGGTTGTCGTATCGCTGCCGCTTTTCTTCCTTGACGACGTCGCGCTGGTTGTCGAGATTCTCTTGTGTGAGCGCCGCGGGGAGGGTTCCTAGGCGGTCGGCCTCAAGCCAGAGGGCGAGTTTTAGTGCCCCCACAGGGACGGTCTCGAAGTAGTTGGTGCGGTCGAACGAGGTGGTGGCGTTCACCGTGCCACCGTGGGATTGAATGATGTGCAGATGATCGCCGCTGGCGACGTTGGCGGAGCCTTGGAACATCAGGTGTTCGAACAGGTGAGCTAGCCCGGTCTGTCCCGGCAGTTCGTCCTTCGAGCCGACGTCGTACCAGATGTTGACTGCGACGATGGGTGCGGTGTGGTCGGGGTTCACCACCACGCGAAGGCCGTTGCTCAGCCGCTTTGTGTGGATTGGGTAATCAAGTTCGATCGGCACCCGCTCATCCCATCACATTCCTCCCCGCGAAGGTCAGGTTTCGCCTTGCGATGAGGGCGGCTAGTCGTTCCAGGACCAGATGTCGTCCCCGCGGAGTACCGCGTCGGCTCCTCCGTCGCAGTAGATTGTCTGGCCTGCCATGTGGGTGTTTTGGACGCTGGTCAGCCAGATGAGCAAATCTGCGATCGACTGCGGCGGCTGGTGGTAGTTCAGCGGCATGGGTACAGCCTGGTCCACGAAAGCGGTGCTCTCTGGTGTGGACAGCAGTTCGGCCGTCATGGGCGTGACCACAACGCCTGGCCCAACCGCGTTGAGGGGGATGCCGGAGCCAGCCCAGGCGTCCGTGATCGATTCCCGGCGCACCCAACGTGAGAGTGCTCGCTTTGACGATGGGTAGACGAGTCCTCCTCGTTCACTGTCCACCAACTCCTGGGCGATCTGGAGGGCCTTGGCCTCGTCGCCGACGAGCCCAGCCTCGACCAGTTCGGGGGAGTTGGCCTGCAGCGATGCCATGGACGAGATCAGTGCCGCACGTGGAGCGTCCGATTGGCGGAGCGCGGGCAGCATGGCCGTCAGGAACTCGGTTACGCCGAAGAAGTTGATTGAGAAGGTCTTTGCGATTGGGTGGGCGATGCCCGCGCAGGCGATGACGGCGTCAACGCGACCCCCAGCGAATTCGGCGGTCTTGACGGCGGCCTCAGCGCGGCCTTCCGCCGTGGAAAGGTCGGCGATCACCTCTACGTCTTTCAGGTCGACACCGATGACGATGTTGCCTTGCTCTCGAAGCGTTTGTGCTGTTGCTGCCCCTTGGCCGGAAGCGGCTCCGGTGATCACATACGTCCTTGCCATTGCGAATCCCTCCCTACGGGATGAAAGAACTGATCTATCAGTCTCGCACCGAGGGTTGGCGACGACAATGAGTCGGCATAACGAAGTTCCGCTCTCCGGACGAGTGGACGAAAATGGTGCCGTCTGTGTGCCGATGGTGCGGTAATGGGGTGGGTCGATCGGCGGAGGACTCAGTTGGGAAGCGGTTTTACCGCTTTTCGCAGGCGATGCCGTCCTTGTCTCTGTCCAGTCCCTTGTTGTGTTTCATCGCAGTTTTGTACAACGAGTCGGACTTTTTGAAGTTCGTCACTGGCTTGCCGGAAGTCTTGTCCTTCGCGTTCTTCCGGCCCACCCCATGGGGGTACTTCTTGTTCAACGCTGTGCAGTTCTTCGTCCAAGCGGGCTTCGTCGCCGCCTCGGCAGGGCTCACTGCCACGGGGATGCTAAGCAGTGAACTGAGTAGCACGCCCGACATGGCGAACGCGAGCTTCCGACGGGAAAACATAAACAAATCCTGTGTTACGCCGCGGCTGAGGGCGTGCCTGTAGGCCGGGCGGTGTGATGGTGATCAGTAACAGGGTATCCAAACTTATGCGATTGGCCGAATCTTCGGGGGTCAGCCGCATGAGTCTGTCGCGAGAATAGCTATTCGTGTTGTTTGTTTAGGGTGTATCTGGGGTGCAGCCGGGGGACGCCTTTGGGGTCGACCCGGCGGGGTGGAATGATTTGGCAATACCCATTGGATCCGATTCTTGCTTGCCATTGTTGTTCTGGCGAATGCTTGGGGTCTGGTTCTATTAGCCTGTGGTGTTTCCGGCAAAGCAGGGCCAGATTATCCAGGTTGGTGGGGCCGCCTTGTTGCCAGGGAACAATGTGGTGGGCTTCACACCATGTGGGTGGGGCATCGCATTCGGGGAACACGCACCCCCGATCTCTAAGGTGGAGGGCCGCTCGTTGGTTAGCGTCGACCAGTCGGCGGCTTTGACCAAGATCAAGAACCTGGGATGGTCCTGACATGACTATTGGCAGGATCTCAGCGTCACAAGCAAGTTGACGAAGTTGCCCGGCAGACAGTTCTTCGCCGGTGGCCAGAAGGTTGGCTTGGGTGCAATCGGTGAGCAATTGCTGGTGGTCGATGGTGACCATGATCCGGGGCCGGTCCCCACCGTTGCGGGGGGCGTCTTTGTGTAGCGCAGCCTGCCTGGCCAGTTCAACCAGCGCGTCGGCTCGACTCATCGCAGGCGACACCGTTTCTGCTAGCGGGTCTCGGGCATCAAGCAGGGTTCGGTGTTGTTGGGCAGCGATCGCCATCACTTGGGCTTGCAGCAGTTCGGCATCCAGGGTGGGAAAGCTCCCCCTAATCAGGGTGCTGCCATGGCCGTCAGACGAAAAGTTAAGGTATCGGTTGGCTTGAGCGCTTCGGTGGTCACGTTCTAGCCGTTTGGCTTCGGATTCGTCCACCACTTCGGGTGCTACTACTTCGAGTAGGTGCCTGGAGAGTGTGGCGAGTTGTTTTGAGTCGAACTGGGCACAGTAGCCGACCATGGTTTCTTCGGCAGCCCGCTCGGCACTAACACTCAGATCGCGGGGCAGCTTGCGAAGCACCCCAACCACCGCCTGGGCTTGTAGTGGGGACGCCACCCCGTCCAGGTAGGCGCCTGCGAGGTGGGGGAACCGAGCCAGATCGCGAGCTTGGTGCACCAGGGCGCCTGCCTGGGATCGGGTTAGGTTGTGGGCATCGGCCAACCAGGTGCGGGTATCGGTAGCGTTGACTTCTGTCGCCGCGTCGGTCTGCTCAGCCTGACCTAACAACACAGTAGCAAGGGCTTGGAATCTGCCAGACAACACTAAAACCTCTGACACCAAATCGATGAGTTCTTTATTCGGTAATAGTGAGCGTTGTTGACGGATAGTGTTCAGCCCGGACTCAACGGTGGTAATAAAATCACCAATGTTGAAGTTCGGGTTGATTTCCATATTTCTAATCTATTCACCCCCACTGACAAAACGAGTCGCTGGTAGTCGTTTTAGCTCCTAACGTAAGTAACGTATTGGTAACGCAATCGAAAGAAGAGTTTCGGGAGGGTTTCGGAAATTATTACCTGTGATTCGAGTTCTGATGCGCTACGCACAGAGCATAGAAATGGAGCATTGAAACCGCTAAGGAGGGGCGACTGAAGGCTAGCGTCGCGTGGCAGCGGTGGCCTCGCAAGGCCCCGAGTGATCCGGTTTCCCCGTGTC
>CAYMMF010000125.1:0-6003 GCA_964391475.1 uncultured Propionibacteriaceae bacterium | reverse complement strand
CCACCAGATCGTTCGGCGGCGTCCAGGTTTCCCGGACGTACTACACCCGCGGGCAGACCGGCCAACAACTTCAACTCGCGGCTTCCGCGGCGCTGCTGCGGCAGGTGGCGCGCGGGGCGGTTTCGCTTCACACCCGCCAAGAGATGCTCGACCTTATCGTCGCCGACGGTCGCGCCCAGGGCATCGTCACCCGCGACCTGGTCACCGGAGCGATCAAAGCCCACACCGCGCACGCCGTCATCCTGGCGACCGGTGGATACGGGTCGATCTACTTCCACTCCACACTGGCACGCTACTCCAACGCGTCCGCCGTGTGGCGCGCCCACAAGGCAGGCGCGCTGCTGGCGTCCCCGTCATTCGTGCAGTTCCACCCGACCGCGCTGCCCGCGGATTCCGCCGACCAGGCCAAGTGCACGCTGATGAGCGAGTCGCTGCGCAACGACGGGCGGGTGTGGGTGCCGATCGCACCCGGCGACACGCGTCCGCCAAACACGATCCCGGACGCCGAACGCGACTACTACCTCGAGCGCAGATACCCTTCGTTCGGGAACCTCACCCCCCGCGACGTCGCCTCCAGGGCCGCATTGCGCGAGATCGAGGCCGGACGCGGGGTCGGCCCCGGGCGAAACAGCGTCTACCTCGATTTCGCCGACGCAATCGGACGACTGGGCGCCGCAACTCTCGATGTGCGCTACGGAAACCTGTTTCAGATGTACCAGGATTCCACCGGTGAGGATCCGCACAAAGTGCCGATGCGGATTGCCCCGGCCGCCCACTTCACCATGGGCGGGCTCTGGGCGGACTTCGACCAGCAGACGTCCGTGCCCGGGCTGTTCGTCGCTGGCGAGGCGGGCAGCGGCTACCACGGAGCCAACCGGCTCGGTGCGAACTCGCTGCTGAGCGCGTGCGTGGACGGGTGGTTCACCCTGCCGTTCTCGGTGCCGAACTACCTCAGCGGGCTGGTTGGGACGCCCACGCTCGCGGCGGATGCGGGGCCGTCCGTCGCTGCGGTGAAAGATGTGATCGGACGGACGAACCAACTCCTCACCAGCGGAGGGACGAAGCGTCCAGTCGACTTCCACGCAGACCTGGGAGAGATCCTGCGCGCCGGCTGCGGAGTAGAACGATCGGCGTCCGGGCTCACTGCAGCCCGCGCCCGGATCGCCGACCTGCGAGCCGAATTCGACTCGAACCTGCGGGTCACCGGTGCGGGGGAGCGCCTCAACTCCGAACTCGAGCAGGCGCATCGGGTAGCCGACTTCATCGAGCTTGCCGACCTGATGTGCGTCGACGCGCTCGACCGCACAGAATCATGCGGAGCCCACTTCAGAACAGAACACCAGACCAAAACCGGCGAGGCGCGCCGCGACGACACTGCGTGGCGGATGGTGTCAGCCTGGCAGTTCCGCGACGATGACGAGCCGACTAGGCACGATGAACCGCTGGAGTTCGTCGCGGTACCGCTGCGGGAGAGGGATTACCGATGAACAACCGCGGACCCCAGACCGGCGGCGACAGTGCTGCCGCTAGCGGCGGTGGAGGTGCTAACGCGTTACGCGAAATCGAAATCCGCGTGTGGCGTCAGGCGGGTCAAGATGACTCCGGCCGCTTCGAAACTCACAAGGTCGTCGCCGCGACGAGCCTGTCGCTGCTGGACCTGCTCGATCGGCTCAACGCCCAGCTGGTCGCCGCGGGTAGCGAACCGGTCGAGTACGAATCCGACTGCCGTGAAGGCATCTGCGGGGCGTGCGGGGTGACCGTCGACGGCGTCCCGCACGGGCCACTGCCCAACAAGCCAAGCTGCCTCCAGCACGTCCGGTCGCTACCCGATCAGGTGACGATCGAACCGCTACGATCGGCTGCCTTCCCCGTCCTGAGAGACCTGGTGATCGACAGGAGCGCACTGACCGACGCCTTCGCGCTCGGCGGCACGGTCGCCATAGATGTCGGCACCGCACCGGACGCCGACTCGCTTCCCGTTGGCTACCAGGTCGCCGAGGAAGCCCTCGACTTCGCCGCCTGCATCGGCTGCGGAGCCTGCGTCGCAGCCTGCCCCAACGGGTCGGCCCAACTTTTCGCTGGCGCGAAGCTGGCACACCTCTCGCGGCTGCCCCAAGGCCGAGTCGAACGAGGACGCCGCGCCCGCGCAATGCTGGCCGCCATGGACGCCCAGTTCGGGCCCTGCTCGTCGTACGGGGAATGCGTCCCGGCATGCCCAGCAGGCATCGACATGCGGGCGATAGCTGCCTTCCAGCAGGAGGGAATTCGCGCCATGTGGCGTTCGCGGTAGGTGCGTGAATGCGTCCACATCCCCCTACGATTCTTGGGAAGGGCTTCGAGTTAGCTACGGTATGCCCCATGTCTGCAACGTCTGAGTTCCGTAACGTTCCCGAGGCGCCAGCCGCGTCCGACGACACGGCTACCGCCGACCTCGCATTGGGCCCGGCCTCAAAACCCACCCACCCGCTGGCGCTCGGTCCGGTCGCGACCCCCGCGTATTCAGTGGACGGATTCATCAAGGAATTCCTGCATGAGTTGAACACTGGCCAAGGCGTCCAACTGTCGCGATCCAGCGTCAATGACCAGTACCTGGCGCTTGCGCGCACCGTGCGCCACTACCTGATGGCGCGCTGGTTGGAGACCACACGCAAGCAGCGTAAATCCAAAGCCAAAGCCGTCGGATACATGTCAGCCGAATACCTGCTTGGGCGCCAGATGGGCAACGCGCTGCTCGCTTCCGACATGGAAGAGATCGTCGAAGAAGGCCTCAAACAGTGCGGTCTCGACTTGAAGACCCTGCGCAACATGGAGGTCGAGCCCGGCCTCGGCAACGGCGGGTTGGGACGCCTCGCAGCCTGCTTCATCGACTCCTTGGCGACGATGAACGTGCCCTGCATCGGGTACGGAATCCGCTACGAGTACGGCATTTTCCGGCAGACCTTCGTCGACGACCGTCAGGTTGAGATCGCCGACAACTGGATGGCTATGGGTGCGCCATGGGAGTTCCCGCACCCAGAGAACGCCGTAGAGATCGACTTCGGGGGTCGCACCGAACTGTACGACGACAACGGCGTCCAGCGCACCCGCTGGATCCCCGACTGGAACGTGCTGGCCGTCCCCCACAACTACATGGTGCCCGGCTACAAGAACGGCAAGGTGAACACCCTGCGCCTTTGGGGCGCCAAGGCCACCACAGCGTTCGACCTTCAGATTTTCAACGCTGGCGACTACGCCCACGCGGTGCGCGCACAGACGTTCGCAGAGAACATCAGCAAGGTGCTCTACCCCGAAGATTCGACGCCACAAGGAAAAGAACTGCGGCTTCAGCAGCAATACTTTTTCGTCGCCGCTTCACTCCACGACTTCATCAGGTCGCTCGAGCCCGGATTCGACCTGCACAACCTGCATGAGCGAATCATCTTCCAACTGAACGACACCCACCCCGTGATCGCCGTCCCCGAACTCATGCGACTGCTGATCGACGTGCACCACTTCGGGTGGGACGAAGCGTGGGAGGTCACCAGTAAGTGCTTCGCCTACACCTGCCACACCCTGCTGCCCGAGGCGCTTGAAGTTTGGTCGACCGAATTGCTCGGACGCCTGCTGCCCCGCCACCTGGAGATCATCTACCGCATAAACGAGGAGTTCCTCGAAGAGGTACGCAAGGAGTACCCCGGCGACGAGATGCGGACTCGTCGCATGTCGATCATCGCCGAGTACCCCGAGCGGGCAGTCCGCATGGCGCACCTGGCTGCAGTCGCCGGAACCAAGATCAACGGCGTTGCTGCTCTCCACAGCCAATTGCTGCGTGACAAGGTACTCCCCGACTTCTCCGACCTGTGGCCTGACAAGTTCACGAACGTGACCAACGGCGTCACCCCGCGGCGGTTCGTCCGACTGTCCAACCCCGCGCTGTCAGAACTCATCACCGAAACCATCGGCTCCGGCTGGGAAACCGACCTGGATCGGTTGCAGGAACTGGAGCCGTTCGCCGAAGATCCCGACTTCCGCCTGAGGTTCCGCGAGGTGAAGCAGGCGAACAAGAACCGGCTGCGCGATCTGCTTTTAGTGCGCGATGACGTGCGACTTGCCGACGGTCACATGCTCGACGTGATGGTCAAGCGGCTGCACGAGTACAAGCGGCAGACCCTGAAGCTGCTGCACATCGTCACCCTCTACGAGCAGATCATCTCAGGCAAGGTGAAGGCATCCGACGTCACACCGCGCACGTTCATCTTCGGAGCCAAGGCGGCACCCGGATACCGACTTGCCAAAGACATCATCCACCTCATCAATGCGGTAGCCCGCACGGTGAACTCAGACCCACGAGTCGAAGGACGCCTGCAGGTCGTCTTCCCGGCTAACTACAACGTGACGTTGGCTGAAAAGCTGATCCCAGCTGCCGACCTGAGCGAGCAGATTTCACTGGCCGGGATGGAGGCGTCCGGCACCGGAAACATGAAGTTCGCGCTGAACGGCGCTTTGACCATCGGAACCGACGACGGGGCGAACGTCGAAATCCGCCAACTGGTGGGCGACGACCATTTCTTCCTGTTCGGGATGTCAGAGCCTGAAGCTGCCGACCTAGTCGCCAAGGGATACCACCCAGGCAAGTACTACGAAGAAGACGCCCAACTTCGCGCCATCATCGACCTGATCTCATCTGGTGCGTTCTCAAACGGCGACCACCACGCGTTCGACTCCGTGGTCGGCAGCCTGCTGAACCACGACCGGTTCCTAGCCTTCGCCGACTACGCCAGCTACCTCGAGGTGCAGGGCAAGGTCGAACAGGCGTACGCAGACCAAGACCGCTGGACGCGATCTGCGATCCTAAACGTGGCGCGCACCGGATTCTTCAGCTCGGACCGTTCGATGCGCGACTACATCAAGCGCATCTGGGGCACCCAGCCTGGGCTGTGACGTTTGATCAGTGGTGGGGGCTACTGTCACTGTCCGATCTACGATGCCGGTAACCAGCCCGGGCGGTGACGGGCGTGATCAGCAGCTGGGGCGATTCACTCGCTGAACAGCCCCAGCTGTGACGATCACCGCGGCCAAGAACACGCCGATCAGCGTCGGATTGATCTGGACGAACCAACCTGCAAGGAACAATCCCACCAGTGGGCTGATCGAGCAGACGCCTCCGGCTAGCGCTTTCTTGTCTAGATACGTGCTGGCGACGAACGCGGCGCCGACCGAAAGCAGTGCCGTGAGGACGATCCACATCGGCCCGGAGGTTGCGCGACCATCCATGTACGAGGAGTACGCCCAAAACGCGATCGGCGCCAGTAACGCGACCAGCAAGGTGCGTTTGGGCGTCCAATAGTCCCGCAAGGCGGGGCGCCGCGTCGTACCCCGGAGTTCTTCCAGGGCGTCGATTTGGGGCACCTGGCCGTACTTGCTGAGATCTGAAACCTGGCGTGGACGCGAAGACATGCCACCAGCATACCCCGAGGGGTATGCGAATGTCGCCTCCCCTAGGCCGCGCGACACCCAGTAACCTTCGCCGAGGTGCGGAAATGTTTCGCGGTCACTCGGGTTTCGCGGTCGGTCCCCGCGGTTGGCTGAGGAGGAGCGTAGCTCCGTCTCGAAGCCCCCACCCCCTGCTTGGGTCCCGCGGTCGCCCCAGAGGCACCGGTCTCGCCCCCTGCGCGTTCGGCTTCGCCGACCGGCAGGAAATGCCCGACCACGCCCTGACCGGTGCCTCTGGGCCGACCGCTGGCTTTGCGGTTCGGGTGCGGTTCAGCTATGGCGACGCCGTCACAGTCAGTTTCATTGCAGGCGCCCCTTGGGCAACCACCAACTTCTCTATGCAGGTGCTGTCCGGCTGTAACGGCGCCGCTGGTTGCCCGCCGGTTCGATTGTCCTGGTGCGGTTTCTGGTGTGACGTTCTCGACGCTCAAATCAGAGTCCCAGCCCAAATTCGACGATCTCGCCCAACAGCGAGTCGAGATCGTCACGCGCCAGGCTGAACGCATGACCGAACCGATTGCTACCCACCTG
>CAYMMF010000124.1:0-6034 GCA_964391475.1 uncultured Propionibacteriaceae bacterium | reverse complement strand
AGAACCGCCTTTCGACCCATGGGAAGCGGAAGCTTACGCACCAGACATGGAACTTCTGCCGGATCGCCTCGACATCGACGCCCTGCGCAAACGCTCTGGATAACTCCTGATCGAGCCAGGTCGAACCTGACCGGTAGGATGTGCGGGTGACATTTCATCTGTACGACAGCGCACGCAGGCAGATCGTCCCCCTAGAGCAACTGGTTCCAGGCCGGGTGTCGATCTATTGCTGCGGACCTACCGTCCAGTCAGGCCCCCACCTGGGGCACGTTCGCAAAGAAGTCAACTTCGATGTTCTGCGTCGCTGGCTGGAGCGCACGGGTCACGAGGTGACGATGGTCACCAACATCACCGACATCGACGACAAAATCCTCGCCAAGTCGGCCGAAGTCGGCGTCGAATGGTGGGCGCACGCCTACACATATGAGCAGGTTTTCCACGCGGCGTTCCGGTCGTTAGGCGTCCAACCACCCACCTACGAACCGCGAGCGACCGGCCACATCCCCGAAATGATCGAACTGGTCGCCGATCTGATCGACAGAGGGCACGCGTACGTCGCTGCCGACAACTCCGGCGACGTGTACTTCGATGTCCACTCGTGGCCGACGTACGGATCGCTGTCGGGTCAACGGGTGGACGACATGGCCCCCGCTGAGGACGCCGACCCCCGTGGCAAACGAGCCGACCACGGCGTCCTGGGGTTCGCCTTGGGGACGCGGGCGTCCCGGCTGGCACCTGGAGTGCTCTGCGATGGCGGGCCGATACCTTGGCGACGCGTTCGACATTCACGGCGGGGGGCTCGACCTGCGCTTCCCTCACCACGAGAACGAGATGGCGCAGTCGCAGGCGGCTGGACGCCCGTTCGCGACCCACTGGATGCACAACGCCTGGGTAACCATGGCTGGCGAGAAAATGTCGAAGTCGCTTGGGAACATCGCCGACGTCGAGACCGCTGTTGACACCTACGGTGGGCGTGTCGTCCGGCTGTACCTGGCCGGGCCCCACTACCGATCGGCGATCGAATTGTCGCCGGATTCGCTCGCTGAGGCGTCCGCCCAGTTGGAGCGGATCGACTCGTTCCTCACCCGAGCGGGTAACGTCCTTCGCCGGGTCGGGGATGCTGTGGGTGCGGCTGACCCCGACCCGCAGGCGTGGGACGACTTCAGTGCGGCCATGAACGACGACCTCGGAACCCCGGGCGCGCTCGCAGTGCTGTTCTCGGTCGTGCGGGCGGGTAACCAGGCGATCGCCGCTGGGGACGCCGAGCAGGTCGCGTCGAGCCTGGCGACGGTACGCGCGATGCTGGACGTCTTCGGGCTCGACCCACAAGCGCCGGAATGGTCGGGTGACGGTACCTCAGACGACCTCAACCCGGTGGTAGATGGGCTAGTCGCCGCCATGTTGGCGCAGCGCGCCGACGCCCGCTCGCGGAAAGATTGGGCGGCTGCGGACGCGATCCGCGACACCCTGGCTGGGCTGGGTTTGAAGATTGAGGACACCCCAGAAGGTGCCCGCTGGTCAATAGGCAGGGAGTGACCGATGGCAGGAAACAGCCAACGCAAGGGTGCGGTCAGGAAACGCGGCAAAGGCATCGGCCCAACCGGACGCACAGCAGGATCCGGAGGACGCGTCCGCCGCGGGTTGGAGGGCAAAGGTCCGACGCCGAAGGCGGAGGATCGCCCCTACCACAAGGCCTACCGCAGGCGCGGCCCCGACGATTCTCCCATCTCGCCCGACCGTCCGAAAGGCCAACGAAGGTCGACCGGCTCCAAACGCGCCGGCACTGGCACCAAGATGGCCGGAGCAGACTGGGTGATCGGACGCAACCCCGTCTACGAGGCGCTGATGGCCGGGCTACCGGTTCGCCGGTTCGTGCTAGCCGAGGGTGTCGAGCGTGACTCCCGCCTCGCCGAAATTCTTAAGTTGGCGTCCGAACAGGGAATCCCGCTGCTGCAGGCGTCCAGATCCGAACTCGATCGGCTGACCGGTGGTGCAGTCCACCAAGGTGTCGCGATCCAGTTGCCGGAGTTCAGCTATGCGCACGCCGACGACGTTCTTTCTTGGTCGCTGGAAGCCGACACCACCCCGCTGGTGGTGGCCCTCGACCACGTGACCGACCCCAGGAACCTCGGTGCGATCATCCGATCTGCGGCGGCTTTCGGCGCCCACGGGGTGATCGTGCCGGAACGTCGGGCAGCCCACATGACAGCGACGGCCTGGAAGGCGTCCGCCGGGGCGGCGGCCCGGCTCCCGATCGCGCTGGCAACCAACCTAAATCGGGTGCTGTCAGACTTCGCCAAAGCAGGCTTCGTCGTCGTCGGCTTGACCGGTGACGGCGAGACCGACATTTCGCAAGCGCCAGGGATCGACGGGCCCGTCTTGTTGGTCGTCGGCTCAGAAGGGAAAGGGCTGGCCCAGTTGACTCAAAAGAACTGCGACGTGCTGGCGTCCATCCCGATCGCAGGCGGCGTTGAGTCACTGAACGCCTCGGTTGCCGCGGGCATCGCGCTTTATGAGGTTGCGCGCGCCCGCGACTGAACGAGGACGATCACCCGCAGACTGCGGCCAGATCGCCGTGGTATACCAACACGTTCGGCCCGGCCGTGCAAAGCGCCGAAGTCACCCGAACCTGCTGACCGGCAGGAGCGGACGCGGCCGGCGCGACCCCGAAGGGGTGAGACTGGGCACCAAGAAGTTGAGCCCACACACTCGGCGCCGCAGCCTGGACGATCTTGGTGTCGTCCGGATCCAAACCGGCCTTTTGCGCGAAATGCCGGAATGCCTCATCGCGACCCATCGAGTCGTCGATCAACTTGTGCTTCTTAGCGTCAGCCGTTCCATAGACGAATGCGCCCAGCTCCTCCTTGATGGTGTCAGCCGGAATGCCGCGATGCTCTGACACCCACATCACGAAGTTGTCATATTCGGCTTCCATGAACGCATTCCACTTCGTGCGCTCCTCGGCGGTCATGTCGCGGAACGGGTTACCCATGTCTTTGCCGGTGCCTTGAGTGATGTACTCCTGGGTGATCCCTCCGGTCGTCTCGACCCCCGCCTCCAGCAGTGTGCTGCCGATGGCTTTGACGTCCTTGAAGCGGCTGAACGGCCCAGACAACACCCCAATGCTCCCGACGATCGACCCGTGATCGGCGACAATCTCGTCGGCACCGGCCATCGCGTACATGCCCCCGGACGCAGACATCCCCTGCACGTAAGCGACCGCCGGCTTACCCGTTCGCTTCTGGTAGCGCTCGACCGCGTCCGCGATCGCCCGAGAACCAGTTACGCTGCCGCCAGGGGTGTTCATGAGCAGGACTAGCCCGTCGGCGTCCGTCTCAGTCAAATTGTCGATCGTGGCCGCCACCTGGTAGCCGTAAACCCCCGATGTCAGAGCCAGCCCGTCGGCACCGTCGGTCATGATCGGCCCTGAAATCGGGATCGCCCGAAGCCGCCCCTTCGCAGCGTCTTTCCCCCAGATCGTCTGGGTGGTTTCAGATGTCACCGTGCTTTGTTTTGTCAACGTGCCAGCCACACCGACCAGCATCATCATGGACAGCAAGCTGCCAACAAGGCCGATGATGCCCAGCGTCACAGCGAGCCCAACGCCAACCCCGGCACCCATGCCGAACCCACTCATGAAAGGACGCCGCTTCGTCTGCTGTGTGGGCGGGTAGGGGTAAGGCATCGGAGGAGTCGGCACCCATGGCTGCTGACCCGCGTGACCCACAGTGGGCGGCGCTGATGGGTCGGGTTGCGCCGACGAGCTGGGAGGGGTGGAGTTGTCGGTCATCGGGAGTCCTTTCGAACGATAGGTTCCCAACGCTACTCACTGGCACTGACACTGAACACTCCCGTCCACAGGCATCGAGGCAAGCAGGACGCCGGAGACGGTAGATTGTGCGATGCCGAACCAAAGACAAGGAGCCCCAACGTGAGCGACCTCGCCGCCACCGCGTCCAGCATTTACTCACAGATCCTCTCGGTCATAGAGGGCGTCGAACCCCGAATCGCAGCCGCGACACGCAGCGAACTGATGGATCAGCGTGAGTCGCTGAAGCTGATCGCGAGCGAAAACTACGCCTCGCTCCCGGTGCTGATGACGATGGGTTCCTGGCTGAGCGACAAATACGCCGAAGGCACACCCGGCCACCGGTTCTACGCCGGCTGCCAGAACGTCGACACCGTCGAGACGGTTGCCGCCGAGCACGCGCGAGAACTGTTCGGCGCCGAATACGCCTACGTCCAACCGCATTCCGGGATCGACGCAAACCTGGTGGCATATTGGGCGATCCTCAACAACCGGATCGAAAGCCCGACGCTAACCCGGTTGGGTGCCAAAACCGTCAACGATCTGTCCGAATCCGACTGGGAAGCGCTGCGCGCCGAGTTCAACGCCCAACGCGTGATGGGCATGAGCCTGGACGCTGGCGGCCACCTCACCCACGGTTTCCGGCACAACATCTCGGGGAAGATGTTCGCCCAGCACTCGTACGGCACTGATCCCGAAACCGGTCTAATCGACTACGACAAGCTGCTCGCCGACGCCCGCGAGTTCAAGCCGCTGATCATCGTGGGTGGCTACTCTGCGTACCCGCGGCGGGTGAACTTCGCGAAAATGCGCGAAATCGCCGACGAAGTAGGTGCAGTGCTGTTCGCCGACATGGCTCACTTCGCAGGCCTAGTCGCTGGCAAGGTGTTCACCGGCGAAGACAACCCCGTGCCATACGCGCACGTCACGGCGTCCACCACCCACAAGTCGCTGCGCGGCCCGCGCGGTGGCTTCTTGCTGTCGACGCCTGAGTTCGCTCCCAACATCGACAAGGGATGCCCGATGGTGCTCGGCGGCCCGCTATCGCACATCATGGCTGCCAAGGCGATCGCGTTCGCCGAAGCACGCACCGAGGAGTTCCAAGTTTATGCCCAGCAGGTCGCAGACAACGCCAAAGTGCTGGCCGAAGGTCTACTCACCCGCGGCGCCAGGCTGGTGACGGGAGGCACCGACAACCACCTAGTGTTGATCGACACCACGGCCTTCGGCCTGACCGGACGCCAAGCCGAATCGGCCCTTCTGGACGCCGGAATCGTCACGAACCGCAACTCGATTCCTGCCGACCCCAACGGCGCCTGGTACACCTCCGGAATCCGGATCGGAACGCCAGCGCTTACCACCCGCGGATTCGGAGCGCCCGAGTTCGACAAGGTAGCCGAGCTGATCGTCGACGTGCTGCGCAACACGGCGCCGGTGACGGCGTCCACCGGGCTACCGGGCAAAGCCAAGTACACCCTGGCAGATGGGGTGGCGGCACGAACCAAGGCGGCGTCGGCGGAGATTCTGAACGCAAATCCCCTCTACCCAGGGCTCCAACTCTGAGGCTGGCGTCCACGGAGCCAGTCTGAAAAAGCGCGGTATGCGCGCCTCCCCGAAAAGGCGCGACACTCAGCAACCTTGCTGAAGATACTGAAATGTTCCGGGGGTTCCGGAGTTCCGGGGACGCCGGGTTCCGGTCGTTCCGGAGGCGCCGGTCCCGCCCCCGATCGGTCTGCCTTTCAGCAGACTGATCGGAAATGCCCGTCCACGCCCTGACCGGCGCCTCCGAAACAACCTTTAGTGTCACCTGCGCAGTTCAACCCTTACCGTCGACCCTGGGGCGGCCGCTGGTTCCGGATGTTGGGTGTGGGTTTCCTGGTTTACCAGGCGGATGACCATCGGATGCACCCTGCGTTCAAGGTGCGTGACCTTCTCGGCGCTCACCGTGCGTTTCGACCATCGGATTCACCATGGGTTCGGCCTGGCGCGTGACGATGTCGACGCTCTGTAGCGCGAGATCGTCGAATTCGGGCCTAGATTCTGATTAGACCGTCGAGAACGTCACACAGCACCAGAACTGTCGCGCCAAGTAGCCGTCGAAGACTCCGAGAAGACGGCTCTGGCCGCACCAGGCACTGAAACCAGCGTCTGAGAGGTCACCAACCCCCCGTTAAGCCACCAACCTCCCTTAAAGGCACCAACGCATGGTTCGAACCATGCGCCTGT
>CAYMMF010000123.1:0-6066 GCA_964391475.1 uncultured Propionibacteriaceae bacterium | reverse complement strand
GCCATGGCCGAGACGACATGGGATCACACGTACGACGTAGTCGTAGTTGGTAGTGGCACCGGATTGATGGGGGCGATCACCGCCGCTCACGCTGGCCTGGAGGTGCTTGTCGTAGAGAAGGGCAGCACGTTCGGCGGGTCAACCGCCATGTCTGGTGGGGGCCTGTGGATGCCGGGTAACAATGTGATCGCGGACGCTGGCGTCCTCGATAGTCGTGAACGCGCCGAGATCTACCTGGACGAGGTGGTGGGCGACACCGCGCCTCGTGCGCGAAGGCTGGCCTTTCTCGACAATGCGCCGACTGTGGTTGACGAGATCCTCAGGGTAACCCCGCTGAAGTTGACGCACATGCGCGAGTACGCCGACTACTTCTCAGAGACGCCCGGTGGTTCCGCTATCGGACGAGCGATTGAGCCAGCTCCGTTCGACGTCAACTCGCTTGGAGAGGACGCGGCCAGGTTGCGCAAGGGGCCGATGGAGGCGCCGGTGCCAATGCCGATCACCTCACAAGATTTTAAATGGATGAACCTGATGGCCAAGAAGCCAATCAAGGCGTTCTCGAAGATCGGCACCCGGGTTGCCCAAGGCGTGGGTGGAAAAGTGATCGCCAAGAAGAATCTGGTGGCCGGTGGCGCAGCGCTGGCAGCCGGGCTGATAGCGGGAGCCCGCAAGGCTGGCGTCCAGATGTGGGCGGATGCCCCGCTGTCGCAGATCGTGGTTGAGGACGGTCGGGTCGCTGGCGTCGTCGTCCAACGCGACGGCATGCCTGTGCGCGTGGCCGCTACGGGTGGCGTGATCCTTGCGGCTGGAGGGTTCGACCACAACATGGAGATGCGGCGCACCTACCAGTCGGCAGATCTCGTCGACGACTGGAGCTTCGCTAACCCCGACAACACCGGTGATGTCATCCAAATCGCGGAGTCGATCGGCGCCGCGCTCAGCCTGATGGATCAAGCGTGGTGGTTCCCGGCGATCCCACCGCTCCAAGCGGGTTCGACACCCATGGTTTTATTGGCGGAACGTTCCCTGCCCGGTTCGATGATTGTGGACGCCACGGGTCACCGGTTCTTCAACGAGTCCTGCGACTATATGACTGCGGGTCAGATCATCCTGGGGTTGGACGACGGGTTGCCGCCTCACCTTCCGGCTTGGCTGATCTTTGACCAGCGTTACCGAAACAGTTACGTGTTTGCGGCAGGCGTCATGCCGGGCATGGCGATCCCGCAAGCGTTCTTCGACGCCGGCGTCGCCCATAAGGCAAGTACGCTCGCCGAACTGGCTACCAAGATCGGCGTCCCGGGGCTCGTTGAGGGCGCAGCCCGGTTCAACCTGTTGGCGAGCCAAGGTCATGACGATGATTTCAACCGTGGGCTCTCGCACTACGACCGCTACTACGGCGATCCGACTCACACTCCAAACCCGAACCTTCGAACGATCAAGAAGGCACCTTTCTATGCGGTCAAGGTCGTTCCGGGTGACCTCGGCACGTGCGGTGGGATCACCGCTGACGAGTTCGGTCGGGCTTTACGAGAGGACGGGTCGGTCATCGATGGTTTGTTCGCAACCGGCAACTGCGCGGCGAATGCATTCGGCAAGTACTATCCCGGCCCGGGCGCGACCATTGGCCAGGGGGTGACGTTCGCCTACATCGCAGCCAAACGCATTGTTGAGCAAGTGAAGAGCTAACAGGGCTGGGAATGGTTTGGCTTCTGCCCGGCGGGAATCGGACGAAAATTCCGCGCCTATCGGCTGGGACAACTCACCAATCTCTACTCAAGGTGAGAGATTTTTCCTCAGCGGTTCAGTGCCCATCTGATCCGTTGAGGAGTTTGCCGTGTTCGAACGCATCGCGATCATCAACCGCGGAGAGGCTGCCATGCGGCTTATCCACGCCGTCCGTGACCTCAACGCGGAGCGTCCTGGTGAGCCGGAAATCAAGACGATCGCGCTCTACACCGACGCCGAACGCACAGCCATGTTTGCCCGGGAGGCAGACGAGGCGTACTCGATTGGCCCGGCGTCCGACCGGCCCTACATCAATCACGAGTTGCTCTTACTCGTACTCAAGCGGGTGCGAGCCGACGCGGTCTGGGTCGGCTGGGGCTTCGTCGCAGAAGACGCGGCTTTCGTCGAACTCGTTGAAGGGTTGGGCATAACGTTCATCGGCCCGTCCAGTGCGGCGATGCGCAAACTGGGCGACAAGATCGGCTCAAAGCTGATCGCCGAAGAGGTCGGTGTGCCTGTGGCTCCGTGGAGTAAGGGTGGCGTTCACACCCTTGACGACGCGATCGCCGCCGCAGATCAGATTGGGTATCCGCTGATGCTCAAGGCGACCGCTGGCGGCGGGGGACGTGGAATCCGCAAGGTCGAGAACGCAGACGAGTTGACCGACGCGTACCAGCGCACGCGCGATGAGGCGGAGCGAGCGTTCGGCTCGGGGGTCGTTTTCCTTGAGAAACTGGTGACTGGCGCCCGGCATGTCGAGGTGCAGGTTCTCGCGGACGGCCAGGGCACAGCCTGGGCGCTCGGGGTTCGGGATTGCACGGTTCAGCGGCGCAACCAGAAGGTCGTCGAGGAATCGGCATCCCCACTGTTGGCCCCGGAGCAGGCTGACGAGCTTAAGGCTGCCGCTGAGCGTCTGGCTTTGGCCGTCGACTACAAAGGGGCGGGCACCGTCGAGTTCTTGTACCAGCCGGGCGACCGGCAGTTCGCCTTTTTGGAGGTCAACACCAGGCTTCAGGTTGAGCACACCATCACCGAGGCGACCAACGAGTACGACCTAGTCAAAGCTCAGATTCACGTCGCGTCCGGGGGGCGGCTGGAGCAGCGTCCCCTCGAGCAGGGCCACGCGATTGAGATCCGGTTGAATGCCGAGGATCCCGACCGTGACTTCGCACCCGCTCCGGGACGCATCGCCCGGCTAGATCTTCCCGCCGGCCCCGGCATCCGGGTGGACACCGGGGTTGCCGAAGGCGACACCATTCCCGCCGACTTTGACTCGATGATCGCCAAGATCATCGCCTACGGGCGCACCAGGTCTGAGGCCCTTGGACGCTTGCGGCGAGCGTTGGCCGAAACCACAGTGGTGATCGAGGGTGGTGCCACCAACAAGAGTTTCGTGATGGAACTGCTCACCCAACCAGAAGTGACTGGCATGGGCGCAGACCCCGTGGTTTGGGCCGACACGGGCTGGATCGACAGGGTCCGCGCTGGTGGCGGGCTGGTTGCTGACAGGAATTCGGGGGTGGCGCTGGTAGCCGCGGCGGTGATGGCCTACGACGAAGAGCAGGCTATCGATGTTGCTCGTTTGCTTGAGACCGCGCATGGGGGTCGGCCCCAGATGCAGGCGTCCATGGGGCGTTCGGTCGAGTTGAAGTTGCGGGGCGATGTCCATTCGGTGACTGCTTGGCTGGTGGGGTCGGGCCGATACAGGGTGTCGGTAGGCGATCAGACTGTGGATGCCGAAATCGAGCGCTTGGACGACGTCCATGCCCGGATGGTCGTCGGTGGCTTCCGGTATCGCCTGGTGACCGCGACGCATGGTCCCGTGTACCTAATCGAGGTGGACGGAGTTGCGCATCGCGTCAGTCGTGACGAGGGGGGAGTGATCCGTTCGCCAGCACCGGCTTTGGTGGTCGCCACACCGGTTGCTGTCGGCGACATGGTTGATGCTGGCGCGCCCGTCATCGTGCTGGAGTCGATGAAGATGGAGACCATCTTGGCCGCGCCGTTTGCCGGGCGGGTCAAGGAACTGCTGGTCATGGGTGGAAGCCAGGTCGAGACGATGGCGCCACTGCTCCGTCTCGAACCGGTTGGTGATGATGAGGACGCCTCAGCTTCGCAGGGTTTGGTGCAGGTTGATCTGCCGGTTCTCGCAGCTGAGCCTAGTGCTACCGAGCAGGCTGATGCCCTGCGTGCCGAGTTGTCAGCCGTCCTGATGGGTTTCGATGTTGTCGAGGATTCCAGAACCCTGCAGAGGTATCTCGTAGCGCGCGATTTGGCTGTCATGGAAGGGGCGGACGTCCTCGCCGATGAGTCGGCTCTTGTGGCGCTGTTTGCCGATCTGGCTGAACTCAGCCGGAACCGGCCGTTCGGCGAGCAGTCCGGCACCGAACTTCGCATCCACTCCGATCGGGAGCACTTCCATCGCTACCTCACCTATTTGGACGTCGACCGCGCGGGTCTACCGGAGCAGTTCACTGCGCACCTGACAAGGGTGTTGGCGCACTACGGCGTCGACTCTCTTGATCGGACGCCGGAACTCGAATCGGCGGTCGCCCGGATTTTCTCGGCTCAGCGACGGGTGGCCACCGACGCGCAGACGGTGATCGCTGTGCTCGAGCGTTGGATTTCTGAACCAGCCCCGGATGCGGAACGAGCCGCCAGTGCCCGCGCTCAGTTGGAGCGTTTGGTGCGCGCGACCCAGCGCAGATTCCCAGTGGTAGCCGATCTTGCGCGGTCGGTGCGGTTCCGGTGGTTCGACCAACCCCAGGTGGACGCCGACCGCGACACGGTTTTGGCGCGCGCCCGCGCTGAGGCCGAATATCTGTCGGCGAATCCGGACGTTTCCGACTACGCCCAGCGTGTGGCAGCGCTGGTTTCGCTGCCGGAGCAGACAGCGTCGTTCCTGGCCGAACGGTTATCCAACCAACTCCCGGCCCACGAACCAATGCTGGAGGTTCTAACCCGCAAGCACTACTCGGATTACGGGTTGGTTGAGGTCGCGGCGTTCACAGTTGGTGATCGTTCGGTGTTCACGGGACGCTGTGAGCTGGACGGGCGTCCCACTCGGGTCGTGGCGACTCTGGGACGCCTCGAAGAGCTGGCAGCTACCGGACCAGTTGGGGCACTGGTCGTCGAACAGCTGGCCGGGCATCCGGACGACGATGCGATCGTGGAACTCTACGTGGCATGGCAAGACGACCTCGACCTCGACGCTGCAGGTGCTGCTTTGACGCCAGTGTTGTCGAGTTGGGGCGTGGGCGTCCGTCGGGTCGTGGTGGGTCTTTGCGCTTCGGACGGCAGCGTCGAATACCTCACGTTCCGTCCGGAGCCGACAGGCTCAGCCGACGAGACAGCCCCCGTTTTGTCTGAAGACCAGCGAATCCGGGGCGTCCACCCCATGGTCTCCCGCCATCTAGACCTGTGGCGGTTGAAGGAATTCGACATCACCCGGCTGCCTGCACCCGAGGACGTGCTGCTGTATGACTGTGTGGCCCACTCGAACCCGGACGACCGACGGTTGGTCGCGATGGCGCAGGTGCGGCAGTTGGCTGCGGTTCGCGACGAGAGCGGACGGCTGATCGCGCTTCCCCATGCTGAGCGGGCAGTCGAGAACTGTCTGGAGGCGATTCGTCGTACCAGGACGTCGATGGGGACGGTGGGCAGCAAGCTGGATATGAACCACGTGTGGGTTCACGTCTGGCCCGATATCGACCTCGATCTGCCTGACGTGACGGCGCTGCAAGGCAAGATCACCCCGCTAAGTGACGGCACTGGCATTGAGGAGGTGGTCGCCCATGGCAACTTCATCCAGGCCGACGGTGGCGTCGTCCCACTGGCGATCCGGTTCCATGCTGCTCCAGGTGCGGGGGTCACGGCGTCCGTTGAGCCCCCAGCGAGTGAGCCGCTCCAGCCGCTGGACGACTACGCGACCAAGGTGCTGCGGGCACGACGCCGTGGGTTGGTGTACCCGTACGAGATGGCCGCGACTTTGGCCGGCAGGGGCGGTTCGATGGTCGAGCTTGATCTCGATCCGTCGGTGGCAGGTGGCGAGCCGGATCGGCTGATTCCGGTCGAGCGGCCATACGGACGAAACAAGGCGGGCATAATCTGCGCCCGCGTCACGACACCGACTCGGCTGCATACCGAGGGTGTCACGCGCATCCTGTTGTCGGGGGATCCGACCAAGGGGCTTGGCGCGGTTGCCGAACCGGAGTGCCGTCGCATCATCGCAGCCCTGGATTTGGCTGAAGCCGAGGGCGTGCCGGTGGAGTGGTACACGCTCTCGTCCGGCGCTCGGATCTCGATGGAATCTGGCACCGAGAACATGGACTGGGTGGGGGC
>CAYMMF010000122.1:0-6120 GCA_964391475.1 uncultured Propionibacteriaceae bacterium | reverse complement strand
AGCAGGAGAACTCCGACGGTAGCAAGTCCAGCTACAACCCGCCGCGGTACGACATCGACTACGACTTCCACGTGACCATCCACGTTAACCACCCGTGGTTCGACGAGATCGAGTTCAAGGTGAACTCCGACACCGTCGACATCAAGGGTTCGATGGAGTACCAAGAAGCGGAACGACATATGAACGAGATCCGCGAGGCGCTCACCCAGGCGCGACAGGGGGTGCGCGACCAGGTCGCCGCGGCTGCCGCCCCCAAGACTGCGGTGAGTTGTCGGCTCTGCGGAGCGACCACGACGCCTGACGCCAGCGGTCGGTGTGAGTACTGCGGCGGCGCCGCCGCATAGCGAAAGGACACAACAATGGGATTGCTACGAGCTGGCATTGACGCGCTGGGCGGGGTCCTGGCTGACCAATGGCGGGAGTTCTTTTACTGTGACGCTCTGAGCCCAGAGGTGCTGGTCGCCAAGGGGAATAAGCGGCAGACCGGTCGGGGCAGTAATGCTGGCGATACGAACATCATCTCGAACGGCTCGATCGTTGCCGTCAACGAGGGCCAGTGCATGATTATCGTCGAATCGGGTGAGGTGGTCGAGCTTTGCGCCGAGGCGGGAGAGTTCGTCTATGACACCTCAACCGAACCCAGTGTGCTCTATGGCAACCTGGGCGAGAACCTGACGAAGACCTTCCAGCAGTTGGGCCAGCGGTTCAGCTTCGGCGGCAGCCCTGGCAAGGACCAGCGGGTTTACTTCTTCAATACCAAGGAGATTCTCGGCAACAAGTACGGCCAACCCGGTTCCGTTCAGGGTGGTCGACACGAACATCGGCCTCGACGTTGACATTGCGGTGCGCTGCTTCGGCGAGTACTCCTACCGGGTGACTGATCCAATGCTGTTCTACAAGAACGTCTGTGGAAACGTGACCGATGTCTTCACCCGCGACCAGATCGACGGGCAACTCAAGAGCGAGTTGCTGACGGCGCTTCAGCCGACTTTCGCGCGTATCTCTGCGCAAGGCGTCCGGTACAGCGCTGTGCCCGCATACACCACTGAGATGGCCAACATCCTTAACGAGGAACTTTCGGCGAAGTGGAGCGACCACCGAGGCATCCGAATAGTTGCCTTTGGAGTGAGCTCGATCGCCGCTTCGGCAGAGGATGAGCAGATGATCAAAGATCTGCAGCGCACAGCGGTGATGCGAGATCCGTCCATGGCCGCTGCCACGCTAGCCCAGGCTCAAGGCGAGGCCATGAAGAGCGCAGCGGCGAACCCGGGTGGAACGATGATCGGCGTTGCCGGCATGAACATGATGCAGGGTGCCGGCGGCATGACCGCTGCGGGCCTCTACCAGCAGGCTGCCGCGACGCCTCAGGCCGCGCCTCAGGCCCCGCCTCAGGCCGCGCCTCAACCCGCTCCGGCCGCGTCCGGTTGGGCGTGTGCCTGCGGTGCGCAGAACAGCGGAAAGTTCTGCTCCGAATGCGGGCAGCCGCGACCAGCTCCAGCCAGCTGGGTATGCAGCTGCGGAGCGCAGAACACGGGCAGATTCTGTTCCGAATGCGGAACAGGGAGGTGAGAGGGACAACGACCACCACGATCGCAGGCTAGACGCATCGACTCGCAGTTGCTCTTGCTGCTTTGATTGAACTCTTCTTGTCGTTGACCGGTTGTGGAGGTGGCGCCCGAACCCGGCGCCACCTCCACAACCTCTTGCGCTAGCTAAACTAGCTTTCCGGTTTTGATGGCGTGAGGAGACGGTTCGTGGCGGTGCGGCGTCCTCGAGTGCGTTTGGCTGGGCAGGAGCCACAGACGTCCACCGATATGGTGCCCGTAGTTCGACTGGACAAGGTCAGCAAGAACTACGGGCACCACACCCGCATTGCAGGACGTGACGATGACGGTGGGGCGCGGGGACGTCTACGGGCTCATCGGGCGCAATGGCGCTGGGAAGACCACACTGATGAAGTTGGTCCTCGGGCTTTCAGAACTCAGTGAGGGTACGTTGTCGATCAACGGGTCGGTGGGCGCCGCAGAGACAAACGCCCAGCGCGCTTCCATCGGCTACCTGGTTGGGCAGAGCTTCTTCGGACGGTTCAACGCTAGGGACAACCTGGAGTTCTTCCGTCGGATCAAGGGCATCTCAGATCGCATGGAGGTGTCGCGTGTGCTGGAGTAGGTCGGTCTGGCGAAGGTGGACGCCTCCGTCCGCGAGTACTCCATGGGGATGCGGCAGCGGCTGGGAATCGCAAACGCGCTGCTCGGCAAACCCTCGACGGTGATCCTCGACGAGCCGATCAATGGTCTTGACCCGCAGGGCATCGTGGAGGTCCGCGATCTGATCGGTCGGCTCAACAAGGACGGCACCACACTCCTTGTGTCCTCGCACATCCTCAGCGAATTGGCCCTTGTGGCTAACCGGTTCGGTTTCACCGACGCCGGGCGGCTGGTCACCGAACTGTCGAAGGAGGAGCTTGAGGTCGCGACCGAGACCGGCACCCTGGAGATCGGTACGGACACCCCGGAGCGCACCCGAGTTTTTCTTGTGTCCAGCCTCGGCCTGGCCTCGGCGAGTCTGGCCGAAGGCGGGAGGCTGGTCACCGTCCCAGTGACAGCAGGGATGGACGTTGCCCAGATCGCAGCTGCGATCATCGCCGACGGACAACGACTGCATGAGCTTCACGTAGCCCGGCTCAGCCTGGAGGATTATTACTTTTCCCTGACCCAAGGCGCGTCCGATGCGTGACTACATCTCCGCCGATCTGTACCGGCTGTTCCGTTACGGGTCGTATTGGATCGGCGCGGCGATCGGGCTCGCCCTCTACCTTGGCGCCACGTTCATGGTCAGTGGGCCCGGTTTCTCTTCTGGGGTCTACGGCTCCGTTCTTGCCATTACCGGGCTGCTTTTGTCGCTGGTCGTCGGCTTGGGGGTCATCGGGTTCGTGTACAACCACGACGTCCGGGCGGGCGCGCTGAAAGTCGCCATCGGACGCGGGCTATCCCGCGAGCGGGTGGTAGCCGTGAAAACCATCGAGTTGTTGGGCCTTGTGATTCTCACATTAGGTGTGCTTTATGCGGTGTTCGAAAGGTGGAATCTCATTCTCGGGCTGCGTTTGGAGGCGACCGATACGGCGGCCTTGCAAGCAATGATGGTGGCGACGGCGCTGCAGATGGTTGTCTTTGGTGTGATCGCTGGCGGGGTGGCTATCGTTCGCCAGGAGACGACGACATCGACGACCTGTATGACCGAGACGGCAATGCTGTGGACAAGCGTTATGAGTACACGATCACAGGCTGGAACGAGCGCGGTGAGAGCCGCAAACTGAGTTTTGCGGTGCGGACGGATTCGGTTGATCGGCTGTACGCCCCCGGTACCTTCCTGCGGATCAGCGCTTCGACCCAGATCGTCTTAAATCAGACGGTCATCGACCGTTCCCAGGTGCCCGCGAAGATCGTAGACAAGCTCTGATTCGCAGGGCTATCTTGCTGGGGCTTTGTGGCCGTTGCGGAGACAGAACCAGCGGTATTGAGTTCTGTGTTCACCCTCGGCAGCGCCTTCGCGTCCCCTTGGGCAGCGGCGGCCGTCGCTGGTGAACTGGCATCACATTTTCTGTGGGCTAGGCGATCCTCTGGAGCAGCCCGGGTGCGCTTGGGTCGGTGCGGGCTAGATCCCGCGACACCGCGAACGCAACCAACGCCTGTAGCGAGACCGTGACCCAAAACAACGCCGCCCCCGAACTCATGACGCCGGTGAACGCTAGCGACACGTCGGTCACTCCATGGAACAGGGCAACGATGACCACGCTGCCGCGGGCCTTGTTGAACAGCCATCCGGTGGTGACCGACGTTGCGATGGTGGCGATCAGGAATCCGGCGAACGGCAGCGTGGACTGGAAGGTACCAGGTAGTAGGAACAGCGGCAGGTGCCACACACCCCAGAGCACACCCAGCACGACGGACGCCAGCAACGGATTGAAGCGGCGTTGCAATCGGGGGAGGGCATATCCGCGCCACGCGGTCTCCTCGGTGATCAGCCATTCCAAACTATTGAGCAGCAGCGCGCCGGTAAGTGCGCCGGCGGGGAGCAACGCGCCGACCGAGGCTGGTACGGAAAGAAGCCTCCCAGCACCCACGGCCAGAGCGGAGGTCGCAGCTGGCAATACGAGTGCGATGAGGTACCAGATTGCGGAAACCTTCACTCGGATCAACCGCAACAGAAGATCTTTCACAGCTGGCCATCCACCGGTCAGCGCGGCACTCCCGTAGGTGGCCAGCGGCAGGCCGATCCAGAAAGCGAGCGGCTCGGGTATGTGCCACCCGCTGAGACCCACTGCTTGCGCTAAGGAAGTACCCCAGACTAGCCAGGGAAAGACGAAGGCTGCGATGGAGAACAGAACCAAAGGGTGGCGTTTCATAACCCTGCTCGCTCTTCTTGGTCCGGATGCTCTCGGGAGCCGTACGCCTTCGTGACGATCACGGACGCCGGAAGAGCGAGCGCCCAGCTGAACTCTGCGATCGTGGGACCTAACAGCATTGCGACCAGGAACGACAACAAGAAGATGCCTGGGATCGGTAAGGACTTGATAAGCACGTAACGGAACAGTTCGACGGTAATCCGTGGATCGACCAGGCCTTGATGCCATGCGTACATCCAGATCCCGCTCATTGTGAATCCGACTGCGCAGATGGTGACGGCATTGACGTACACGCTGAGGTTGTCCGCGCCGTAGGCTGCGAGGATTCCGGTGGGCAGCGGGATTGAGGCAACGAAGAGTAAAAGCAACAGATTGAGCCGGACGAGGTTCTGGTTGTAGCGGACGATCACTCGCATCTTGCGATGATGCGACATCCAGACCATGCCGATCACCGCGAAGCTCAGCATGAATGCGAGATAGCCCGGCACCAGTTCCCTAAGAGCCGCAGCCAAATCGCCTTTGGCTACTTCTGGGACGTGCAGTTCGATGACCAGCAGTGTCATTGCGATTGCGAAGACCGCGTCGCTGAAGAAAACGATGCGATCCATCGCATCACCTTCTGCAATGAGATTCAGATAACTTCGATTAAGGCTCATACGTGTTGCCTCTGGTCGCAGCGGAAAGCTGATCCTACAAATTGTAGCGACGAGTCCAGTGGGAGCTACACCCTGCGAAAGTGATTTACCCGACATCGGTGACGGCTGCGTCCGGGAAACCAACATCGGCTAGACGGTCGCCTTAGGCGATGGCAGCGTCCACTTGCTGCTTACCGCGGCAGACCCATTCCCAGGACAGCAGTCTGAAGGACTTCACCCGGCGGGCACCATTCTCGTCGAACGGACTTTTGGCCCCGGTGAATACGTCAGCTCATACTCGGACCCACTCCCACTGATCCCGCACTCGTCGTTACCTATCGGGCCCGCTACGCAGGTGAAGATGCCCCTCATCTCGTCAACCCTCACAGAAACGGTAAGAAACCGTGTACATCACGCGGCTCATCGCCATCTTCTCCTCGCGATGGTCACTGTCATTGCTCCTGCAGGTGGGGAGCTCAGGAAATGAGTCCAACCGCATCGGCTATGCAGGAACGGATCGATGAGGTCATCGGCGAACACGGGTAGTTCAGATGCATAAGCGGGCTTCTCAGGTGCGTCCAGTCACCGAGGAGACCGTCGTGGGATGCGCCCCTAAGTGGCGGGCGATCTGCCGCAGCGGCCCCTTCTCAGCCGCCATCCGCGGCGCCTCAGATCGATCAGCGGCAGGAATACCGGAACTTGGTGCTCGGGGGCACCGAAAAGGTGACTCTCAGCTGGGCTCGACTGCGTGAGACGCTGGTCCTGGTTGGTGCGTGGGGACGCGTTTCGGCGTCCGGGAAGTGGTGGCAGACATCTGAGTTCGGGGGTGTTTGTTACCTGTCCACGGGCAGTAGCGTCTGGATCTATCGAGGCAGGTGGGAGGGGGATGTCGTGGCGGATGACGTAGACACGAATCTTTTGGGCGTCCAACTTCCGCTGGCGTCCGCTCGCGCCCGGTGGGTGTTGGCTGCGGCGATAATCGGCTCGGGCATCGCCTTCCTAGACGGCACCGTGGTCAACGTCGCGCTGCCCGCCATCGGCATAGACCTGGGCGGTGGACTGGCTATTCAGCAGTGGACG
>CAYMMF010000121.1:0-6167 GCA_964391475.1 uncultured Propionibacteriaceae bacterium | reverse complement strand
GACGGGCTCTGGCGCTAACGGTTGTCGAGTGCGGACCTGAGATGTCGGATTACTTCGATGCTTGCGTCGCCAGTTCTTGGTGTCTGTTGGGTCTGTTTGCTCCCGTTGAGTGCGTTTGCTCCCGTTAAGTCCGTTTGCTCCCGTTATTTGCGTTTGCCGTAGATATACCTAGAGCAAACGCAAATAACGGGAGCGAACGCAGCGTGGACACCAGATAGTCCTACCATCTGGGACAACATCGTACGAGGAGTGAGATTCCGGGCAGGTTGTTGCGGTTTCTGGGGTTGTGGTCTCCCTCGACAGCGACAGTTGGAAAATAGGCCACCGGCGACGGGTGGTTGAGGTCATACCTCGGTTGACTGGGGCCCTTCGAGACGAAGCTACGCTCCTCCTCAGGGAACCGAAGCCCCCACCTAACCCTTCGAGACGTCGCTACGCTCCTCCTCAGGATCCGCCGACAAAGACAAGTCTCGGAGCGTCCCGGGCGGCGAGCTAGATCTCGGCGCGGCGAGCTGCGGCGTCCTCAACCTCCTCGCCGGTCAGGCCGAGCAGGAACAACACCGCATCGAGGTAGGGCAGGTTAAGCGAGGTGTCGGCGGACGCCCGCACCGCCGGCTTGGCGTTGAACGCAACCCCAAGCCCAGCCGCCGCCAGCATGTCGAGGTCGTTTGCGCCGTCCCCAATCGCGATGGTGCGCGACAGCGGCAGCCCCTCCAGCCGCGCAAACTCGCGCAGCGCCGTCGCCTTGGCGGCCCGATCTACCACCGGGCCGAAGATTCGCCCGGTGAGGCGCCCGTTCGCGACTTCCAGCCGGTTAGCGTGGGCGTGGGTGATGCCCAACTCGGACGCCAACGGCCCCACCACCTCGATAAACCCACCCGAGACCACACCGACCGACATGCCGAGATCTTTCAATGTCGCCACCAGAGTGCGAGCGCCCGGGGTCAACCGGATTTGCGCTTTGACTTCGGATAATACGCTTTCGGGTAGCCCTTCGAGCATCGCAACCCGGGCGTGAAGCGACTCAGCAAAGTCGAGTTCGCCGCGCATTGCAGCTTCGGTTACCGCCGCCACCTCGGCGCCCCGTCCCGCATGCTCAGCCAGCAACTCGATGACCTCGTCTCGGATCAAGGTCGAGTCGACGTCCATCACCACCAACCGGTGCCCGCGGCGCACCAGCCCCGCCGGCGACACCGCAACGTCGAAACCGGACGCGGCCGCGCACGCCGCCAGCGCGGGACGCAGGTCGTCGACTTCGGCGTGGGAAACCCAGAACTCCAACGATGTCAGTGGACGCCGCGACAACCGTCGGCTGCGGTCGATATTGCCGCCGTGGTCGGCGATCACACCCGCAACGGTGGCGACGTGCTCGGCGAGCAAGGGGCGTCCCAGCATCGTCACGATCACCCGGTTCGGGCGCGGCGGGTTGTCGCCGACCCCTTCTGCGATATTCAGCGCCAACCCAAGCCGGGCGCAGGCGCCCGCCAGACGATCCTCAAGTTCGGCGAGGTCGCGCGGCTCTGCCAGCAGCAACCCGAACGTGAGTTGCCCGCGCACAACCTGCTGTTCAAGGTCGAGCACCTCGGCCCCCGAGTCGCGAACGGCTCCCAGCAGTTGGGCCATCAATCCGGGACGATCAGCGCCGCTCACCGTCGCGGCTACGGTCTGCACCATGGGCCAGTTGTACCACGCGGGCTTGGGGCAGCGTAGAGTTCAATCGTGCCTGATCCAATGGAGAAGCCCCTGACTGGGGGACACATGACACCAGTGTCGCGTCTCGGCAAGGATGTTTTGCGCGAGGCGGGGCCGTGGACGCCGACCATCCAACGGTTGCTTGCGCACCTCCGCGAGCAGGGGATCGACTGGTGTCCGAAGCCGCGAGGCTGGACGGACGACGGTCGCGAACAGCTTTCCTACCTCAAGGGGAAGGTGCCCGACTATCCGCTGCCCGAGTGGGTGTACGACGAGTCCGTCTTGGTGGACGCCGCCCAGCGTCTTCGTGAACTGCACGATGCGACCGAGGGGTACACGGATCCGGACGCGTTGTGGCGCGCCCCCGTCCGACAACCTGCCGAGGTGGTGTGCCACAACGATTTCGCGCCTTACAACATGGTGTTCCGCGAACACGTTCTGACTGGCATCATCGACTGGGATTTCGCCTCACCCGGCCCGCGAGTGTGGGATTTGGCGTTCCTGGCGTACCGACTGGTGCCGCTGATGCGTCCAGAGAGTCCGGACGCCCCCGACATGACGCTCGATCTGGGACGCCGGATGCGGCTGCTGCTTGACACCTACGGCAGTGACGCAACCGTGCCGTCCCTGTTGGCGACCGTGATCCACAGACTTGAGGATTTAGCTGTTTTCACCCACAGTCACGCGCTCGCCAAGAAAGACAAGCAGCTTCGTGGGCACGCGTTGGAGTACTCCGCGGACGCCGCCCACTTGCGTTCGCTGCTGGCCTAGGACGTGGTGCGCAGCACCTGAGAAGGACGCTGCGCCTGCCGAGGCGGGTAATTGGTGGTGAGGACCTAGAATCGAGGCCGTGACCACTCTTCTCGCCGGTAGGTATCGGCTCGTAAGCCGAATCGGCGCCGGCGCCATGGGGCAGGTGTGGCACGCCATCGACGAACGGCTTGGGCGCGAAGTTGCGGTGAAAACCGTAGACCTGCGGGGGGTGACCGACCCGAGCGTCGCTGAGCGATTCAAGCGGGAGGCGATCGCGACCGCCCGGCTCTCGCATCCGTCAATCGTGACGATCTTCGACTCCGGCACCGACGGCCACACGGCGTTCCTCGTGATGGAACTCTTGGCTGGTGAGCCGGTCTCTGACCTGGTGAGGCGGCAGGGGCCGCTCTCGGTTGAACGCTCGTCTTACATCGCGACCAGGGTCGCTCAGGCGCTCGACGCCGCCCACGAGATCGGCATCGTCCACCGCGACATAAAACCGAGCAACGTCATGGTTGACCAAAACAAGGTGACCCTGCTCGACTTCGGCATCGCCGCCCTGATCGGCGACGCCGCCCATCTGACGCTGACTCAGCCGGCGTCCACGATCGGCACGGCGGCTTACATGTCGCCCGAGCAGGCGCTCGGCGAGCGCCCTACGCCCGCGAGCGACATCTATTCACTCGGTTGCCTGTTGATGACCATGCTCACCGGGACGCCTCCGTTTGTCGCCGAAAACCCCATCTCGGTCGCCCACGCCCAGATCGCAGACACCCCACCCCGGGTGAGTTCGCGCCGCGCCGGCGTCCCCTGGGAGATGGACGACCTCGTCCGCCGGATGCTGGCGAAGGACGCCGCGTCGCGTCCGAGCGCGCAAGCGGTCATGGCGCGGCTTGCCGGGATCAGTAGCGGCGACAGCCCCACCACTGCTATGAGGCCCCCGATGGTCACACCAGTCGCTGGCCCGGCGGGCACCCAGGTGATGCCAACCGCTGGGTTTGGTGTTGGTTCGGGCGCTGGCAACGGTGTCGGCAGCGCGGCTCGGACGCCCGTGACAGGCGGCGCGGCGCCGTCTCCTCGCCCCCCGACCCCGAGTTGGTTCACCCGTGGCATCAAGATTTTTGTGATCGTCGTAGTTGTGCTGCTGCTTGGTCTGGTCGTAGCCAACGCGGTGCCACGGTTCACCAATTGGGTCGGTTCGACGCTGATGCCGGGCAAGTCGGCGTCCCCCACCCCAAGCAAGACGCCCAAACCTAAAGCGTCCAAGACGCCTACGAAGAGGCCGACCACCCAGAAGATTCCGATCACGCTGCCACCGCTGCCCACGATCGACGAGGTTGCGCTGGGCGCCGCGATCGAGGGAATGCGGATGGCGATCAACCAACTGGTGCCTACCGACGACCGTTCCGCCGATGCGAAGGACGCGCTCGTCGACGCCTGGGAGTCAACGAGCGAAGACTTGAAAAGCGGTGACGACCCGACTGGCGCGCTGGGTTCCTTCGCAGACGAACTCGAGAATCAGCGCCGAGAAGGTGGCATCACAACCGCCGAGTATCTGACGCTACGGATGGCGCTGGAGGGGGTTCAGGTTCTCGTCTAGCCGTGTTGTCAGAGGCGGGTTGTAGGTTGAGAGCATGCCTAATCCGCTGTTGAGAGAATCGGTTCTGCCCTACCACCTGCCTGACTTCGCCGCGCTGAAGCCGAGCGCGTTTCGCGAAGGCATTGAGCGGGGCATGGCCACCCAACTCGCCCTGCTAGACGCGGCGGCGACCGACGCCTCGCCCGCGACCGAAGAGTCGGTTCTGGCGCCTCGCGACCACTCGGGTTTGCTGCTGACTAGGGCAATCCAGGCGTTCTGGGCGGTGCAGTTGTCAGACAGCACAGACGAGTTGGACGCCTTACGCGACGAGATTATGCCCAAGCTCGCAAGGCATGACGACGCGATTCAGCTCGACCGGCGCTTGTACGACCGCCTGGTAGCTCTGCGCGCGCGGGCGGCGGCGGGCGATGTCGTCCTGGACGAGCAAGCTTCGTGGTATCTGAGTGAGCTGATGCGCGAGCACGTTGACGCTGGCGTCCTTCTCGACGCTGGGTCGCAGACGCGGCTGCGCGAACTCAACACCCGGCTGGCGGAACTGGGGGCGTCCTTCGACAGGGCGAACCGTTCAGCGCGCAACGCTGGCGGGTTCGAAGTCGAGTTGGCCGAGCTTGACGGGCTTTCTGAGGGCGAGGTTGCGGCGTTGCGGACGCCGCAGGGCACCTTCCGCATCGAGTTGGTGAACACCACCGGGCACCCATTGATGAGCAAACTGGCTAACCGCACCGTCCGGCAGCGGCTATTCGAAGCCTCGGTGACCAGGTCATTGGTCGGCGAGTTCGACACTCGCGGGTTGGTCGTCGAGATCGCCCGACTACGCGCCGAACGAGCAGCGCTGCTGGGCTACCCCCACCACGCAGCGCTCGTGACCAAATCGGCGTGCGCGAAAACGCCAGGCGCCGTGCGCGACCTGATGGAGCCGATTGGGCAAGCCGCGTTGGCTCAAGTGAAAGCGGACGCCGTGGCGCTCGCCGCGCGATTCGCTGAGCTCTACCCTGGTGAGGAATTTTCACCTTGGGATTGGGAGTACACCGCCGAAGTGATTCGCCGTGAACGATTCGACTTGAGTGCCCAAGCGCTGACTCCGTACCTGCGGGCGGAGCAGGTGCGCGAGGCGATGTACGCGGCCGCCGCAGACTTGTACGGCATTTCGATGGAACTTCGTCCTGACTTGCGGGGTCACACCCCAGATGCAGACGTGTTCGAGGTTCGCAACTCCGATGGGTCCCCGATCGGCTTGTTCTGCATGGATTTTTGGGCACGCCCCAACAAGGCGGGTGGCGCCTGGATGACGAATCTGGTCAGCCAATCTGCAGCTGGCGAGGCGCTGCCCGTTGTGACCAACGACTGCAACTTCAACCGATCCGCCGCAACGATCGATTGGGACGGCGTCATCACCATGTTCCACGAGTTCGGGCATGCGCTGCACGGGTTATTCGCGAGTTCCCGCTACGCGTCGCTGTCGGGGGCGAACACCCCGCGCGACTTCGTGGAGTTCCCGTCCCAAGTCAACGAGCACTGGGCCTGGCAGGTGGGGCGCGTGCTGCCTGGCGAGTTGGTTGCCCAACTGCGCGAGGCGTCCAAGTTCAACCAGGGGTACTCCACACTTGAAATCATGGCCGCGTCGCTGCTCGACCAGTCGTGGCACGCCACCCCGCTCGAAGAGCTTCCCCAGACGGCGGGCGAAGTTGAGCCTTTCGAGGCATCGGTGCTGCGGTCGTGGGGGGTTTGGCACGAACTGGTGCCGCCGCGCTACCGCTCGCAGTACTTCGCGCACATTTGGGCGGGCGGCTACGCCGCCTCGTACTACGGGTACACGTGGTCGCAGGTGATGGACGCCGACGCCGTGGCTTGGTTCGAAGCCAACGGCGGTGTTAGCCGCGAGAACGGTGACTTCTTTCGGCAGACACTGCTGGCACCAGGCGGATCAGTAGATCCGATGATCACATACCGCAGATTCCTGGGGCGCGAACCGCGCGTCGAGCCGCTACTGGAGCGCCTGGGTTTGGCGGACAAACCGGCTCCTTAACGTCACCAGCCGGCCGCAGAGTCAAGCCACGACCGGCTGGGAGTAATCAGGATCTCTGGGGCTCGGTGTCGCCGAAACCAGAATCACTGCCCAAAT
>CAYMMF010000120.1:2688-6201 GCA_964391475.1 uncultured Propionibacteriaceae bacterium | reverse complement strand
CCGGTGGGCGGACGTGGTCGAGTCGGCTTTGGGTGTTGAAGTCCGTAACTTGCCGGGTGCTGGTGCTGGCGGGGGATTGGGGGCTGCGCTCGCCGCGTTTCTTGGTGCCAAGCTGGTTCCCGGGATCGAATTGGTGATGGACGCCGTGGGGCTCGCTTCGGCGATTGTGAATGCTGATCTCGTGCTGACTGGCGAAGGGCTGGTGGACGGCCAGTCTGCGTCTGGGAAGGTCCCGTGGGGGGTAGCGGATTTGGCTCATTCTTTTGGGGTCCCGGTCGTGGTGCTCGGCGGCGGTGTGACCGAGACCGCCGAGGTGTCGCGGGCGGAGGGAATCGTTGCGTTGGTGCCGATCCTCCGCGAGGTGGTGAGTCTTCCGGTGGCGTTGGCGGACGGGGCCGCGAACCTGGAGCGGGCGACCGTAATGGTTTGTCAGCTGGTTCAGTTGGGAATCGGTTTGGGCTGCGTCCAGTCGTAGTCGACCACTACTGGTGCGTGATCGCTGAGTCGTGACTCGTACGATTCGTCACGGTCGGTGCCGCCTATGATTGCGGTACGCGCCAAGCCTGGGCTCGCCAGGTGGTAGTCGATTCGCCAACCGGCATCGTTGTCGAAGGCTTGCCCGCGCCAGCTCCACCACGAGTAAGGGCCGGCTACCCCTGGGTTCAGGTGCCGGACGACGTCGATCAGGGTGCGGGGGCTCAGCAGCGTGCCGAACCATTCGCGCTCTTCTGGGAGGAACCCCTCAGATCGTTGGTTGCTTCGCCAGTTCTTCAGGTCTTCTCGGGTGTGGGCGATGTTGAAGTCTCCCATCACTAGGAACTCGCGTCCGGCTCGTTTAGCGGCGCGTCGGGCCCGGGTGAGGTAGGTGGCGAACGATTTCATGAACTGCATTTTGCGGGCGTACTTCTCAGGGTTCGCGTCAGGTCCGTCGAGCGTTGCCCCCTTTGGAAGGTATAGAGATCCGACCGTCAGCGGGCCTCCTTGGAGCTCAAGGTCGACCTCCAGGTAGCGCCCTTCCATATCGGAAGCTCGGTGCCCGAATCCTATTCTCACGGCCGATGGTTCCACTTTGGTCGCTAGTGCCACGCCGTTGCGTCCCGGAAGGTTGCCGGAGTGGAATGTCAGGTGTCGCTCCCCGAAGACGTCGGCGGGGATGTCGTCCTCGCTGCATCTCATCTCTTGCAGAGCCAAGATGTCAGGATCTCTGCTGGCTACCCATTGGGCGAATCCTCGGCGGTGGGCGGCACGAATTCCGTTGACGTTGACTGTTGCTACTCTCAGCACGCCGTCACGCTAGTCCGAGTCATCGGTAGTTGGTGAATTGCACCGCAAAGTCGTAGTCCTGATCTTTGATCAGGCGTTGGACGGCTTGCAGGTCGTCTCGTTTTTTACTTGCTACCCGCAGTTCGTCGCCTTGGATCTGGCAGCGGACGCCGCGGGGCCCTTCGTCGCGGATCAGTTTGCTGATCTTTTTTGCGTTCTCTGCGGAGATGCCCTGTTGGAGGGACGCCGTGATCTTCCACGTTTTTCCTGAGAGCCGGGGCTCGGATGCGTCCAACGATTTCAGGTCGATGCCTCTGCGGAAGAGTTTGCTCTGCAGGACGTCGAGGATGGCTTTGACGCGTTCTTCTCCGCTGGATTCCATCTCGATGTGTTCACCGACCCACTTGATCGTCGAGTCCGTGCCTTTGAAGTCGAACCGTTGCCGGACTTCTTTGGCTGCCATGTTAACGGCGTTGTCGACTTCCATCTTGTCGACCTTGCTCACTACGTCGAACGAATTATCGGCGGCCATGGTGCTCCTTCGATTGGGATGATCGCGGGTGGCTTGCTATTGTATTGCCTCGCTGATCCATTCAGCACGGCAGGTTGCCCGAGCGGCCAAAGGGAGCGGTCTGTAAAATCGTCGGCAAAGCCTTCGTAGGTTCGAATCCTACACCTGCCACCATTCGGCCCGGTTCGTCCGGGCCGGTTGGGTTAACGAGTCACTTGTTTCAGGAGTTCTGCCCGAATGTACATGCAGCGCAGCCTGCCGTTTCAGACCCGCGACCTCCCAATTGGTTTTTCGGTTCGTCCTCAGCTTCCCGCTGATGTGGACGCTCTGGCTCGCCTCTATTTGGCGGCTTACCCTGTGGGTGTCGCGGCATCCAACTTGGAGGAAGCTGCGGCTGAGATGGTTGCGGTTTTCGCGGGGGATTTTGGCGTCCCGTTCGAGGACGCCTCGTTGGTCGTCGCGGATGATTCGGGGCGCATCGTCGGCTGTGTGCAAACCGTCGAGCAGGGTGTGTGGGACGGCGTCCCTGAGGCTCCATTCATCATCGAGTTGTTTGTTGACCCGAACCTGAGGGGACGCGGTCTTGGTGCCGCACTGTTGGGGTTGGCGGCAAAAGCTTGTGCTGATGTTGGCGCCGAGATGATCGCCTTGAACGTGGATCCAGCGACGTCTCCGGGAGCCTTCCGGATGTACCTGGCTATGGGATTTCAGGGCTGCTGACGGAGCCCGTTGGTCCAGATCTCTGGTCGATTTGGTGGGCGCCATTCGAGTCGGGTATGTTTGTCCGCTGTCTGGCCCCTATAGCTCAGTCGGCAGAGCGTCTCCATGGTAAGGAGAAGGTCTGCGGTTCGATTCCGCATGGGGGCTCTGGTCGCCGGTCCGCCGACGGCTGTCGGCGGGGTAGCTCAGACGGTAGAGCAAGCGGCTCATAATCGCTGTGTCACGGGTTCAAGTCCCGTTCCCGCTACCATTACAGGTACGAAGTCCAACGAGAGTGAGATAGTTATGGCCAAGAAGACCGGCGAGATCCGCCCGAAGATCACCTTGGCTTGCACAGAGTGCAAGGACCGCAACTACATCACCAAGAAGAACAAGCGCAACAACCCTGACCGTCTCGAACTTAAGAAGTTCTGCCCAAAGTGCCACCGGCACACTGCGCACCGCGAGACGCGCTGACTCTTATTTGAAGCGATGGCCGCCCAAGGGCGGCCTTTCGCTGTTTCAGCGTCTGGCGCCTCCCCAGAGCAGTTGGTGGTAGTGGCGGCTTAGTCGTTCTGCCGAGTCTTCCCAGGTGAATCGACGCGCGTGTACTCGAGCGACGACTCCCTGGTACGCCAGTTGGTCTGGCTGTGTGAGCAGCATTTCGAGACCTTTCGCCCAGTCGGTTGGGTCCCGGTCGATCATTAGTAGGCCGGTCTCGGAGTGCACCACAACTTCCCTCAGGCCGCCCGTAGCTGACGCGATGACTGGAGTTCCACTCGCTGCGGCTTCGAGGGCGACGAGCCCGAAGGTCTCGGAGTGGGAGGGCACTAGGAAAACTTCGCTGTGTCGCATTAGGTTAGCTAGAGATTCGTGCGACTGGGCTCCGATGATGACCACGTTTTCGCTGACACCAGCTGCTTCTATCAACGCTGATAGTTGTGCCGCGTAGTCAGCGAAGTCGGCCGATACGTCTCCTGAGATCACCAGCGTGGGGCGTAGGGCGGGTGCCATCGCTGCTAGCGCTCGCACTGCCAGGT
>CAYMMF010000120.1:0-2678 GCA_964391475.1 uncultured Propionibacteriaceae bacterium | reverse complement strand
TTGAGTGGCTGCAGTCGTGCCGCGAACAGCAGGTAGGGTTTCGACGCCCACGCTGCGTCGGGTCTTGCGTCCTCGGATCGTCGAGGCCGGAACATATTGAGGTCGACCCCCGGCGGGATAACATTCACCCTACTCGGGTCGGCACCGCATCTTTCTATGACCGTGCGTGCCTCGGCGGTGCTTACCGCCACAATCGAATCTGACTTCGATGCACACGTTGCCTCGCCGAGAATCCTTGCTGGCGATTCCGCAGGCTCTCCTTCGGCGAGCGACGACCCTGGCAGGGCGGCCACGGAATGAAAACTCTGGACGTGGGGGATCCGCCATTGCCGAGCAGCCGGAAGTGCCGCGACACCCGACATCCAGTGATGGCTGTGGATCAGATCTGGAGGGTTTAGGTCTAGAAGGCCTGACGCGAACTCGTCCAGGTGCGCATCGATCTGGGATTTCGGTAGTGCTGTAGGAGGGCCAGCGTTGAGGTGGCGCAGGGTCACTCCCGGACGGATCTCTTCCTGGTCTGGGGCGTCTTGGGATGCTCGCCGGGTGATGATTTCCACTTGGTGCCCAAGCTGAGATAGTGCAATCGCGGTTTGCAGTTCCACGACGTTCATCCCACCGGCGTCCCCTGATCCGGGGGCGTCTGTCGGAGAAGTGTGCATTGAGACGAGCATGAGACGAAGATCCGGCACGGGGTCAGGGTAGCCTTTTGGCATGCGTGCCATTGAGCAAAGGGTTGGGGCAGTTTGGCCACCGACGCCGCCGTATCCGATTACAGAAACTAAGGTTCGCGAATTCGCCATTGCTGTCGGGCATGACGTCCCCGTCGGAGGGGTCCCCGCAGTGCCGCCCACGTTCGCTGCGGTATTGGCGATGTCTGCGTGGGACGCGTTGTACTCAGATCCTGAACTGGATCTTCGGCTGGATCGCACGGTGCACGTTGACCAGCGGTTCACCTGGCAGCGTCCGTTGCGGATTGGGGACGAGGTGACTGCCACCTTGTCTGTTGAGAAGGCGCGGGTCCGGGGTGCGTCTGCCTTCATTACGTTGAATGTGAGCTTGGCGACGTTGGATGGCGAGCCGTTAGTTGAAGCGGAGTCGACGCTGTTGCACGCCTGGCCTAGGGAGGATGTTTCATGACCGAGTTGCAAGCTGGATTCGAGTTGCCTCCCATTTCTGTACGGCTTACCAGGGAGACGCTGGTTCGGTATGCCGGGGCGTCCGGCGACTTCAATAGGATCCACTATTCTGACGCCGCCGCCCACGATCTCGGTCTGCCGACTGTCATCGCCCATGGAATGCTCACGATGGGCCAGGTTCTTCGTGTCGTCACTGGTTGGTTGGGCGATTCCGAGCGGGTGCTTTCCTACTACGCGCGGTTCGCCAAGCCGGTGCCTGTGCCGGACGACGAGGAGGGCGTCCTTTTGCATGTGACTGGGGTGATTTCTGATGTCACGCCCGATACCGCAACGATCAAGGTGGACGCCCGACTTGGCGATGACAAGGTGCTCAGTTCAGCGAGTGTTGAGGTGACCCTGTGACGCATTTGTTTTCAGATCGCACCACGTTGCGGGTGGGGGGTCCTGCCCGCAGGTGGGTGGTGGCGGAGACCACTGAGGCGCTGATCGCCGCAGTAAAGGAAGCAGATTCTTCAAACGAGCCGTTGTTGGTGCTGTCTGGCGGCTCGAACGTCGTGGTGGCCGACTCCGGGTTCGATGGGACGGTTGTGGAGGTCGCTACAAAGGGTTTGACTGCTGAGGGGTCTTTCTGTGAGTCCGCGGCCGATACCGGGTCGTTGGACGACCCAGCGGCGTGTGGCGGATTCGTGGTGACCATTGAGGCTGGCGAAGTTTGGGACGAGGTGGTGGCCTACGCAGTGGCGAACGAATTCGTTGGTATCGAAGCTTTGTCCGGAATCCCGGGCCTCGCGGGGGCAACTCCCATCCAGAATGTGGGGGCGTACGGGCAGGAACTCTCCCAGGTCGTTTGGAACGTCCGTACCTTCGATCGGCAGGCTGGCGCGATCCGCACGTTCGCGAACGTCGATTGCGGTTTTTCCTATCGCAACAGTCGTTTCAAGCAAGAACCTGGACGCTACGTGGTGCTTTCGGTACGGCTTCAGCTCGAGCAGGGTCCGATGTCGGCACCCATACGTTACAAGGAACTCGCCCGCGTGCTTGGTGTGGATTTGGGTCAGCGTGCGCCGTTGTTGGACGTGCGCGAGGCGGTTTTAGCGCTGCGGCGCCGCAAAGGCATGGTGCTGGACGATTCAGACCACGACACTTGGAGCGCCGGGTCGTTCTTTACGAATCCTGTGGTGGACGCCGCAGCGGCGGAGTTGTTGCCCGTCGACGCGCCGCGTTTCGTCCAGGCTGACGGCCGGGTGAAGACTAGTGCCGCGTGGCTGATCGAGAGAGCGGGTTTTGGCAGGGGGTTTGGGACGCCGCCGGTCACCTTGTCGACGAAACACACGCTCGCGATCACCAATAGGGGAGGGGCGACGGCTACCGAGGTTGTCCGCTTAGCTCGAGAGGTTCGCGATGGGGTTAGGCACCGTTTCGGTGTGACGCTCGTACCAGAACCGGTGCTGGTGGGGCTAAGCCTTGACTGAGCTGGTTCGACTCAGGCGCGGTTGATCCCGTATAGTTTCCGTCTTGGTGGACATTTCCACTGTCGAGACG
>CAYMMF010000119.1:3652-6277 GCA_964391475.1 uncultured Propionibacteriaceae bacterium | reverse complement strand
GACCGCGTCGCGAAGTACAACCAGCTGCTGCGCATCGAGGAAGACCTGGACGAGGCGGGCGTCTACGCCGGAGCTTCCGCGTTCCCGCGTTTCAAGGGCTGATCCGCCTCTGATACCCAAACCGAGCGGGGCGCCGAAGCTGGTGCCCCGCTCGTTTTGTTTTCCCCTGGGGGTCTCCGGCCACCGGGTGGAAATCTCGTCCGAAAGGACGACGCCACCCGCCTACCGGGAGGACGCCTGAGCGAAGTCTGGGTTCATAGCCTTGAGTCATGAACGAGAAACAACCGCGTCCGCCGGATCAGGTGCCGGGCATACAAGTGACTGACCTGAAGCGGGCCTTCGGTGAAGTCAAGGCAGTGGACGGCGTCACCTTCAGTGCCCCGGCCAGCGCAGTGACCGCACTGATCGGCCCTAACGGCTCGGGCAAGACCACGTTGTTGCTGATGCTGGCCGGGCTATTGGCGCCGGACGCCGGCCGGGCCGTTGTGGGTGGCCACGACGTGGTAAAAGAAAATCAACAAGCGCGAGGGCTAGTGGGCTGGATGCCGGACGCTTTCGGCACCTGGGACGCCCTGACCTGCACCGAGATTCTCACATCGTTCGCGCACGCCTACCGGATCCCCCGAGACAAGAGTGCGGTCCACGTCCGGCAGGTGCTGGAGCAGGTGCACCTGTCCGAGTTCGCCGATCGCCCGGCCCGGGTGTTGTCCCGCGGCCAGAAGCAACGGTTAGGGCTGGCGCGGGCCCTGGTGCACGACCCGCAGGTGCTGCTGCTGGACGAGCCGGCGTCCGGGTTGGATCCTCGTTCCCGGATCGAGTTGCGCGACCTGCTGCGCGGCTTGGCCGCTGAGGGAAAGACCGTGCTGGTCTCTTCACACGTGCTCTCTGAGCTCGAAGAGCTTCACGACCACGCGGTGTTCCTTTCGCGTGGACGATCTGTGGACGCCAGTTCTTCGCCCAGCCAAGAGACCCGACGGGGCTGGCGAGTGGAAGCGCTAGATCCGGCCAGTTTGCGGAGCTTCCTGGATACCGCAGGGATCCCCTGGGTCGGGCAACCAGAAGGTGAAGTGGTGATCCAGCTGGCCGGCCAACAGTCGGCCCACGAGTTGCTGCGAGCCATGGTGCTGGCTGACGTTGCAGTCCACACCATCACACCGGTGTCGGGACGCCTTGAGGAAACCTACCTGGCCCTGGACGAGGAGCGGATATGAACAACTGGGCATTGAGTTTTTCCGGTCTTCGGACCGTAGTGGAACTCGAACTGAGACAGCGCGTCCGGTCGCGACGCTGGATCTGGGCGTTGGTTGCCTGGGTTGTGCTGATCGGTGCAGTGACCGGGCTAATCATGTGGGCGGCCGCCGAGACCAGTGCTGGCTACGAGGGCGCGATGACTTTTGGAGTGATCACATTCTTTGTACTCGGCATGGGTTTGATGATCGCACCGGCATTCACGGCTACCTCGATCAACGGTGACCGAACCGCAGGTACCTTAGCCACCCTTCAGGCGACCAGGCTGAGCGCATTTGAGATTGCCGCCGGCAAACTGATCGCCGCTTGGATCGCTGCAGCGTTATTCCTGGTGGCTGCACTGCCCTTCATCGTCATGTCGATGCTTTTCGGCAACATCTCGGCCTGGCAGGTACTGGTGGTGTTCGCTGTGCTGATGGTCGAGGTCGCAGTGATTTGCGCAATTGGATTGGGCTGGTCGGCCTCCATAGCCCGCACCGCCGGTAGCACGCTGATGACTTACCTCAGTGTCGTGTCATTGACCGTGATCGCAGGCATCGTGATGTCACTGCTGACAATCGCTACCCCCGCTATGTCAACGGTGCGGGTTTGGGGCCTGTCCCCAGAAGAGCAAACGGCATGGGATGCCGAGTATGAGGATTACTGGGCGAAGTCTGAAGAAGCCGAAAGCCGAGCCGGTGGCACCGGAGCCGCGGACGTAGGAGCCGCACCGGTCCCACCGGTGGACAAGTGCACCTGGCATGAGCAGCCTGAACTCACCCATCGACCTGACAAATTTTGGGGGCTGCTGGTGATCAACCCGTTCGTTATCGTGGCGGACGCCGCCCCGCTTCCGCCGGGTGCGGCCAAGGACCTCGCGAAATACGACGACATCGGCGCCGACCCGCTCGCATCAATCCGGTTGGCGGTGCGCACACTGGGGATGGGGCCAAAACTAGAGCGCGATGATTGCGCGGAGCTTTACAGCTACGTCCCTGGCTACGAGGTGACCTGGACAGAGTCCAACGGGTTGGTGGTCACCGGTTACAAGGACGGCTTGAAGACCGAGGTGGTTAGCCCGGTGACCCCCCGTGAGGTGAACGTGGAGACCCCGATCTGGCCGTGGGGGTTGGGATTCAACCTGCTTCTTGGGGCCATCGGATTCTGGTCCGCAGTCCGGGGGTTGAGCATCCCGTACCGCAAGCTGGCCAAAGGCACCAGGGTCGCCTAAACCAGATCGAACGTCGGGTTCGCATGACAAACCCGACGTTCGATCACTGTCCGACCGCTCCGGACTCGTAGGCGAAAACGACCGCCTGCACCCGATCCCGTACCCGCAGCTTGGCCAACAGGTGCCGCACATGGCCAATGCCTTCGATGACAAGGGGAATGGCAATC
>CAYMMF010000119.1:0-3642 GCA_964391475.1 uncultured Propionibacteriaceae bacterium | reverse complement strand
GGTCTTCACGGTGGTCTCGGAGAGATACATCTGGGCGGCAATCTCGACGTTGGACAATCCGGCGGCGATCAACTCCAGCACCTCGCGTTCCCGCCCAGTGAGTAGCGCTAGCAACGAGTCGGTGTACTCGTTCCCGGGTGGGATATCGGCCACGACGTGGCTGAGGAGGCGTTTGGTCGCCGACGGGGCGATCACTGCGTCCCCGGCGTGGACGGTGCGAATCGCGGCCAGCAGGTCGGGGGGCGGTGCGTTCTTCAGCAGAAAACCTGATGCACCGGCCTTGATCGCCGCCAGCAGGTACTCGTCTAGGTCGTAGGTGGTGAGCATGATCACCTTCGGTGTCTGGGAATCGTCCCGATTGGCCCCGTTCAGTAGCTGGCGGGTCGCCTCGATGCCATCCAGATTGGGCATTCGGACGTCCATCAACACCACGTCTGCCTGGGTGGAGCCCAGCAGATCCAGGGCGGCCAAGCCATCGGTCGCCTGCCCCGCCACAGTCATGTCTGGCTGGGCGTCGATCACCATAGCCAGACCGGCGACTACCAGCTGTTGATCGTCCACCAGCACCACCCGGATAGGATCGCTCATGCTTCGTTCCCCTCCAGCGGCAACAACGGAAGTTGGGCTTGAACCCGAAAACCTGAGTCGCTCGGCCCTGCGCGCAGGCTACCGCCCACTAGTTCGGCCCGTTCCCGCATCCCGATCAGACCCAGGCCAAGCCCCGCGTCGGGGTTGGCACGATAGGGCTGGGATGCGGAGCCGCCGGAGTCGGCGATAGTCAGATCTACGGTGTTCTTGCCCCAGGCGACAGATACCAGCACCCGGGCGCCAGGCCCAGCGTGCTTCAGTGCGTTGGTCAGCGACTCCTGGCAGATCCGGTAGAGCGCCAGTCTGGTTGCTGGCAGCAGTTCGCGCTCGGTGCCGACCCGTACGAGAGAAATCTCTAGCCCCGCCTGCCTCGCGTTGTTGACGAGTTCTTCCAGCGGGGCGTTTGTGGGCACCGGGGTCAGTTCGGCGGTCTCACCGTGGCGCAGAACACCCAGGATGCGGCGGGTGTCATTAAGCGCCACGCGTCCGGTCTCGGCAATGGTGGCGAAAGTGCGGGACGCCGTCGCGTGGTCTGCAGCCGCGTAGCTGCCGCCGTCGGCTTGGGCGATCATTACCGCCAACGAATGGGCGATCACGTCGTGCATCTCTCGGACGATCCGGACCCGTTCGGCGTCCGCAGCTAGGGCCGCCACCTTCGCCTGAGCACGCTCGGCCCCAGCTCGACCAACTTCCGCCAGCTGGAGTCGACCGCGCAGACGAAGGCACCAAACAATGGCGACGACGGCGAGCGTCAGCGTCGCCAACAGCGCGAGGATTATCCAGGGGGGCATAGGCAGATCAGTCTAACCCTGGTCTTCCACCAACTCGCGTGTGAGCCCGGGTGGGGCCCGAAATGCCCAAGATCCCAGAGGCGGTTGAGGTGGGGAGTGGGGAAAGCGCGACACTTGGCAACCATCACGAAGAGACGAATCATTTGCCTACTTTGACGAAGGTTGGTGAGTGTCGCACCGCCTGGGGGGCCGCGGACGCCTATCGTGGAGGCGAACGGAGGACGCATGGTGCACAATGCCCGACCCATCGGGAAGCCGGACGCCCCGGGGCGATCCCGGCGCGCGCGTACCCAGACGTCCACTCCGGGTTCTAAAACGACCGACGTCCCCCCAGTCGTGGCTTCAGAAGAACCCAGGCCTACCAAGCCACCGAAGAAGCGGCTCGCCTTCACCCGGCGCGCATTGGTGCTTCTGGTTCTGGCGGTAATGCTGGCTGGTTCCTACGTCGGTTCGCTGCGCACACTGATGATGCAACAACAGCAGCGAGCGGTGGCAGAGCAGCAGATAATCTCGCACACCGCCCGGATCTCTCAGCTTGAATCCGATCTTCAACGGTGGCGCGATCCCGCTTTCGTGAAGGCGCAGGCTCGCTCCCGCCTCGGTTGGGCCATGCCAGGAGAGGTCGGCTACCGGGTCATCGGCACGGACGGCCAGGTGATCACCGATTCGATTTCGGTCGACGGTGTCGGCGGATACAGCGAACCCAAGGCGGGAATCCCCTGGTGGGAGACGGTCGAGCGGTCGATCTCAATCGCCGACCAACCGCAGGTTGCACCAACCCCCGAGCCTTAGCAGCCGCTGATCAGTGAGCCCCTAGCCGACGCTAAAATGAGTGGGTGCCGATCTTCGAACCGCTAACCTCCCAGGACGCCGCTGCAGCCCACGCCCAGTTGGGACGCCCCGTGCGCGGCGTCGTCGGTGTCGCATGGCGGTGCAAGTGCGGAAAGCCTGGCGTCCTCGCCACTGCGCCTCGACTGCCGGACGGGACGCCGTTCCCCACCACCTACTACCTGACCTGCCAGCGCGCGGTTGCTGCCTGCTCAACCCTGGAGTCACAAGGGGTGATGACGGAAATGAATGAGCGATTGGCGTCCGATCAGAGATTAGCGGCAAGTTATCGGGCGGCCCACGAGGCCTACCTGGCCGATAGGGACGCGATCGCCGCCCAACAGGGCCTCGACGTCCCCGAAATCGCTGGCGTCAGTGCGGGCGGCATGCCGACCCGGGTGAAGTGCCTGCACGCCTTAGTGGGTCACGCGTTGGCGGCAGGGCCTGGAGTCAACCCGCTTGGTGACGAGGCTGTCGCGATGTTGGGCGAGTTTTGGGCGACGCCGTGTTTGGAGGTCAACGATGGCTGAACGGGTTGCCGCTATCGATTGCGGCACGAATTCTGTGCGATTGCTGGTGGGGGAACGCGCCGGCGAGGGTTTCGTAGAGGTCGACCGGCGTCTCGTGTTGACCAGGTTGGGCCAGGGGGTGGACGCCACCGGCCAGTTCCACCCTGATGCTCTGGCGCGCACTCTGGACGCCGTCGCCGGTTACGCCGACGTACTCGCCGAGTTGCGGGTGGACCGCCGAAGGTTCGTAGCAACTTCGGCGGCTCGGGACGCCCACAACCGTGACGAGTTTTTCGACGGGGTTAGGCGTCTGATGGGGGTGGACGCCGAGATCATCAGCGGCGAAGAGGAGGCTTGGCTTTCGTTTGCCGGAGCGGTGTCGACTTTGCACGATGTGGAGTCTCCGGTGGTTGTCATGGACATCGGCGGCGGCTCGACCGAGTTAGTTTTGGGGACGGCTCACGATCACGAATCAGCCATCGGGGTGTCACTCGACATCGGGTCTGTCAGGGTGCGCGAGCGGTTCCTGCCGTCCGATCCGCCGACGTCCGACGAGATCGCCGCAGCCCAGCGGTACGTGGATGCCCTCCTCGCAGATTGTGGCATCGATCTAACGACCGCTTGTACCTGGATCGGGGTCGGCGGCACAGTCACCTCGCTTTCGGCGATCATCCAGGGGCTTGAGGTTTATGACCGATCCCGCGTTCACAATTCGGTGATCCGACACGCCGACCTGAACGCATTGACAGCGAAACTGCTTTCGCTGTCGGTGGCACAGGTGCTCGAAGTGCCGACCATGGTTCCCGGGCGGGCGGACGTGATTTGTGCCGGTTCGCTGATCTGTCAACGGGTGGGGCTTCACACCGAACTCGACTTACGCATCAGTGAAGCAGACATCCTGGACGGCGTAGTCGCCGACCTGTTGG
>CAYMMF010000118.1:0-6315 GCA_964391475.1 uncultured Propionibacteriaceae bacterium | reverse complement strand
GTTGACCTTGAAGCCAGCATCCTTCAGCTTCTCGATGGCCTTCGTCCGTCCAAGACCCCTGACCTGAGGCACCTCTACTAGCTCTGGGCCCTTCGACACCACGAACGAAACCGTGTCCCCTCGCAAGACCTGACCTGGCCCCGGGTCTTGCGAGATCACCTTGCCCTTGCCGATGGTGTCGTGATTCTCTTCGGTGGACTTCACCTTCAGGCCGTCGGTTTCCAAGGCGTCCTTAGCCTTGGAAAACTGCTTGTCTTTCCAGTCGGCCAGTTCCACAGGGGCGGGGCCTTTCGACACCACAATGTTGACGGTCGTGCCCTTCTTGACGGAACTCTCTGCCTTCACAGACTGAGAGACGACCACCCCAGCTTTAACGGTGTCGTGGAACTCCTCGGTGACCGCGCCGACAGCAAGGTAGCCGTCAGACAGAAGTAGCGTCGCCTTCTCGGCTGTCTGGCCCACCAGGGTGGGCACCGGGTAGCGCTCCGGGCCGCGCGACAGCCACACCGTGACTGTGCCTTCACGCTCCACCCGCTCGCCTTCCGACGGGCTCGACCGGACGACCTGGCCAACCGGCACATTCTCTGAGTACTCGCGTTCGAACGTGATCTGCAACCCCGCCTCTTCCGCGGCCACTGATGCCTGGGCCTGATTAAGGCTGGTCAGAGCCGGGGTTGCGGTGTAACGGCCTTCCAGCAGCCACCAACCACCCCAGGCAACCCCAGCCAGTAAAACAAGCGCAAGCAGCACCCCGACGATCCGGGCACGGCTATTTCGGGTCTTCTTTGGTTCCAGCGGCAGCGTAGGCAGCACATGAGTGTCGGGGGAGTGCGGGGAGTAAGGGCCAGGACCGCCGTCGGAGTAGTAAGGCAACCCGTCGGCGTGAACCTCGAAAGTGGGGCTGAGCGGAGTCGAAGGTGTGAACCGCACTGGTCTTTGGGGTGCGATGACCCCGGTCAGGGCTGGCACCTCGTGGGTGACGTGCGCCTCATCGTCCACAGTGGTTTTGCGCATCCGTTGCGTGAGCACAGGGTCGTCCGAGACTCCCTTGCGGAGCGCCTCGCGAGCCAGGCGCAAATGCTCAAGCAGGACGCCGGCGTCCATGGGACGCGCCTCGCGATCGCGGGCCATCGCAGTCTGTACCAGTGCGTCCAGGTAGGGCGGGATGCCGGTTCGCGAGGTGCGCCACGACGAGGTTAGTTCAGCGGACGGCGGGCCAATGTCGTTGTGCACGTGGCTGTAGGCAACCTGGATGGGTGATTCGCCGCGGTGAGGCTTCACCCCGGTGAGCATCTCGTAGAGCATTACACCGGTGGAGTAGACGTCAGATCGAGTGTCCGCCCGGCTGTGCTGGACGAGTTCGGGTGCAATGTAACTGACAGTGCCGATCACCACTCCAGCGGAGCCCGAGTGAGTGGCAGCTGTCACCGCGCGGGCTAATCCGAAGTCGGCCACTTTGATCTGGCCTCGATTGGAGATCAACACATTCTCGGGTTTGACGTCCCTGTGGATCAGCCCGGCAGCGTGCGCAGCCGACAGTGCGCCAACAACGGGTTCGATGATGTCCAGAGCGCGCAGCGGATCCATCGGCGCCTCGCGGGTGATGAGGTTGCGAAGGGTGTACCCCTCTATGTACTCCATCACGATGTATGGACGCCCAATGTCGTGCCCCTGGTCGAAAACCGAGACCACATTCGGGTGGGAAAGGTGCGCTGCCGCGCGAGCCTCAGCGTCGAACCTTGCGACGAAGTCCTGGTCGGTGCTCACAGATTCACGCATGACTTTCACAGCCACCGTGCGCGAGAGGCGCAAGTCGGTGGCCACGTAGACGGTGGCCATACCGCCACCGGCTAGCCGCCGGACGATCTCGTAGCGGTCATCCAAAACCTGGCCGACCAGCGCATCGTCATCGCGAGAATTGCTCACACGTTCTCCTGGCATTAGTTGGGAAGAGATGCCAAGCCTTTCGCCGAAGTTTAGGGTGGCGTCCCAAAGCGCCGTCTGCGGCGCGCCGGACGTTAGGCCACTAGCGGTTACGAGCGCAGGCGTCGGGCCTTCGTCGGATTGCCAATGAGTCGTTAGAAATCTCGCCTGGTAGCAAGATTTGCCAGGGATTCCAGACCCGACCGGCCCTCATCGGTCAAGATGTCGTTGTCGATCGCCCGCAACGCAGCGGAGGTCTCACGCTCAATCGACTCCTCGACCAAGTGCAGCGCTCCCGATTCGCAAATGATCTCGCGGACAAGGTCGACGCCATCGGCGTCCAAATCGGGACGCCCGAAGAGAGACGCAAGTTTTCCGGCGTCGGTGGGTTTAGCATTCGCGAACGTCTGTGCGACCAGAAGCGTGAGTTTGCCTTCACGAAGGTCTTCTCCTGACTCTTTCCCGGTCAATTCCTCGTCGCCAAACACACCCAGCACGTCGTCTCGATACTGGAAGGCGCGTCCGAGTGGCTGACCGTAGGAAGTCAGCGCTGCCTGTTGGGCATCCGAGGCTCCAGCCAGGGCGGCGCCCACATTCAGTGGCCGTCGCACCGTGTAGCTCGCGGACTTGTAGGTGACGACCTGCTTGATGGTTGCGAGCATGTTCGCTATTCCTTCGGGCGTCCGGCTCATTTGGAATGGGTCCTGGGCTTGGGCCAGCACGTCCAAATACTGCCCTGCCGTCACCTCAGCCCGGACGCGATGCAGGAAGGGGCGAACCCGGTTTAGCGCGTCGGGGCTGGCACCAGATGTGTCAAGCATCTCTTCCGACCACACCAGCAGCAGGTCGCCTAACAGGATCGCGCCAGCGCGTCCAAACGCGTTGCTGTCACCACGCCAGGCGCCAGCGACATGGTCCGCCGAGAACTGGAGGTGCGCGGTGGGAACCCCTCGTCGGCTGTCGGAGTCGTCCATCACGTCGTCGTGAACCAACGCCGACACGTGCAACACGTCGAGGCTGGCAGCTACCGCCACGATCGGGTCGGGCAGAGTCAGGCTGCCCCCGGTGGCGGCGTACCCCCATGCGCAAAAGGCGGGACGCAGCCGCTTGCCTCCTGCGGTAAACAATCGGGCGCGGTCGCTAAGCGCGGCCAAACTGGGTGCGATGGCGTCGAGGCGTAAAGCTTGGTCGTCGAGGAAGCCGGTGATGGCCGCCGACACCGCCTCGCGGAATTCGACACTGACCGGTGCAGAGACGTCCATGATGACCACACGCTGAGCCTACCTGGGCTCAGCAGCGGTGGGAGTCTAGTGTGACCGCCATGTTTGAGCCGGGACGCCCCACGTTCTCGTTCGAGTTCTTTCCGCCCGCGGATGCCTCGGCGATCGACCAACTGAGGCGCACTGTTCGTGATCTTCATCATTTGCGCCCGGACTGGGTGTCGATCACCTACGGTGCGACCGGATCCACCAGGGAGCGCTCCTTCGACGGGGTTCGCACTCTGCACAGCGACACCGACGCTGCGGTGATGGGCCACCTGACTGTCGCGGGTCAGTCCCGTGCCGAGGTGGAGGCTGCGGTGGTCTCGTACGCTGAACTCGGAGTCAGGAGCATCTTGGCGGTTCGAGGCGATCCGCCCCGCGGACTCGGCTCCAGGTTTGAGCCTCATCCGCGAGGCCTGGCGAATGCAACCGATCTTGTGCGATTGGTGCGGTCAATTGCTGGCTTCAAAGTGGGGGTAGCGGCGTTTCCTGACGGTCACCCAGAGGGCAATCCCGACTTGGACGCGCGCATCCTGCTTCAGAAGGAGGAGGCCGGGGCGTCGTTCGCGATCACCCAGATGTTCTTTGCCGCTGACGCGTACTTCTCGATGGTGGAACGCTTCCGTGCGTTGGGAGGGAAAATGCCCATCATCGCAGGAATCATGCCCGTCACCAGTGTCGGTCAAATCGAGCGGTTCGCGAGTCTTTCGGGGGCATCGATGCCAGACGCCTTCGTCCGCCCACTGCTGGCGGTCGCAGACGATCCGGCAGGGTTCCGCAGGGTAGGACTGGACCTGATGACGCAACTCTGCGACGACGTTCTGGCAGGGGGAGCGCCCGGATTGCAATTCTTCACCCTCAATCACTCCTCAGCCACGGCTGAAATCCTGGCTCGGTTGAGAAAGATTCCGCCTCACCTCACCCCGCGCGACACTCACTAACCTTCGTCAAAAGACGGAATATAAGTGTGGTTTCGCGAAGGTTGCTGAGTGTCGCGGGGGTTGGGGGGACGCGCAGGCTGAAATCAGCGGGAAAGAACTGGCGGAAGCGGCCAGCCGCAGGTTAGGGGACGTTAGCCCGCCAGACGCCAGCTGAATCTCCTACATCGAGAGTCACCAACCGCTGCGTCGCTCGCGTCAGTGCCACGTAGAGCACTCGAACGCCGCCAGGTGACTCCGCCACGATCTCGTCCGGCGACACCACGACCACCGCGTCGTACTCCAACCCTTTCGCCTCGAGCGGAGACACGAACATCAACCGATCCAGGTTTACCGGATTCATCCGGTAGGCAAGCCTGCTTGGCAAAGCCGCGCGGAGGGCGTCCAACCTAGACGGAGGGGCGATGATCCCGACGGTTCCCGGCACCTCATCGGTGATCGCGTCCACTATCCGCACCAACTCGGACACCAAGCCCGCGTTCGAAACCCGGAGCAGTTGCGGGTAGTAACCCGTGGATCGAACAGCCTTCGGCAGGTCTGCGTTCGGGTACACCTGCCGAATCACCTGGGCGGCCAACTCGAACACCTCTGCCGGTGACCTGTAGTTGACCGAAAGCCGGAACTCCCGGTGCGGGGCGGTGCCGATCAGATCCCGCACCGCACGTCCGACCTCATCGAGGTCGGGCCACGAGCTTTGAGCCAGGTCGCCCACCACAGTCCAGGACGCCTGAGACCCGCGCCGACGAAGCATGCGCCACTGCATCGGGGTGATGTCTTGGCTCTCATCTACCAGGACGTGCGCGTAAGTCGTGTGGGCGTCCGCGTTCGGGTCACTCTCAACCTGGTGACGCAGCACATCTGCGGTTGTGACCACCTCGGAAACGTCCGAACCCTGCCCGAGGAAGAGCAGCGGGTCGGCGTCCTCATCTACCGGCGGCGGCCCCAGTATCGCCACCAGTTCGTCGAGCAGCGCCGTGTCAGCCACGCTCCAGTCGACAATGTTGTTGTAGGACGCCACCAAGAGCGCCTGTTCAGCGGTGGTGAGAACCCCGTCGGCGACCTTCGCAACCACCAGTGGATCAGACATGCGACGCAGCACTTCAGGGGCTGACAGCGGGGGCCACCATGCTTTGATGAACATCTGGTAGCTCGCAGACTCCGCGATCAGATCGCGGGCATACTCGGGCTCCAGGTCAACATCGTCTGGCAGTTGAGCGGTGAGCGCGGTCAGCACTTGACGCTCGGCAGCGTCCCTGCCCCTGTTGGCATGAGTGTGGGCGAGCACGTTGTTACGGATGGCAGCCAATGCAGGCTCGTGCAGAGAAAGAACGTGACCCTTCACGGTCACCGTCAAGACCAACCCGTCGGAGGCCACCAACGGTAGGTTCACCAGGTTCTTCAGAACTGCCACCAACCGGAGGCTCCCCTTCACCGCGGCGGTTTCGGCGTCGTCCACCCGAGACGCAGACACCCCGGGCACCACGTCGGAGGCAACCGCACCGATCGCCCGCAAAGTGACCGAGTCTTCACCCAGGCTTGGCAGGACGCGTTCGATGTAGTTCATGAACAACCCGCTGGGCCCAATGACGAGGATTCCGCCGCGTTCGAACCGTCGCCTGTTCGAGTAGAGCAGGTATGCGGCCCGATGCAGCGCCACCACCGTCTTTCCGGTGCCGGGGCCGCCAGCAATGATCGTCACGCCTTGGTAGGGGGCGCGAATCGCCTCGTCCTGTTCGGCCTGGATCGTCGCCACGATGTCGCGCATGCGCGTTCCGCGGGAACGTGACAGCGCCGCCATCAGCGCACCTTCGCCGATGATGGGCAGATCATCGCGCCGAGCCGTGGTGTCTAGCAGGTCGTCCTCGATGCCGACCACCTTGTCGTTTCGGCAACGCAGCACCCGCCTGCGCGCAACGTCCATCGGGTGCTGCGGCGTAGCGCGGTAGAACGGTTCGGACGCCTTGGCGCGCCAATCGATCACCAGCGGCTCGTACTCCTCGTCGCGGACGCCGATTCGCCCGATGTAGCGGACCTCGCCGTCGTTGTGGTCAAGGCGACCGAACACGAGGCCCTCGTGTTCGGCGTCCAGCACTGCGAGTCGTTTGGCTGCTTGGAACGCGAATGCGTCTCGTTCGAACAGGGCGGTGCCGTGCTCCTCGCGAAGCCAATTGTCGCGCTCAGAGGTGTAGATG
>CAYMMF010000117.1:5414-6333 GCA_964391475.1 uncultured Propionibacteriaceae bacterium | reverse complement strand
GGGTGGACGCGCAATGCCGAGCCGAGTACCCACGAACTGACCGCACTTTGGATTGTCCCATTTGAGATCACGAACGTGACACCAATGATCGCGGCGACCGAGGGTCCGCCCGATCCGAAAGCGATCAGCACCGCGAACGCGGCACCTATACGACGAACATTAACAGTCGACAACCCTACGCCTGGCCCGAGAAGTGGTGCTGGCGGACGCCGCGGGCGTCGTCTAGTTCGGGTTCAGGTCGTTAGCGCCTGCCGGATGTCGTCGCGCAGGCTCGCGGGGTCGACGGCAGGCGCGTACCTGCGGATGACCTGACCGTCCTTCCCGATGAGGAACTTGGTGAAGTTCCATTTGATCACTCCGCCAAGTACGCCTGGCTTCTCAGATTTCAGCCATTGGTACAGCGGGTGGGCGTTCTGCCCGTTGACTTCGATCTTTGCGAACATTGGGAAGTTGACTCGGTAGTTCGTCTGGCAGAAGTAGGCGATCTGATCGGGGTTTTCGAATTCCTGGTTGGCGAACTGCCCGCACGGGAATCCGAGCACAACAAAATCGTTGGGGCCGAACTCCTCATATAAGTCCTGCAGCCCCGAGAATTGTGGGGTGTAGCCGCACTTGGACGCTGTGTTCACCACCAGCACCACCTTGCCGGAGTACTTCGAGAGTGAGACTGTCTTCCCCGCGATCGTCGCGGCTTCAAAGTCGTGCAAGCTTGTCATGGCTAACCTCCCCGTAGGATTGCTTTGCGTTCATACTCGCAAACCCGGCCGCCTGCCACGTCTGATCTGGGCAGTTCGGCCGGGCTGCGATGCGTCTGTCAGCCCTTGACGCCACCTGCCATCAGGCCTCCAGCGATGTACTTTTGCAAAAACATGAATAAAAGGATGATCGGGATGGCTGCAAGGACGGCGCCCGCAGAGAA
>CAYMMF010000117.1:0-5383 GCA_964391475.1 uncultured Propionibacteriaceae bacterium | reverse complement strand
CTCGTCGGCGGCCCACACGTACAGGCCGACGGCCAACGTGTAGTCCTCGCTGCGGGGTAGGACGATCCGGGCGAGGATGAACTCTCCGTACGTGCCGACGAAACTCAGGAGCCCGACGACCGCGAGAATCGGCGTGACCAACCTCATCACGATGCCCCAAAAAACCTGCGCGTGGGTGGCGCCGTCGATCTTGGCGGCCTCGTCCAACTCCTTTGGAATGGTGTTGAAGAAGCCGTACATAAGGAAGGTGTTCGCCCCAAGCGCCCCGCCAAGGTAGACGAAGATCAGGTTCAGGTGCGACCCGATTCCGAGCCACGGGAACACGTCACCAAGCGTCAGCAACAGCAAGAAGATGGCGACGAAGGCCAGCATCTGCGGGAACATTTGGATGATGAGAAGTGCGGTGAGTCCGCCACGGCGTCCCATGAAACGGAACCTGCTGAAGGCGTAAGCCGCAGCTGCTGCCATCACGACGGTACCGATCGCAGAAACACCACTCACCAAGAACGAGTTGATCATCCAACGGGGGAAGTTAGTTCCGAACAGATCCTGGTAGTTCTGCATGGAGACCGAGCTGAACAGGTTGTTACTTCCTGTCAGAGTGCCACCCGGGTTGAGGGACGCCGACAGCACGTACAGCAACGGAACGAGGCAGAACCCCAATATGAACACGACCGCGAAGACATGCTTCCAGCCAACCTCTGACCACCAGCGGCCGCCCTTTAGTCGGGTGTCGTTGGCGTCGGGAATCACTGCGGTGGTCATCACACCATCTCCTCGAGCTTGCGGGTCTGACGGAAGCCGATCCACGAAACGGCGCCGACAACGAAGAAGATCAGGACGGACATGGCGCTAGCCAGGCCGTACTGTTTGGCCCCGGACTCGAACGCGATGGAGTACACCATCGAGATCAAAATGTCCGTCTCGCCGATGATGACGGGCGTACCTGGGAAGTTCGGCCCGCCGCCTGTGAGCATGTAGATCAGCGAGAAGTTGTTGAAGTTGAACGCGAAGCTGGCGATCATGAGCGGTGCCACAGAGATAAGGAGCAGCGGGAACGTGACGTGCCAGAACTGCTTCCATGGGTTAGCCCCATCCATGACACCGGCTTCTTTGAGTTCCTCGGGGATCGCTTGAAGAGCGCCTGTGCTTACCAGGAACATGTAGGGGAAACCGAGCCAAAGGTTCACCAATAGGATCGAGAACTTCGCCAGGTTACCGTCACCTAACCAGTTGATGTTCGCACCGCCCAGCAGTGTTTGGTTTATGAACCCGAACTGCTGGTTCAGCATGCCTCGCCAAACCAGGGCGGCTAGGAAGCCGGGGAACGCGTAGGGCAAGATCAACAGCGCCCGGTATACGACGCGTCCCTTGACTCTCGGGTCGTTAAAAATGACAGCCAAGAACAAACCGAGGGCAAACGTCGACAATACGCTAAGGATGGCGAATGCGAAGTTCCAGCCGGTGATCTTCCAGAATGGTCCGGTCAAGCTCTCATCGGTGAACACCCGCGTGAAGTTTTGCCAACCGACGAAGACGCGCCAGCCTGGCATCAACGTCGAGCCATCATCGCTTACGAACAGGCCTCGGGATTCGTCGGCAGCATAGACCTTGCCGTCCACATCGGTGAAGGTGTTAGCGGTTTTGTCGAACGTCAGTAGGGATTTCGCGACGAAAGCGGTTGTACCGTTGTCGGTCCGAAGCCAGCCGTCGGCTGGATCATCAGATTGGTTGACACGCAGATCCAACACGTCGCGCTGACGCTGCTGAATTTGGCCGATGCTAAGGATCTCCCCACCGCTTACGGCGGTGACCCTCCCGTCGGCTTGCTGTGCACGGGTGTCAGGAGCCAGTGGCTGGTCTGACGTGCCAGCGAGCACTTGGCCGTCCCTAACGATGGCGAAACCGAGCCCATCTGTGCCTTCGAACACCGTTACGGGGTACGTCTGAGTGTCTGGCAGTCGGGCGTCCGCTTTACGCATGATCTGCGTGATCGCGTGATCTTTAGTGTCGTTGTGGCCGTCACCGAAGTTGGTGAAGGCAACGTACGCTGTCGAGATCATCACGTAGATCTGGAACAGTGCGAGAAAAACTAAGCCGGGGAAGAGGTACTTCGACGGGAGCGCTCTCTTGGAGAAGTAAACGTAGTCAGCGATAACCAGCGTTGCAGCGAGGAAGACCAGCAGCGGCATCTCCCCCTTTGCCCACGACATCATGATCCCGTAAACGCCGAAGGCGTTGATCAAGGCCATAAGTGCAAGTTTTACGTAGAAACCCGGACGGGATAAGTCGCGGGCGTGAGAGAGCGGCCTACTGGCCAAGTCTTGTTTGCTCATCGATTCACCTTCGAATCTGTGCCACACGGGTGGGTCGAGCTCACAGTTGTGAAACTCGGCCCACCCGCACGGCTACTCACTGTCAGCCCTTGAAAGCGGCTTCGATGTTCTTGTTCATTGTGGCCCATTCAGCCGCAGGATCCTTGGCCTGCCCGCTGATGATGGCGGCCTGAGCAGCACCCCAGAAGTTCCACACCGCGTTCATCTCGGGGATGGCTGGCATTGCCTGGCCGTCCTTGCCTGCTTCGCCGAAGCCCTTCAGGATCGGATCGCTGATAGCTGCAGCGGATTCAGCATTAGCTGGCACGCGGCCACCGAGCTCGAACAGCTTGTCTTGCGTGGTCTTTTGAGCCATGTAATCCAGGAACTGGTTAGCGAGTAGCCCGTTCTCAGACTTGCTGGAGAGGAAGACGCCTTGGACGCCGACGAATGGCGCAGAGGGCTTGCCGCCGGCCGAAGGCACAGGCAGGACGGAGATGTCGAGGCCAGCGGTCACGAAGTCGCCGGTGTTCCAGGGCCCGGTCACGATGTAGGGGGTTTTGCCGTCGAGGAATGCCTGCTTAGCCTGATCGCCTTCGATGCTCACAGACAGCACGCCATCCTTGCCGAGCTTTGCTAGGTACTCAGCGAATGCTGTGCCCTCAGGCCCCGCCATGCCTAGTTCGGTGGTGTATTCGCCGTTTGCATCGGACTTGAACACCGAGGCCCCGAAGGAGGTCTGGATCGGGTAGAGGTGGTAGGCGTCACCGTTGGGGCCCTGCTGGATCACGACTGGGAACTGGGCTCCCGACACGCCCTTGCCTTGCGCGATGAGCTCGTCAAAGGTGGCAGGAGTGTCTTTGACCAGCCCGTTGTTGCGAACAAGCGCGATGTTCTCAATGGCATAGGGGACGCCGTAAGCCTGACCGCCGAAGCGGAATGCGCTGACCGTCAACGGGGTCATGCCGTCAAGCTTGTCACCCAGTTCTACGGGGGCGACAACGCCATTGTTGACGAAGTCACCCGTCCAGTCGTGCGCACCGACGATGAGGTCGGGGCCCTGGCCAGTGGGCACCTGCGCAATGAAGTCAGTCTTGAGGTCGGCGTTAGGCTTCTGGACGACGTCGAGTGTAACTCCAGTTGCGGCGAGGAATTCTTCACCGAGCTTCTTGAAGTCTGCTGCTCGCGTCTCGTCAACCCAGATCTTGACAGTGCCTGCGGCTGCGGGCGGCGCTGAGGCGTCGCCTGGTGCCGCGGTATTCGCGGGCGGCGCCGCGTTGCCGCCGCATGCGGCCAGCGACATAGTCAGACCTGCGGCCACAAGTGCCACCAAGGTTTTGCGGATGGTCATTAGGTCTCCTTGGATTCCGCGCTGGCCTCCGTTGCCAGCGGCTCCGTGAGACTCACTTTAGCAAGAATGGCACGTTTTGCAGCAATTTATCAGACTACGATCAGGTAACGTTGCAATTACGGTCGTGGAAGTTGCTGTACATTTGCAGCAATCTCACGCTCTGGCTAGTAACGTTGTTGCACAATCGTTCTGAAAACTTTGCAAGGAGGGGCAATGGTCACCCCCTCAAAGACGAGGTTGTCTGATCTTGCCACCCAAGCTGGCGTCTCCACCGCCACAGCGTCCCGCGTGGTGCGCGGTAAGCCTGGCGTCAAGGAAGAGACGCGACGCGCCGTCCTTGATGCCATGGACACCCTCGGCTACAGCCGAGAAAAAACCCGGCGTGCGCGTGGGAACCTGATCGCGGTCTTGGTTCCAGAGCTTTCCAACCCTGGGTTTGGGACATTCGTTGACGAACTCGACATCTTGCTGTCGGCAGCGGGGCTACCGAATGTTGTCTGCCCAGCAGGCGCTACTGGCACGTCAGAGTCACAACACCTCGACCAGTTGCAAAATCTCAACGTAAGCGGCGTCGTCTCGATCTCGGGTATGCCCGCAGACCGCCTAACCACCAACGATAGGTACCAACGGCTCGCGGACGCGGGAGTTGCCATCGTCTTCATCAACGCGTACTCCCCCGACCTGCCCGGCGCCTTCTTCTCAACTTCCGACAGCGACTCCGTCAACCAGGCAGTGGCTCACCTTCAGTCACTGGGGCACGAACGAATCGGGCTGGCCGTGGGGCAAGCCCGCTACCTTCCCAGCGTACGAAAGAGCGCGGCATTCCTAGAGCTCGGATTCTCGGCCGAAACTGATATCGCCACAACGATATACACCGCCGAAGGCGGCCAAGCAGCCGCCTCAGCACTCCTCGACTCAGGCCACACAGCCATCATCTGCGGCTCAGATGTCATGGCGTTGGGTGTCATCCGCGAAGTCAGGGCTCGAGGCCTGAGCGTGCCTGGTGACATCTCAGTAGTCGGGTACGACGACAGCCCCTTGATGGCGTTCACGGACCCACCACTCACCACGGTGCGCCAACCGGTCCGCGCAATCTGCGAAGCGGCGGTGTCTGCCCTTCTTACAGAACTAGACGGCGAACAACCCCAAGGGCTAGAAATGCTCTTCCAGCCCGACCTAATCATCCGCCAATCAACAGGACCGAAACGCGTCTTTCAGACCTAATAGCAGCCGAATTATCACGGTTCATAGCAAAGTTGAGATCCGCAGACCGGCTCGAACTCCGTCGAGCAGCGGCTGGAATGAATCAGCGTGACCTCGCGTGGATCTCCGGGGTAAAGCAACGACGACTACCTGGGTAACACCCTGGACGGTGCTTGCTCCGGAATGCTGGCGAGCGAATCGTGATCGAACACCTCGACCTCTAACCCAGGGCGGTGCAAAGGTTTTATTCGTGGTGCGTGTGGGAAGCGGGGTATGCGGGAGCGGGGCATGCTTGGGTTTTTCGGTCAGGTGACGACGAGATCGCGAACGCCAATGCAGCCCGAATACTGCATAGTAACTAAGGCGAGATTCTCCGGAAAACGCTTGCGTTCGTACGTGTGTTCTAATATAATGTGAGGTATGACCACCCCCGTCGTTGACACTGTTCCTCCTCCTGCGTCTAGTGGGGAGGCGTTTGCTGCTTTGGATCATGCTCACCAGCAACTGAAGGCTG
>CAYMMF010000116.1:0-6497 GCA_964391475.1 uncultured Propionibacteriaceae bacterium | reverse complement strand
GTGATCGCGCGCCGGACACCATTCCCTTTGGTGCCGCGAAACAGGTGCAGTGTCGGGAGAAGATCATCTACCGTAGCCATCCCCTGACGCAGCACCGTGAAGAGCTTTTCACCGCCATCGTTTGCGGCTGCTTCCACCGCTACGTAGACCGGGTTTGAGAGTCGCACCTGGTCGGTGTTGATGATCCATTCGTGTGGGATAGCCCGCCGAACACGCCTGACCCATTTGGGCACCTCAGCGGTGCTAGGCAACGCGATAGAGAACGGCTGCGTCGGTGTTTTGCCGGTGAGCAACTGCCATGCGGTGTTGCCGGTCACGACGCATTTGGGATCCCAACGCGTGAGGGCGCGCAGAAGAACGATCGGGTTATTCCGATGCTTGGGGGTCACGTAGATACGCGGGAGCACCTCTACCAACTCCCGCCGCTGCACCAACCGGTAGACCGTCGACCTCAGATCCCTGTGGCCTCTGATGTCGAACACTTCCCCGTTGAGGCGCAACACCGCCCGCACCTTCTGCTCTCCTCGCATGCCCACACGATGGGCGCCGAGCCCCAAAAACGGTCACCCGATTTCTTGACCTGTGGATAGCCGTGACGATCTCGACGCTGTGTTCCCAAAACTGGCCTGAAAAGCCTCTCTCATAGCAGCACATACTCGAGATCGTCACGCGGTCGTTCTTTCTCGCCTTGCCCACCGGGCTTAGCATCGAATCGGTGGCACGAATTCCGAGAAACTGTCAGTTGCCGCGCCCCCAAAAGCACCGAACAAAAGAGCGGTGACCCCGTCAGATGCAACGGCAACTCCCGCTCCCCGGTTACCTACGATTGCGCTAGACCACCTTGGTCGTGACACCACGCCAGCAAGCCTCATTCTCCGAACCCAAATGAACCCCTCAGGAGGTACAGATGATCCCGAAAGGCCTCACCCACGACGCTGCCGCCGACTGGGCACGCCTAGCCGAACGCACTCCTTCACCTGCGACCTTCGAAGAAAGCTTGACGCAATCGCTCCCCACGCCGATCAGGCGATGGCTTCTGCGCGTAGTGAAACCGGGCACACCGCTGAACCGCGGCGCAGAGATCCGCATGCACGGCCAGATGAAACTAGGCGCTTGGCGAACGTTCACCGCTGTGCAGCGGCTCACGCCATCCGGTGGTTTTGTTTGGGCCGCCACCGCTCGAATGTTTGGATTGCCCGTAATCGGGTTCGACCGATACACCCGTGCGAGCGGTCAGATGCGCTGGCGACTACTGAATTTAGTCAAAGTAATCTCCGCCGTAGGGCCAGACATCACACTCAGCGCCGCCAGCCGCCATGCCGGGGAACTCATGGCCTACCTGCCCACGGCTGCGCTCTCTGATCAGATCTCTTGGCGCCCGATTGACGACACCCACGCGGAAGCACAGGTGCAGGTCGGCGACGCGAGCGTGCATGTGAACCTGGCTTTTGACCCCGACGGCAGGCTCGCCGAAATGTTCTTCCCCCGCTGGGGAAGCCCGGATGGCACCAGCTTCGACGAGCACATCTTCGGCGCCCGGTTCACCCGGGAGCGAAGCTTCGCAGGCCTTACCCTTCCCAGCGCGGTTGCCGCAGGTTGGCACTTCGGAACCGACCGATGGATAGACGGTGAGTTCATCCGTTACTCGATCGACGCCGCGACCTTCCACTGAACTCTCCGGACGACTCCCAAATGACCAACACACACCCTCAATCAATGACGCCGATCGGTTCGCAACACGCCCGCGACAAGGGTTTTGACACCCACCGCCTGCACCAAGAGTCGGTGACCGAGAGTAACCATCCACCCGGGAGGGACGCAGATACAAACCCCGAATGAATCAAACTTGGGCGACGGTCTTGTTATCTACCGCTGCCGCCCTGCTCGGCACCGTTCTCGGGGGTGTGCTGGACTCGACCATCGACGGCGTTACCGATCCTTCAGGATGGGGCCCACTAATCGGTGCCATCTTCGGCATCATGCTCGGCGTGCCCTTGGCAGAGGTCACGCTCGCCTTCCTCTAGGCAAATAGATGTCGCCGCGTTCTATGGATTCCTCCGGTCGCGATGTTCCTGGTATTCGGCGTCGCGACTCTGGCTGTCTTTTCGTTGATCAGTCGCGTCGAGTTCGTGCCGTTGAGTTCCTAATCGAAGTCAAGTCTGGTGTGGCAACCAGCTGGGGTTCATGCTGGCTGTGAACGGGCGGCGCCTCGGAGCGCTTGGCGACTCCTGGTTTGGCCCGCTCGTTCCTTCTTGGTTGGCGGGTCTGGGTGAGCAGTTGGCGTCGTGCGGCTCGCGTTTCGGGTGGGATCGTGTATCGCTGCTTCACGATCGCACTACCCGGTTCTTCGGTGATCAAGGTCCCGTCGATGTCATGCAACTGGTAGGCGGTGTTGTTGCGCAGCGCCGAGGTGTGGTGTTTCCCGTTGTGGACCATCAGCCGGTGGTAGCGGGCGGCGAGGGTGGGGTCGGTCTTGCGGGCGTGGTCGGCGGCCATGAACAACGCCTCACGTAGGCAGGCGTCGCCGGCCTTGGTTGGCCCTCCGGCACGGGCGGCCACGCCCGAGGCGTCTTGGTGGGGTACCAGGCCGGCGAAGGAGCGGACCGCGGCGAGGTTCGCGAACCGGGTGGCGTCGCCGAGCCGTCCAGCGATCTGGGGTGCGCCGACCACGCCGACGCCCGGAGCGGGGCGGACGATCCCGTCGGGATCGACCTGCTCGTAGAGCCCGGCGATGCGCTCGTCTAGGGCCTTGATCTCTTCGTCGGCGGCCAGGGCCATCCGTGCCTCGGCGGCGATGTCAGCGGCAAGCTCGTCGAAGTCCATGCCGTCCTCACCCCACAGCCGTAGCGTCGCTTCGGCTGCTGCCATGATCGCTGCGGCGCGTTCGGGACCCCAAGTGCGGCGACTGGAGCGGCAGAGCAACTCCGCAAGCCTCGCCTTGCCGAGCCGCTTGACCTTGCGCGGGTCACCGTAACGGGCCAGGAACCGCAACGCGGTGAGCGTCATGTCGCTGCCCAAAGCGACGACCCACATCGGTCCCATGATCTCCAAGAGTGTGTCCAACCGCGCCATCGACGTGGAACGCCTGTGCACCAGCCCGGAACGGATCTTCACCGCCCGCTTCAGCGCATCACCCGGCCCCAGCGTGGTCTCGGCATGGAGTCCCTCAGGGTGCAGCAGCGGCAGCCGGGCCAGCACGCGTGAGTCCAACCGGTCGGTCTTGGCATGCTTGTTGTAGTAGGCCCCAGGTCCGCCGATTGCTCCGGTGGCACCATCACCACCTCGGCGCCGCGGCGACGGAACCATGCCGCCAACACGACCCACGCGTTGCGTGTCGGTTCCATCACCACCATCACCTCAGCGCCCTGCGGGAGCCGCGCCCACAGCTTGTCCAACTCGTCGGGGTCGGTGCGGAACCGGTGACCGACAAACACCATCTCCCCACGTTCATCGGCGCAGGATGCCTGGTGGGCAGCCCTGCAGGCTACGTCCACACCCAGTCGAATCTTCAAATCCCTGTCTCCTTCATACTGGTAGCTCGTCGGCCACGTGGCAGACCGCGCCCGCAAGAAGCCCTCACGCACCAGACATTCGCTATCCAGGATCCGACCCAGCACGTGCCGTTCGGTCACCGGGTTCTCAACAGGGCGCGCTTCCTCGGCGCGGTATCCCGATGTCACCACCCTCAACAGGCAAGGAGTCACCCACTAGCGCTCCGGTCGGAATCAGCGGCGGCACCCGGACGCCGACACCAATCAGTATGAATGTCGAATCTCCATCTGGCGCTGAAAAGCGTCGTCGCGCTGGGTTTGGTATTCGTCATTGGACGCTGGACGCCCTTGCCCAACACTCCCCCAACGCATCGGTCACGCCGCCAGCAACCCCCGCGTGAGAACGCGTTACGCACGACTCAGATGACCCCGACACTCCTCATCACCGTCAATCTTCGCTGTTTTTCCTTTGTGCGGCCACTTATCGTTTGGCGATGAGTCTCGCTCCGGAAACACACATGGGCTGCCTTGAGTTTCGGGTCCGCGACGTGGGCAGGCTTCTCGCGTTCTACACCGACGGCGCAGGGCTTCGACCACTCGCTGATGAACCCGGCGCGGTCACGCTGGGGATGGGCTCGACGCCGGTCATTCGGCTGACAGAAGCCAAAGATCTTCGCCCTGCTCGCCATGGCGAGGCGGGCCTATTCCACACGGCGGTTGTGTTCGACGAACTCCCGGCTCTGGCAAGTTCCCTTGTGTCGATGTATTGGAAGTACCCCGAGGCGTATGTCGGCACTGGCGATCATCTGGTGTCGCAGGCGTTTTACTTCACCGATCCGGAGTGAAATGGCGTTGAGCTTTACCACGATCGCCCCCGTGACGAGTGGCAGTGGGACGGCGATCAGGTTCGGATGGGCACCAATTACATCGATCCTGAGCAGTTTGTGAATGAGTACCTCGGCGGCATTGACATGACTGCCTTGGGCGCCGCCCAAGGCAAACTCAGGCACGTGCACCTCCAGGTCGGCGACATTGGATCCGCCCGCCAGTTCTATGTGGACGCGCCCGGTTTCGACGAAACCTTCGCGATGAAGTCGGCGTTGTTCGTCTCTGCGGGCGGGTACCACCACCACACGGCAATGAACGTTTGGAATTCGATGGGCGCACGATGACCGTCCTCGATCCCTGGGACAACGAGATCCGTCTCAGCGTCGATTCAACTGACGAATGATCGCAACCGCGAGCAAGCAACCCGCGACTGGCATGAAGAACAGCCCGATCGTCGGGAGTCCCAGCACGGAAAAAACCAAGAATGCAGCAACCAGCACCCACACGACGACGCCAGGCCCGCGCAACGGGTCTCGCAGCAGTAGGACAACCGCGACAAGCAAAGTGACAACCAGCGGCACGAAGGCGTACCAGAGCACCCACATGCCGTTGATTTCGGTCAAAGTCGCCGAGGTCTGAACCGAGACGCTTTGACCGGTGGTGGGGTCGGATTCCTCCGACACCCCCGAATAGGTGGGCGCGAATGCGAACACCAGCGGCATCGCCGCAGAGATAACGATGGCCACCAGCAACAGGATGAGCTCGGAGATCCGAAGCCTGCTGGCCACCAGCAAACCGCCGCGAGACCTAGCCATGACACCCTCCTCGAACGTTCTCTTCGCATCCTCCCCGGTTTTCCACTTATCGGCAACGGCCCGAAGTCATGCTTTCCATCGTCCGAACGGCTAGCTTCGAGAGGCCGAAATCTGCAGTGGCGTCCCCTCCACCAGGGCGTCATCGCGAACCTGCCCTGTCGCCGGGGGATTGAGCTACCTGGTCATGGGCTGATCCCGACCGTCCCGGTCAGCCCTATGGGCCCTCCGCTGGAGCAGAAGCCGGCTGGTTGCGGATCGTGAGCCACGAGATTCCCCCACCGAGGATGCACATGACCGCGCAGATCCACATGGCAGTTCCAAACCCTGGGCCAAGCGGCTGCCCCGGGTCGGCGGTGATCCCCGCGGCTGCTGGAAGCACCGCTACCGCCAGCAGGCCTGCCACACGAGAGACTGCGTTGTTCACCCCGGACGCCGCACCGACGTCGTCGCCGGAAACCGCAGCCAGGACGGTGGCAGTGAGCGGCGTCACCGTGATGGTTAGCCCAACGCCGAAGACGATCACCCCGGGCAAAACGCCCGTGAAGTAGCTCGCGCCCGGGACCGCCCACGTCATCAGCGCCAGCCCGATCCCGGCGATGGCCGGACCCAGGGTCATGGGCATTCGGGGGCCGATGCGGTCAGAGAGGCTGCCCATCGCGGGTGACGCCAGCAGCATGATGATCGTCATCGGCACGGTCGCAGCACCGGCCGCGAGCGCCGAGTATCCGAGAGTTTGTTGCAACTGCAGGGTCAGCAGGAACATGGCAGCACCCAGCGCCGCGTACACGACCAGTGTGACCAAGTTGGCGCCAGCGAATTGCCTGGATCTGAATAGGCCGGGTGGGAGCAACGGGGCGTCCGCTTTGGACTCGTACAACGGGAACGCGACCAGCGCCACGACGCCCACGACGGCGGCAGCGACCGCCGCTGGCCCCCAGCCTCGGGCCGGGCCCTCGATCAGCGCGTACACCACACCCGCCAGGCCCACGGTCGACAGGAGCGCACCCACAACGTCGAACCTGCCAGAGGTTGCGGCAACCGCGCTTCGGGATTCCGGAAGGTGACGCGCCGCGATCGCCAGCGCCACGACGGCTAGGGGTAGGTTCATCCAGAACACCCACCGCCACGAGAACGAGTCCACCAGCCAACCCCCGACGAATGGCCCCAGGGCTGTCGTCACCCCAGACATTCCCGCCCAGATTCCGATGGCGCGTCCACGATCGTCCTGGGCTATGAGCGAGTTGATGAGTGCCAGGCTGCCCGGCACGAGCGCCGCGGCCCCTACCCCCTGCACGATTCGGGTGGCGATCAGCAGCTCGCCGCTCGGCGCCACCGCACAGCCGATGGACGCGAGGGTGAACGC
>CAYMMF010000115.1:0-6506 GCA_964391475.1 uncultured Propionibacteriaceae bacterium | reverse complement strand
CGCCCCACTCGATCGACATGTTGCAGATGGTCATGCGGCCCTCCATCGACATGTTTTCGATCGTGGAGCCTCGATATTCGACCACGTAGCCCTGGCCACCTCCGGTGCCCACCTGGGCGATCAGAGCGAGGATCACGTCCTTGGCTGTCACCCCGTCGGCCAACTCCCCCTCGATGGTGACCGCCATCGTCTTCGGACGTGCTTGCGACAGCGTTTGCGTGGCGAGCACATGCTCCACTTCGGAAGTCCCGATACCGAACGCCAACGCGCCGAACGCACCGTGCGTCGAGGTGTGCGAATCGCCGCAAACGATGGTCGTGCCCGGTTGGGTTAGACCCAACTGTGGGCCGATCATGTGGACGATCCCCTGATCGCGATCCCCCAAGCTGTGAATCCTGATCCCGAACTCTTCGGCGTTCTTTCGAAGGGTTTCAACCTGGAGGCGTGACACCGGGTCGGCAATCGGCTTGTCGATGTCGATGGTAGGGGTGTTGTGGTCTTCAGTTGCGAGCGTGAGGTCAGGACGCCGCACCGGACGACCGGCGAGACGCAAGCCGTCGAATGCTTGCGGTGAAGTCACCTCATGCACGAGGTGAAGGTCGATGTAGAGCAAATCTGGCTCCCCGTCGCTGGAGCGCACCACGTGACTTTCCCAGATTTTGTCGCTGAGTGTTTTGCCCATGCTGTCTCCTTTGTGGTCGCGAATTGAGGGTGCGACTGCGCTGTGCGCCATGGTAGCGACTTGCATGTCATTCAACGAGACGGCAATATCATACTATGGACAACAGTAGTGGTGTGGGGGTTCTCGACAAAGCAGCCCTCGTCCTGACCGCCCTGGAGCAGGGACCAACGACTCTTGCAGGCCTGGTGACTGCCACCGGATTGGCTCGACCGACCGCCCACAGACTAGCGGTTGCGCTGGAGCACCACCGCCTCGTCGGACGCGACCTGCAGGGTCGTTTCATTCTTGGGCCTCGGCTAACCGAGCTAGCCGCAGCAGCCGGGGAAGATCGCCTGTTGGCGACTGCCGGGCCTGTACTGGCAAGACTTCGCGACATCACCGGCGAATCCGCACAACTCTTCCGGCGTCAAGGCGAGATGAGGGTGTGCGTCGCAGCAGCGGAACGTCCCTCCGGTCTACGCGACACGATTCCCATCGGCACCCAGATGACCATGAACGCCGGTTCAGCCGCCCAAGTGCTGCTCGCTTGGGAGGATCCCGAGAGGGTGCAGCGAGCGTTGGCGTCCTCAACGTTCTCTGCTGTGGCGCTCGCGACCGTACGGCGTCGCGGATGGTCCCAGTCCGTTGGGGAACGGGAGGCGGGCGTTGCGTCGGTCTCGGCTCCAGTGCGGAGCCCATCGGGGAAGGTGATCGCCGCCGTGAGCGTGAGCGGGCCGATCGAGCGGCTGTCGCGGACTCCCGGACGCCTCCACGCGCCAGCAGTGATGGCTGCTGCCGAGCGTCTCAGCGAAGTACTCAGACGCACCGGCGGCGAAGGCTGACGCACTCCGACACTCGGACCAGCTTGCTCCTACTCGCTTCGCAACGCTTCGACCGGATCCTTCCGGGCGGCCGCGGACGCTGGAATCAAACCGGCGAGGAACGAAAGTGCCATGCTCACTCCGACCAGGATCAAGCCCGCCTGCCAGGGCAGGATGGCCACGTTGGGGATCGCCCACCGGTCGTACACGATCGCGTTTGCTGGAATGGTAAGCAGCAGAGTCGCACCGATGCCCAAGAGACCTGCGATGAGACCGACGATGAGAGTTTCAGCGTTGAACACTCGTCGGATGTCGCGTTTCGATGCGCCGATGGCGCGCAGGATGCCGATCTCTTTGCGCCGTTCCAGCACCGAAATGTAGGTGATGACGCCGATCATGATCGACGACACGATCAATGAGATCGAAACGAACGCGGTGAGAACGTAACTAATGACATTGATGATGTCGGTGACTGAACTCATTAGCGTGCCAACAATGTCAGTGAACTCGATCACCTTGTCGTCGTTACCAGCAGCCCGCGCGTCTTCATTGTAAGTATTCAAAATGTCGATGACCGCAGCCTTGGATTCAAAATCGTTCGGGAAGATGTCGATCCGGTAGGGGTCATCCAAGTCCGCGTAGCCAAGCCGTGTCAGGTTGCTTTCGTACGAACTCTGTGGGGCGGCCATCATCGCGATGAGGAGTTCCCGAAGTTCTTCAGAGTCCATGTTCATTTTGAACGCTTTTTTGAATGCCTCCTGGTCGAACCCCATTGCACCGGCCATATTTTCGGCAAGCGATCCCATCGCCTTCTCAACCGCCGCCCCGAGCTGTGTTCGTAGCGCAGTTCCGATCTGGGCAGAGATCTGCTTCGATACCGCCGTCATCGCCTGCTGCATGTAGGCGCCCATGGCCTTTTGGATTTGGCCCTGCATCTTGCCCATGCCAGCCTGGATCTGAGCCTGCACAGCCTTCGAGATGCCGGCAACGATCTGGTCGGTGAACTGTGCACCCACCTGCTCAAGGCCTGCCTGAATGCTTTCGAACATCGTTTCGGCGCTCTCGATGATCTCTTGAGCTGCGGGCGACTGCATGAACTTTGGGAAGTTGGTCGAAACATCGGCAGGGTCGAGCCCTTCGGCCACGGCGAACTCCAGGTATCCCTGAACGAGACGATCAGTAAGTTCGGCGAGTTGTGCTTGGTCGACACCGAAGTCGACGTTCTCGCCGAGGCCTTCCAGATCGATTCCCGCGAGTATCTCTGCGAAGTCGATGTCGGTCATTAGGTCGCCCAGGTCGAGCGAGCCCAGCATGCTCGACAGATCCATCTCCGGCAGCACGGAGGGGTCGATATTCATGTTGGGCATGCTCAGACTCCCGTTGGAGAAGTCGAGCGCCGACGGGTCCAATTTGAGCTTCGATCCGTCGAACGTGAAAGCGTCCTTGATCGCGTCCTCGTCGATGCTGATCAGCGACGCCAAATCGAAATCGTCGCGTTCCGGATTCTCTTTCTCGTCGCTGAAGGTTCGCCCTGTGAAGACATTCTTCTCGGGGTGAGCGAGTTGGAATGCGACGATGTCGGTTGCGTTCGCCTCGGCAATCAAGTGCCTGGTTAGAGCCGGGGTGTAGTAGATACCGGGAGTAAGCGCGCTCGGGGTAGAGGCGTCCTTCACTCGGACTATGCCGGTGACATGGAGTTCCTCCCCTGCGTCCACCAGTTTTCGCATCTTGGTTTTGTCGTCGCTCTTGTCGGTCCAGACGCCGTAATTGTCCGACTTGACGAAATGGTCTGCGGCGTTCACCAGCTTAAATGTGGCGCCCATGATCTGATCGTAGGAGAACGATTGGGGCGGTCCAGGTGTGCTTACAGGCACGTTGTCGGCTACCTGCTGAACCATGTCGTCCAACTCAGTTGGGTCGCGCAGACCCATTGCATAAAGGACGATGTCAGGAAGCCCACCGCTTGGGGCTAGCACGACGACGACTTCGTCTCGTGCTTTCGGCCACCTGCCGGTGACAACATCGAACTGGTTGTCGAGCAGGGACGCGTCGTCAAAGAGTTCATCGAAGATGTTTGTGCTCATCGCGGACGCGATCGGGCTGTTCGCGGTTGCGGTTCCGAACCCCAAAGAAGAGAAGGTCTGGTCGGGATTCACCTGTCGCACGCCGTTGCTGGTGTCAGAACTGTAGATGTTCGGTGTGACGTTGAATGAGTACTGGATCGACTGGACGTGGTCGTTGATCCCGCCACCGTTGGCTTCAAAGAACGACTTCAGGGCACGCAAATCGTTGGAACCTACTCCAGAAAACATTCGCCCGACGGTCTGAATCTCTTTTACCTTGCCGGGGGGTGCCTCTTCGCTGTTGTGCCCACGCATTTCCGCCGAAACCGTCATGAACGACGACATGTCCATACTCTGGCTGTAAATCATCAGCGGATACTCGGCGAGAGTGTCTTGTTCGACGCCCTTGATGTAGGCGTTTACACCGTTGGCCAACGCCAGGATGGCTGCAATGCCGATGATCCCGATGCTTCCGGCAAAGGCGGTCATCAGGGTGCGACCCTTCTTGGTGAGCAGGTTAGAAAACGACAGAACGATCGCGGTGAAGAAACTCATCGCGGTACGACGGGTGGGCTTGGCGTCTCTGGTGTCTGCGACGGGGTCGAAGGGGTTTGAGTCGTCGGAAACCTGGCCGTCTTTCAGATTTACGATCCGGGTGGCGTACTCATCTGCGAGTTCGGGATTATGGGTGACCATGACGACGAGCCGGTCTGCGGCGATGCCCTTCAGCAAGGCCATGATTTGGTCGCCGGTTTGGGAATCCAGGGCTCCAGTTGGTTCGTCCGCGAGCAGGATCTCGGGATCGTTGATGAGTGCGCGCGCAATCGCGACACGCTGCATCTGACCGCCGGAGAGTTGGTTGGGGCGCTTATTGATGTGCTCCGCCAGCCCCACCTCGGTGAGCGCATCCACAGCACGCTGCTTGCGCTCGGCTAGTGAGACCCCTGACAACGTCAGTGCCAACTCGACGTTAGCGAGGACGGTCTGGTGTGGGATTAGGTTGTAGGACTGAAAGACGAAACCGATGCGGTTGTTGCGGTAGGCGTCCCAGTCACGATCCTTGTATTGGCTCGTGGAGACGCCATCAATCACCAGATCTCCGGTATCTGCGTGATCTAGGCCACCGACGATGTTCAGCAGCGTGGTCTTGCCGGAGCCGGAAGGACCAAGGATTGCTACGAACTCGTTGTCGCGAAACGCGATTGAGACATCGTCCAAGGCGCGCTGAGAGAATCCCGCCGTCTGATACGACTTTCGGACATCCCGGAGTTGGAGCATCTGTAACCTTGGCTAGCCATTCTGATCGTGCGGAGCCGTCTAGTCAGGGGCGCCGGTGTGTCCATGCTAGTGGGCTTAACAAGTAGCGCCGCTAAACCTATAGCTAATCCACGATGTCAGACTTCTCGGATTGGAGTGGTGATCCAGGACGGATCACGGATGGTCTTTCATCATGGACGTTGACGAGGACGTCACCGGAGCCCACCGCGTCACCTACCTCGGCGCGTCAGGCTTCGCGACTCTTACCGTTGGCCAGGATTGATCCAGCGAAGGCCGTCGAAACGGGCGAAGTCGCTGTCGAAGGAGCAGATCGCCGTGCCGTGCTCGATCGCCAGCGCAGCCAGTTGCGCATCGGCCACGAGGTTCCCGCGCAGATCGCCGTCAATGAGAAGCTGGCCGAGGATGTCGCGGTGGCGCGCGCCGGGCGTGGGAACCCAGGCCTGATCGGCGTCGAGCCAGTCGGTGATGTAGCTCCAGGCGTCTGCTGCCGTCAGCGGGTGTGCGGTCACGCGGGGGTGGGTGATGATGCGTTGGAATGCCATCAGGGACACCCAGGGCAGGCCGACGCGCTCGACTCCGTTCATCGTATCGTCGAGCCAGGTTCGTGCGGCGGTATGGAAGTGGGACTGGTCGTCGACGGCGAAGAGCAGGACGTTGGCGTCGACGATCACCGGGCACCCTCTGCGTCGTACTGGTCGAGCAGTTCGAGGGTGTCGGCGATGTCGGTGACGTCGACCTTCAGCCCGACGCTCGCAGTCCGTTGCTGGAACCGTGCGGGCTTCTGGTCGCGCGCGAGGCCAGCGCGGGCGAGTTCGTTGACGGCCTCACCGAGACCGATGTGGCGCTCTCTGCGCAGGCGCTCCGCCGCTGCCGCGACCTCGGGGTCGAGCCGTACCGTTGTCCTCATGACACTAAGATAGCATCACAGATTCAGACACCCTGCATCAGTGATGCCGATGGAGTTAGAGGTGGATGTGGTCGTAGTGCCCACCCGTGGCGCGGCGGGGTTGTAGATGCCGCCGCCGGTGTAGGAGCGCCAGCCTTGGCTGGTGCGGGAAGGTCGGGGTCAGGAACGACGAACGGCCTAGCCGAACTTTCGTCCGACTAGGCCGTTCACCCTGGTAGCCCCGACGGGATTCGAACCCGCGCTACCGCCTTGAGAGGGCGGCGTGCTAGGCCGCTACACAACGGGGCCAGGTGATCACCTGTTCGGTGACCGCGAAAGGCTACCAAATTTGGAGACAGGCCGCGAAATCCGCCTGTAGCCCCTTGTCAGGACGCCTTCCGTTGGGGTACTAGGACTCGAACCTAGACTAACGGAACCAGAATCCGGCGGGCTGCCAATTACCCCATACCCCTTGGCTCCTCGCAGCCGTCAGGATCGCTCCTGAACGCCTCCGTGGAAACGCTGGCCGGTGAGGCCAGCGAGAGAAAACCTTACTGCACGACGGCGCTCACGCCAAAACGGGGGTCACGCGCTCGGGCTTGTAGCCGCGCGCCAGCAGCCAGATCAGCAGGGTGAAGAAGGCGAACCTCCCGATGTCCCAGCCGGCCGCCGCCCAGGTCACCTCGGTCAAGGCCTTCACCTCGGCCATCGAGGTGGTCATCGCGGCGAGGAAGAACGCGCTGACGTTGTTGGCGATGTGGGCCCCGATGGCCGCCTCCAGCCCTCCTGTGCGCACG
>CAYMMF010000114.1:0-6530 GCA_964391475.1 uncultured Propionibacteriaceae bacterium | reverse complement strand
CCGTTAGGTAAGGCACCCTCATCGGTGACCAGCGAGTTCCAGGAGTCGCAACGGGCTTCGTAGCCGTTCGACGATGTCAGAGACTTTGAAGAGGCTCAACGCGGGTTCATAGCGGCACCTAGTTATCGGCAGATCCGGGCTGACGCTGGTCACGTGGCGTGGGATATCGGCGCCTACGATTTCCTGCATTCCGGGCAGGTCTACGACAGTATTCATCCGTCGTTGCAGCGTCAAGCGACCTTGCACATGGGATACGGCGTGTTCGAGGTGGTTCCTGAACAGATCTATCAGGTGCGTGGTTTCGACCTTGCCAACATCACCTTCGTCCGATCGGACACGGGATGGATTGTGTTCGATCCGTTGACCTGCAGAGAGACGGCTGCCGCCGCACTGGCATTGGTAACGAATCGGTTGGGAGAACGTCCTGTCGTCGCGGTCGTCTATTCCCATTCCCACGTCGATCACTTCGGAGGGGTCCGGGGGGTGGTAGACGAAGCGGACGTAAACGCCGGGCGCGTTGCCGTAATTGCCCCCATCGGGTTCAGCGAGCATGCGATCGCAGAGAACGTGTACGCCGGCAACGCGATGAACCGGCGTGCGTTCTATCAGTACGGCGTGCTTCTCGACCGGAGCCCGTTCGGGCACGTCGCTCAGGCGATCGGCAAGGCGGTGGCGTCCGGGTCGGTCGGGCTGATCCCACCCACCAGGCTAATCAAGGACGATATCGAGGAATTGGTCGTCGACGGGGTGCGGATAGTCTTCCAGAACACCCCCGGAACCGAAGCGCCGGCAGAGATGAACACATGGTTCCCCGACCTGAAGGCGTTCTGGGCGGCCGAAAATATCGTCGCCACCATCCACAACATCTACACGCTGCGCGGCGCGCTGGTCCGCGACCCGCTCGAGTGGTCGCGTCAGATCAACAAGGCGCTGTACCTGTTCGGCAAGGACGCCGAGGTCATGTTCGCGTCCCACTCGTGGCCACGTTGGGGCAATGACCGCATCCAGGAGGTGATGCGAGCACAACACGATACATACGCACACCTGAACAACGCGGTTCTGCACCTGGCGAACCAGGGCGTGACGATCAGCCAGATTCATAACCGCTACCAGGTTCCAGAAAGTTTGCAGCAGCAGTGGAGCGCCCGAAGCTACCACGGTTCGGTAGAGCACAATGCCCGTGCTGTGGTGAACCGCTACCTCGGCTACTGGGATGGCAACCCGACCACCCTGATCCCACTCTCACCGGAGGACTCCGCGCCGCTGTACGTCGAAATGATGGGTGGCGTCGGTTCCATCCTTCAAAGGGCTGCGGAGCTGGTGGAGTCGGGAGACTACCTGCTGGCCACTGAGATCCTGAACAAGCTCACCTATGCCGAACCCGGCAACGTCGAGGCGCGGCGACTCCTCGCCGACGCCTTCGAGCAACTCGGCTACCAGCAGGAGAGCCCGAGCGTACGAAACAGCTTCCTGGCGGCCGCGTTTGAGCTCCGATCCGGAATCCCGCAAGGCGCCGCACCGAAGAGTTCCGGCCCCGACCTGAGCCGGGCGTTGAGCACCAGCCAGTTCCTCGACTTCCTGGGCATCCGGTTGGTTAGCGACGCCGTCGTCGGCCAGGAGTTTACGATCAACCTCTCCACGCCGGATACGGGTGAGATATTCGTTGTTGAACTCAGCAACGAGACGCTGACCAACCTGGCTGGCTTCCAAGCCCCCGATCCGACCCTAACGATGACCGTGGACCGGGCCGACCTAGAACTGGCGATGACGGGTGCCGAGACGGTGCCCGCACTAATCGCTGACGGACGCCTCCGCCTCGACGGAGACTCGTCGGTCCTCCAACTCTTGGCGGAGTCCATGACGCACTTCGACCTCGGCTTCGAGATGATGCCAGGCACGGGCACACAGCAACTGAGCGAACCTCTTCTCGACTTCCAGACCGAACCGCTCGGCGACAGTGCAGGTGGCTAGGCGCCGCCGCGTTTTCGTTTCCTCGTGGTGTCGAAACCAGCGGTCGCCCTGGCTCTACCGCCTGAACCCGCCTTCAGTGTTGATTACCTGGCCCGTGATCCACTTGGCTTCGTCGGTCACCAACCAGGCGATTAGCCTTGCGGGGTCGTCCGGTTCGCCCCAACGCCCAAGAGGGAACTTCGACGCCACTAAACGCTTTGAGTCTCCAGTGGAGTATCCGGTGTCCACCGGGCCCGGGTTCACTGTGTTGACTCGAACCTCACTGTCAGCAAGCTGATCAGCGATCGTGGCCGTTACCCCCGCGAGAGCGGCTTTGGCAGCGGCGTAGGCCACCTCGCCCGGCATTGGACCCAAGCCCTGACCCGAGGTAAGAAAAACGATCGACCCCGAGTCACCGGGTTCATGATTTGCAGCAAACGCTTGTGCCAGCAGGATCGACGCCCGGGCATTGACAGCCCAATGCCGATCCAGATTCTCCGCCGTCAACTCGCCCAGTGCGCCATCCGACCCAGACAGTGCCTGATTGCAAATCAGCGCATCCACGCGTCCAAACTCCCTAACCGCAGTCGAAATCAGATTCGCAGGCGCGTCCGCGGAAGTGAGGTCGCTGTGCATTTCAGCGACCCGCGCCTGACCCACCAGATGTGAGCGGACGCCGTCCATCACCTCGTTGATTCGATCCCCACCCCAGGGCTGCTGGTCATCGTGTGGAGCGAAGTGGTGGCAGAACACGCTCGCGCCGAATGCGGCCAGACGGCATGCGGTGGCGTAGCCGATCCCAGCCCGGCGGCTCACCCCGGTAACGACCACAACACGATCCCGCAGCGGCAACGGATCGCGCGCCAAGACGTCAGAAGGCTCACGATTCATGGCAACCACTATCTCACGTCGCGCCTCCTGGGTGGCCAGCGGAAAAGGCGTCCGGGCGCCCGGTTGACCAGAGAGCACGGGGGCACTCCCGTCACAAGCTGGTCAGCGCCGGGTCATCCTCGCGGAACGTCCGAACGGGGCCTGGTGGGGTGGTCGCGGTTTCGAATCGGACGGTCACCCGACCCAACCCGGAACCCCAAACCCAGCCGGGACCGAACTCGGCATGAACCACGTCAGCCCCTGGAGCGAACCTTCGCCCCAGGCGAGGTCGAGCTAACTCGCGGGCTTCTTCGATCACCGGAGCATCCGATTCGATGTCGAACAGTTCCTCCTGCGCCGATTCGGTAAAACCCGACACTCCTACCCCCGCCAGTCGGACGCCCCCGCTCACCTCTACCCCCTCTAGTAGCCGCAGTGCAATCCGGGTAATAACCTCTGCCCGATCCGTCGCCCCGAGCAGCGTCTGGCTTCGGGTGATACCCGAGAAGTCGGCCATTTTCAGTTTCATGATGATCGTGCGAGCGAACAGTCGCTCCTTCGCCAACCGCCTTGCGACCAGCGCGGCGTCCCGCTCCAAATGGGGTGCGATCTCAGCGTGGCTGGTCAGATCACGTTCGAAAGTGTCCTCGACTGAGATCGACTTGGCCTCCCGCTCGGCGTGAACCGGACGGTCGTCGTCCGCCCTCGACAGCCGGTAAAGACCCTCGCCAGCGGCACGCCCCAACTCGCGCACCAACTCCGTCTCGCCGAGCGCGCGCACGTCGGCCACCGTCCTCACCCCCAGCCGGGACAACCGCTCCATCGTGGCTGGCCCGACACCAGGAATCGCTCGGGCGGGCAGGTCTGCTATCTCGTCCACCTCGGTTCCAGGCGTCACGACATGGACGCCGTTCGGCTTCGCCCGCTCTGACGCCAGTTTCGCTATGAACTTCGAGCTCCCCAGCCCAACGGACGCAGTCAACCCTCCCGTTCGCTCCACCACCTCCGCGCGCAACTTCTCAGCCACCGCTGCCAACGACCCGGGTGAGAAGTCGTCCACAATTCCCGCCTCAAGGTCGACGTACGCTTCGTCGAGGCTCAACGGCTCGACCACACTCGAACGTTCGCGCAGCAGCCCCATCACGATCCCGGACGCGACTTTGTATGCTCCGAATCGTCCGGCTAAGAATGCCGCGTGGGGGCAAAGCCTCCGGGCCTCGTGCATCGGCATCGCGGAACCGACCCCGAACGCACGCGCCTCATACGATGCCGTCGCGACCACACCTCGCTGGCCGATGCCACCGACGATCACAGGCTTGCCACGCAGGGACGGCTTGTCTCGCTGCTCCACGGCAGCGTAGAAAGCGTCCAGATCCAGATGAAGAATCGAAGCTTGCGGGCGCATCGACGGTCAGGCGTCGACGCGACGCCGCTCGAATCGGACGAAGTCGAATGCGTCTCGCGGCTCACGACTGGTCTCAACCCACTGGGTGGGGTCGATATCAGGGAACATCACGCTGCCCTCGGCTGGCTGGTGAACCATCGTCAGGTCGAGTTCGGTCAACCGATCCCACGACTGCCGGTAGATTTCGCCGCCGCCAGCCACGAATACCACGTCGTCGCGGGCAGCGGCCAACTCAAGCGCCTCATCTACCGAGCTCGCCGCCACGGCGTCCACTCCCTGAGGGATCACCACCGAATCGGGATGGCGCGTCACGATGATCGTCATTCGCTCCGGCAGAAAGCGGCCGATCGCGTCTTGGGTTTTGCGGCCCATGATCAGCGGATGACCCAAAGTCACCGCTTTGAACCTGGCCCAGTCTTCTGCAAATTCGAAAGGTTGCCGCATTCCGTCGCCGATCACACCGTTGTCGGCGACGATCGCGATGGCGATGATCCGGGCGCCCATGGTCACACCGAGATCTGGGCCCTGATGCCCGGATGGGGGTCGTAGCCGACCACTTCGATATCGGCCAACTCGAAGGAATCCAAGCTGGACACCGCCTCATTGAGTCTGATCGTGGGAAGCCCCCGCGGATCGCGGCCGATTTGCAGCCTCGCCTGGTCGAGGTGGTTGAGGTAGAGGTGTGCGTCACCGAAGGTGTGAACGAACTCCCCCACCTGCAGGCCGGTCACCTGCGCAACCATGTGGGTCAGCAGCGCGTACGAGGCGATGTTGAAAGGAACCCCCAGGAACACGTCCGCCGAACGCTGATACATCTGGCACGACAATTGCCCGTCCGCCACATAGAACTGGAAGAACATGTGACACGGCGGCAGCGCCATCTGATCCAGTTGACCGACATTCCAAGCGCTCACAATGTGGCGTCGGCTGTCAGGGTTTTGCCGGAGCGAATCAACCACGGAAGCAATCTGGTCGATGTGACGCCCGTCAGGGGTGGGCCAACTTCGCCATTGGTAGCCATAAATCGGACCAAGCTCGCCAGCGGCGTCCGCCCACTCGTCCCAGATGGTGATCTTGTTTTCGTGTAGCCATCCGACGTTTGTGGAGCCTCGCAAGAACCACAGCAGTTCGCCGAAGATCGACCGAGTGTGCAACCGTTTGGTTGTCAACAGCGGAAACCCTGCTTGGAGGTCGAATCGCATCTGGTGTCCGAACACGCTCAGAGTTCCGGTGCCAGTGCGATCAGACTTCTCGACACCCTCGTCGATGATTCGAGTCACCAAATCGAGATACTGCTTCACGTCGCACCCTCCTTATTCAAGCCCGCTAGGTATGCAACCATCGCCCGCACAGCCTTGCCGCGGTGGCTGATGGCGTCCTTTTCAGACGCTGTCAACACCCCGTTGGTCACATCAAGCCCAGCTGCGATGAACCCCGGATCGTAGCCAAACCCGTTGGTTCCCTCGGCCCGTTGGGCGATCCGGCCGGGCATGTCACCAAATTCGACGTGCTCGCGCCCGTCGCTAAGAACCAACGCCATCGCGCACACGAAGCGGGCGGTGCGGTCGGCGTCCGGGACGTCTGCGAGCTGAGTCAACAGCAACGTCAGATTCGCCTCGTCGGACGCCCCCGGCCCCGCCCAGCGGGCGGACCGGACGCCTGGCATGCCGTTCAGCACACCGACCTCCAGCCCCGAATCGTCGGCCAACGCAGGCAACCCGGTGGCCAATGCGGCCGCCCGAGCTTTCAGCAAGGCGTTGCCTTCGAAGGTGCGCTCGGTCTCTTCAGGCTCTGGATAGCTGGCCACCTCGCTGAGCCCGACCACCTTGATCCCAAGATCAGCCTCAGAGATTATGCGGCGCATCTCGACCAACTTCTTGGCGTTGTGGGTGGCCAGGACCACCTTAGTGATCATCGGGCGAGCGCCTCGGTCTGCAGCGCGGTGAGTTCCGCGCACCCCGCGACCCCCAAGTCGAGCATGCGGTCAAGGGTCGCACGGTCGAACGGATGGCCTTCCGCTGTGCCCTGTACCTCGACGAAGCGTCCATCACCGGTGCACACAATGTTCATGTCAACCTCGGCGGCCACGTCCTCCTCATACTGCAGGTCTAGCACGGGTTCGCCGTCGACTATCCCCACCGACACTGCGGCGACCGAGCCAGTCAATGGCTCACCCGCGAGTTCCCCATGTTGCCGAAGCCACTCGACGGCGTCCGCCAAGGCCACGTACGCCCCGGTAATTGCTGCCGTGCGTGTGCCCCCGTCGGCTTGCAGCACGTCGCAGTCAATCACGATCGTGTTCTCC
>CAYMMF010000113.1:0-6698 GCA_964391475.1 uncultured Propionibacteriaceae bacterium | reverse complement strand
AACGACACCGCGGCGGCGCCGTAGGCGAGCACTGCGGTTAGAACGTGCAGCGTCAGCAACGTGTGGTTCTGCAGAGCGGGCATCAACGGGTTCGCCTCGGCGCTCACCGTGGTGGCGTAGAACAGCAGTGCGCTGGCGACCGGGAGCACCGCAAGCGAGAGTGCGCGCGCCTTGTACTTCCACTCGAAATACACGAACACCACCAGGATTCCCCAGGCGAACGACACTGCGAATTCGTACTGGTTCGAGAATGGCGCATGACCGGTATAAACCATGCGGGTCACGAGGCTGCCTGTCAGCGTGAGCACGGCCAATTGGACGAATCGGGTGCCCAACCCCGCCATGTTGACCCGAGGCGAGGCGCTCGCTGCGGCGTCCACTCCGGCTTGGGGCGGGCTCATCGGGGACGCCGGGCCGCCCTGGGCGGTCACCCTCACCGGCTTCGCGTGCGAGCGTTTCACGTTCTTTCTGGCGCCCATGACCACCACGTCGAGCAGGAGCGCAATCAGCACTAAAGCCAGACTGGCTAGTAGAAGGAACCTAGATGCCTCAAGCATTTGAACCCACCTTCTTCACGATCTCGCGGAAGCGATTGGTGAACGCCTGATCGGGCAGATCAGGCGAATTGAACAACAGTTCGCTGCCAGCCTCCGTCGGCTGGATGCGAATCCACAACCGTCGATGGCGTAAAACCATGGTGACGATCGTACCCAACATAATCAACACGCTGCCGATCCAAACCCAGATCGCTCCTGGATCTTTCGACACCATCAGACCGGTGTATCGCCCCGGGCCAGAGTAGGTGTAGGTCAGTGTGCCGAGTTTGTGCGAATCGCCGGGGGCGAACGCCTGGGCGGCCACGCCCTCTTCCGAGCCGTCCATGTAGAGCTGAATCATCACGCCGCCTTCGCCGAGTTGCGGGTCGACTTGGCCGCGTGCCGCAGCGATGACGACGGCTTCCAGTTTGCCGTCCATCAGCGAGATTGATCCGAACGAGTTGCGGCCGTCCGATGTGGTGGCTCGCAGCGGCACCCCTCCGGTGAATGTGACGGCACCGGCGGCGTCCTTCACCTCGAAGATGGCAGCTTCACCGAAGGACGCCTGGTTGAAAGACACCCCGCCCCAACGCAATGGCGCGTTGACCCGGATGGTTTGGGCCGCGACCTCTTCGCCATTGTGGAACAGGGTCAGGTCGCTGGCGTAGTCGAGCGGGCGTCCCTCTTCGTTGTAGTCGTCGACGAACTTGGACGCCGAAACCGACAGCCCGGTGCCGTGCCCGACTTCGACGGGGGGTAGCCCAACCGTGACGGGGAAGGATTCGATCCGGAAGCCGGCGAAGGAACTGATGAGGACGCCGGCCAGGATGATGTCGAACGCGATGTGAGCCACCACCGTGCCGAATGGGGCGAATCGGTTCTGATCGGCGTAGATGGCCACCGCGTCGCCGTCCTGCTCTGTCAGGACGCGCATCTTCTGCCCACCCAGCTCGGCTTTCACCCGTTGGGTGGCGTCTTCGACGCTCGCTGACAGTTCGACCCGATCGCGGAGACGACCGTGGTCGAAGAAGGACGCCGACGTCACCACCCGCGGTTTGGTGGATTTCTTCCACAGGATCGGGGTGCGATGGACCGAGCACGCCAGGATGCTGACGGCGAGCAGTGCTGTGGTCGTCAGGAACCACCAGGAGCTGAACACTCCAAAGAAGCCGAGTGCGGCCATCGGGGTGGTGAGCCCGCGGAATCTGGGGCTCACCTGCGCAAGCCAGGAATCGAACGAAGCCGGGTCTGCCCGAACCTCAGCCGAGGCTTGCGGAATGAGGACGCCGACCAGCGTCATGATTCCCATCGCCAAGATGAGGACGAGCCCAACCCTCTTGTTGTAGAAGAACCTGTAGATGATCAGCAGGAACTCCAGCGGCGACACGTCCCGACCTGGCTCTCCGGACGGATCGTGGGTCTGGTCTTCGTCGACCAGGGTGTCTTGACTCATGGCGTCTTCTCTGGGTTCGGAGCGGTGCCGCCCATGGCACCTTCAAGGTGGGACTTGACGGTGCCCGCCATGCTCGAATCAGGGGCTAGTTCGAGCACCTTTGCCCACGCTTGCTCCGCCTTCTCGTTTTCGGGCGGATTCTTACTCAAGTATAGAAAACCCAGGTTGTAATAAACCTCGGGCATGTCGGGCTTGAGTTCGATCACCCTGTTCCAGTGCTTTTCGGCGTTTAGCAGGTCGCCGGCGTTGAGCTTGGCAACCCCGAGGGCGAGAAGTGCGTCCACGTCGTCGGGTGCAATCTCCAGTATTCGTTCCTGCCACTGGCCGGCCATCACGAAGTCGCCACCTGCGTAGTAGACCTTGCCTAGGTCGCGCATTATGTCGGTGTCTTTGGGTTTGGCCGCCAACTCGCCCATCAGCCTGGTGACTTCGGCCTGGTCGACGTTGGCCGTCGGAGCTGTCGTCGGCGAGGCGGCCGGGGCATCAGCGTTGGGGGTTGCTGGGTTTCCGCTGAAGTAGACGCCGATCACGACACCGAGTGCGACCAGAACCCCAAGCATCGGCACCAGTCGGCGCTTGCTCTTGGTGTCGGCGCTTCTCGCCTTCGTCACCTTGGACGTTTGGCTCGGCATGCCCTCGAACGAGTCGAGTGCGGTGTGGGTGCTTCGCTTTTGCAGATCTGCCCAGGATCGAAGCTCGGGTGGGGCGGTTGCCAAAAAGTCGTCTAGACAGGCGCGGGCGGACGCGACCTCTTCTGAGGTTGCGTCCGCCGTGAGCCCGAATGATGCGATAACCGCATCCTCGTCAGTAGAGCGGGTCAATATGGGTCTCCTGGTTAGGGCGTGGGCTTGGAAGTCTCAGGCGAGGCTTCGTAGACCTTAGGCCCTTCGGTGACTTGTCCGGTCAGTGCCAGTTGTCCACGACGGGCGTAGTCGGTCGCATCAGCAAGGATACGCATCGTGTATTGCGGTGCGTGGAATCCTTCCGAGTTTTCGCTCACGACGTAGTCGATGTAGAACTGGGAAACCCTCTGGTACTCGCGGGCGAGTTCGATGCGGTCGGCGGGAGCCCCGTCCTTGATTGCCTTCTCCAGATCAGCGATCAACTCCACAACTGCGTCGAAGGCACGGTCCTTGGTGTGGCTGTAGGTGTTGTGAATGTTCTCAACACGCTGCTTCAGTTCTGCCTCGTCTTGCTTGTGGCAGGTCTGGCAGGTGGCGTTGATGTTCAGCATCGGGCTTTGCACCTGATGGTTGCTGATCTTGGTCGCACCCGAGCGCTCGTACGGCATGTGGCAGTCCGCGCAGGTGACGCCGGACGCCGCGTGCAAGCCCTGGCTCCAGGTCTCGAAGTCGGGGTGCTGCGCCTTCAGCGCCTTGGCACCGGTCAACGTGTGCTCGAAGTCAACCCAACCGACCTCGTCGTAGTACTTGACGGCGTCCTCAACCTTGAGACCGTAATCCCACGGGAAGGTGAGAACCTTCTCTTCGCCTGCGAAGTAGTACTCGACGTGGCACTGGGCGCAAACGAAGCCGCGCATCTCTTGTGCGGTGGCCATCGTGTTCACGTCGTAGTTCTCAATGCCCTGCCCGGCCTTGAGCTCCTTGATGCCTTCGATGAACCCTGGCCTGGTGATCCGTAGTTCCATCGTGTCGGGATCGTGGCAATCGATGCAGCCGACTGGATGGCCTTCAACCAGTTTGTTGGCTTCGGCGTACGGCATCTTGTTCATGGCCAGGAAGCCAGCTTGCAAATCGCCGTTGCCGAGCTCGTTCATGACCGTGAAGGTCGAGGCGTGACAGTTCAGGCAGGCACCTGGCTGCTTGCGCTCCAGCACGCGGCGCGTGAGTTCCTGGTCTTTCAGCATCCAGGCGTGCCCGCGCGGCTTGCGGTAGTCGAGCTCGAACGCGTAACCCCGCCAGATCGTCACCAACCGCGGGTCAGCCTCGAGCTTGCTCGGCGTAGTGAATTCGCGGGGATCTTCTGCCGTCGGAGTCCGGGGGACGATCCGATCCGGCCGCATGTTCACGGTCGCAGCCCAGCCTTCATACTGAAGCGGGAAGTTCTTGCCCCACACAGCTGAGTCAACCGTCGTGTTGTCGACTTCGACAACACGGACGTAGTTGGCTCCGGCCTCCTGCTTTCTTTCGAAAATGTTAAACAGAAGACCGAGCACCCCTGCTGTCAGGAGCGCTCCGGCGACGAAGAAGGCGGTCAGCGCTAGCCAACGGCGGCTGCTCTTCGGTTTGGTTTGTTCCATGATCAATCACTCCTGGTGGCCGACATTGGGGTGGCAGAAGACGCAGGACACGAGGTCACCGTCGCTGCGGGTCATCTCGATGTCATTGACAAAATCGCCATGGCAGTAACGGCAGGCAGCCTCTACAACCGCGGCATTGTGGGGGCGGATTTGAATGTTCGTCGGGTAGTCGCCGGTGGTGAACTTCAACGAGTGCCAAAAACCGTTCTCGGCTTTGTTGACGTACTTCCCAATCAACGAGTCGTGGGGTGCGTGGCAGTCGTTGCAACCTGCTACGTCACGGTGGCTGCCCTTTTCCCACGCCTTGAGGTAAGGCGTCATGGAATGGCACTGACCACAAGTGGCTGGATCGCTACCGAAGTATGCCCATCCGTTTGCGTACCCGAAGGTGAATACGCCAACACCCACCAAGACCCCGACGAGGACCGCCATGACTGGGAGCAGTATTTTCCCTAGCCAAGCCATGTTCCACCGCCTTCACTGCCGGTTCGACCAACGAACGAGTGGACGTAGTCCATCCACTATGTGCTCATAGTGCCAACGGCCCGCGAAAAGCAACATCCGCCAAGGGATACAAAAAGGGTAGATTCTGGCTGCCACTAGGGCATGGGTCAGCTCTGCAACCCGCTGCCCAGACCCTGCCTGACTATGTACGCGGCCGCTTGAATTCGGTTGTCCATGCCCAGTTTTCGCAAAGCAGCGTGGACGTGGTTCTTCACCGTCCCCTGAGTGATCGAAAGCTGGGATGCGATCTCTTTATTGGACAAGCCATTAGCGACCAGCCTCATCGTCTGGAGTTCGCGAGGGCTAAGCGAGGCAATCGCATCGTCCCCAACAGCGCTCCCGTTGCCGTTGCGCATGCCCGCGAACAACCGCGAAGCAAGCGACGGCGACAAGGGGTGCTCGTTTCTCATAACCGCACGGAGTTGGTCGAAAAGTTCTTGCGGGTGCAGATCCTTCAGCAGGAAACCGTGCACTCCCAACCGGACGGCTTCGACCAGGTCTTCGTCCGCCTCACTCACGGTGAGCATCACGATCCGCACCTCGGGAAGATCCTTACGAAGCAGGCGCGCAGCCTCGAGCCCGTTCATCACCGGCATGTCGATGTCCAACAACACGATGTCGGGCTGCAGTTGGTGGGCTAGTTCGACGCCCCGCAAACCGTTCTCAGCCTGCCCGACAACTTCGAACCCGGGGGTATCGCCAAGGATGGTAGCGATAGCTCCCCGAAGTAACGCTCGATCGTCCACAAGCAGGACGCGAATCGGGCCAGTCATCTAACACCCTCACCGAGTGGAACCCGGACGCGCACAGTGGAGCCCCCGCCGTCGCCGGAAACGATCTCAAGGACGCCACCGACCAAAGCTGCGCGCTCGTGCATGGCATGGATTCCGAATTCCTCGAACCCCGCAGCACTAGGCGCAAACCCGACACCGTCGTCCGAAACTTCAACCGTGAGCACCCCGCCAGCCACCGAAGCGGTGACCGACGCCCAACTCGCGTCGGCGTGCTTGCGGACATTGGTGAGCGCCTCTTGGACGATCCGAACCACCTGGGACTCGACCTCGAAGCTCACATCAAGGTCGTCGGGAATCCGCACCGTTGTCGCAACACCGCTGGTGCGCTCGAAAACCCGGACGAACGTCGAAACACTAGAGAAAAGCCCGCACCCACAGGTGGACGCCCGAAGCCCCGCAATGTTCTCACGCACTTCGGTGTAGGCGTCATGGCACAACTGCGCGATTTCGCCGACCTCTGTCGCGATCTCAGGATCCAGATGACCAACCCTGGTTTCGAGGGTGCGCGCCCGCAAATGCGCCACGCTCAGCATTTGGGCTAGCGAGTCGTGCATTTCACGGGCGATGCGTCCACGTTCGGCGACGATCGCATTCTGACGCGTGTCTTCCAGCGGCGGTGGCACCATTGCCGCAGGCCACTCACCCATGCAAGCCACCTCCTGCTGCGGGAACCTCGCCACTGAGTGTAAACGGCAACCCTTAGAACAAATAATGCCTCGGGTACCGGTTTCGTCAAGCTTGGACGCAGCAGACAAAACGGGGCAACTCCAACACCATCAAGTAGCATCGAGCCGTGGCAGAAACTCGAACCCACGACCCCAAAGACAGGGACGACTTGGATCGCGCACTCCGCAAGGCGTTAGGTGACCCGGTGCGTCCGTTCGCCGCCGGAACAGCACATCAAGCGAAACCGGAATCGCCGGCCAAAGACGAGCCCAAAGCCGCTCCGACGGCGTCCACACTGGGCAGCTTCACCTTCAGGTCAGCACCGCGAACCAGTAGCCCCAGCCAACCGAGCGAAGACTGAACCCGGCCGTCCCCAACCAACCCAACCCAAAAGGGTCGCAACGGCAAACGCTGGCCCAAGGTGATTCCCTGGGCCAGCGTTAGACCTAACACCTCGTCGAGTCGACTACAGCGGGACAACCTCA
>CAYMMF010000112.1:0-6698 GCA_964391475.1 uncultured Propionibacteriaceae bacterium | reverse complement strand
TTGCGGGGCGACGTTGCGGCCGCCGGTGATGATCACGTCGTCGATGCGTCCGGTTACTTCGAGCCGGTGGCCGTCCCAGGCGCCCACATCGTTGGTGACCAGCCAGGTTTCCCCGCGCTCGGTGACGAACGGTTGGTCGGCGGCGAGCCTGGCGGGGGAGTCGGCGTCCAAATACCCCGCCACCAGGTGCGCGCCCGCTATCAGAACGCGGCCATCGACGCCCGTTCTCACCCGCACCCCCGAAAGGGGGACGCCGTCGTACACGCAGCCGCCGCAAGTCTCGGTCATCCCGTAGGTGGAAACTACCCGCACACCGGCGGCCGCCGCGTCCTGCCGCAACGACGCGGGCAGGGCGTCCCCTCCGACCAGCGCCGCGTCGCAGGTGGCTAGCGCGAGCCGAGCCTCAGGCTCCCACAGCAGCGCCCGCAACTGCGCAGGCACCAGCGAGATGTAGCGCGGGCCAGCGGGTTCGGACGCCAGGGCGTGCGGCAGGGCGGACGCCAACTCGCGCCCGGCAGGCAAGAAAATCGGTTCGACGCCCGCTAACGCCGCCCGGAAGAGCACCTGAAACCCGCCGATGAACTGGGCGGGCAAACAACTGATCCACTGGCCAGGGAGTCCAAGCCGCTCGGTCGTGCCCGCCGCGGACGCCGCCAGCGCAGACACCGGGATCAGCACCCGCCGAGGACGCCCAGAACTCGTCCCGCTGGTTTGCAGCACGACAGCCGGGCCCGCGACACCGTCAGCGACCACGAGGCGGACGCCGTCGGTGCCCACTTCCACGACGCCGGGCGCCACCCCGGCGATCAGGCCGGTGCACAGGCGGAACACCAACCTGGCAAGCTCGACGCTGTCGACGGCGGGTGCGGTCATCACTGCGCTGACTAGGCCTTAGAAGTAGTACGGGTACGGGCTGAAGTCGGGGGTTCGGCCCTCGAGGAAAGCGTCGCGGCCTTCCTGAGCCTCAGGCGTCATGTAAGCCAACCGGGTGGTCTCACCGCAGAACACCTGCTGCCCGGCCAGACCGTCGTCGAGCATGTTGAACGCGAACTTCAGCATTCGAATCGCCTGCGGCGACTTCGAGGCGATGACCCGGGCGTACTCCAGAGCCACCTCTTCGATCTCGCCGTGGTCTGCGACCTCGTTGATCGCACCCCAAGCCAGCGCGTCTTCGGGGGAGTACTCCCGAGCCAGGAAGAAGATCTCGCGTGCCCGCTTCTGTCCGACCTGGCGGGCCAACAGCCCAGCGCCGTAGCCAGCGTCGAACGAGCCCACGTTGGCGTCGATCTGCTTGAACCGGGCGTGCTGGCCAGACGCAATCGAAAGGTCGCAAACGACATTCAACGAGTGACCGCCGCCGGTCACCCAGCCCGGCAGAACCGCAATCACGACCTTCGGCATCGTGCGGATCAACCGCTGAACCTCCAGAATGTGCATCCGCCCCGCCCGAGCGGCGTCGATCTGCTCGCGCCTCTGCGACGTCGGGGCGGACGCGTCGGCGCCCTCAACCTCGTAGCGGTAGCCATCGTTGCCGCGCACCCGTTGGTCGCCGCCGCTGCTGAACGACCAGCCGCCGTCCTTCGGGCTAGGGCCGTTGCCGGTGATGATCACCGCAGCGACATCCGGAGTCATCCGGGCGTGATCCAACGCCCGGTACAGTTCGTCCACCGTCAACGGGCGGAACGCGTTGCGAACCTCCGGACGATCGAAAGCGACCCGAACCACTGGAAGATCCTCGCCGGCCTCGCTGATCCCACGATGGTAGGTAATGTCGGTGAACTCGAAGCCTCGGACGAGCCGCCACTTTTCTGGGCGGAAAGGGTTGGGTTCGGCCGGACGCTCGGTGTCAGTCATGGCTGAAAACTACCACCAGGTGCCACGAGGCTAAGCTTGGGTTGACCGTCGAGAGCCAACGGGGGCTCACCGTCTGCCAACCCGATCTGGAGTGCCAGCCATGACCGTGTCAACAGTGCCAGGCCTAAGCGTCGCCGACCTGCTTTCCGGAGATCCGGAGCTGGTCTGGATCAGCCGTTGGGTTCCCCTCGACATGTCGGAGGTGGTAGTCGGGTACACCGGGGTGTCGCAGCGTCCGGCGCAGATGCCGCTGGCGTTGTTCGGGTGGGGCGTCCAAGCCAGGTTCGTAGCCCGCGGCCCCCGTCGGCTCAACGAGTTGGCCGCCTTGTGGCGCGATTGGTCGGACGCCGCCGGTGCGGGGTCAAGATGGCACGCCTTCCTGGCGGCCACGTTCGCGGCCGACTCCGAACAGGAGTCGGTGCTCATCGTCCCGCAGGTTCTCGCTCTGCACTACGCGCACCACACAGACTTCGTCACCACCGACCCGGACGCCCTGGCCGCATTGCTGCCGCGGCTCGTGTCAGCGCCGCTTGGCGGCGACACAGGGCGTCCGGCGAACGCCCGCCCCGGCGTCCTCACCGCTGAGGGGTACGCGGATGCGGTGCGACGCGCGCTGTGGCACATTGGGCGAGGGGAGTGCGCGAAGATCGTGGTCTCCCGAGACGTGGTCGTTGACTGCAACGGGGTGCGGCTGGCGGATCTGCTCGCGAGATTGCGGCGGCAGTCGCCCGACACGTGGGTGTTCAGCATTGACGGCCTCGTAGGCGCAACCCCGGAGATGTTGGGTGGGGCGCACGACCGCAGGTTCTACGCGCGGGTGCTCGCGGGATCGGCTCCTCCCAGCGAGGCTGAAGCGTTGTGGGGTTCGGTGAAGAACCAGTCCGAGCACGCGTTCGCGGTGGATTCGGTTGCCCAGACGATCGGGCATCTGCTCGACCTAATGCAGCACCCAACGATCGTGCTCAAGCTGCCGAACATCGCTCACCTCTCCACCGAACTCACCGCAGATCTTCATGCCGGAACCAGCCTGCTGCAGGTCGTTGAAGCGATGCACCCCACCGCCGCGATCTGCGGAACCCCAACCGCCACCGCTGCTCGGCTGCTGCACGAGATCGAAGGGTTCGACCGCGGCCGATTCGGTGGGCCGGTCGGGTGGGTGGACGCCGCTGGCGGCGGCGAGTTGGCGCTCGCCCTTCGGTGCGGCCAGTTCGAGGACGAAGCCCGCATCCGATTGTTTGCGGGTGCGGGCATCGTGGCGGGTTCTAAACCGGACGCCGAAGTGGCAGAGACCGATTACAAGCTGCGTCCGATGCTGACCGCACTCGGCTCTGCTCCGCTGGCGCGCTGAGGCCAAGCCGATGGCGGTTTTCGTCTACCGACTTCCCCTGCGGGTTGGCTTCCGAGGGCTTACAGAGCGCTCGGGCGTGCTGCTGCGCGGGCCTGCGGGCTGGGGTGAATTCGCGCCGTTCGGCGACTACGACGACTCTGCCTCGGTGCCGTGGCTTGCGGCAGCTGCGGCCCATGCTGCGGGGGGATTGCCTTCTCCTGGTGGACAGCGGATCCCGGTCAATGTGACGATCCCGGCGGTCGATGCCGCGAAAGCGTTCGCGTTGGCGTCCGCCCCCCACGGCTGCACTACCGCGAAGGTGAAAGTGGCCGAGTTGCGGGGGGCAGCCGGGGGTCCGGCGTCCGTGGTGGACGCCGACCTCGCGCGGCTAGAGGCTGTGCGTGCGGCGCTCGGGCCGACGGGCAAGATCCGGATCGACGTGAACCAAGGGTGGAGCCTCGACTTCGCGGCCAAGTGGCTCCCGGTCTACGACACCGCAGCCGGTGGCCTGGAGTACGCGGAACAACCGGTCGCCGGTGTGCAGAACCTGGCCGCGTTGCGCCGCCGGGTTTCCGTGCCGCTAGCGGCGGACGAGTCGCTGCGACTGTCGGGCGACCCGCTTGCGGTGAGGCGGTTGGCGGCGGCGGACGTCGCAGTGCTGAAGGTTCACCCACTCGGCGGGGTTAAGGCTGCGCTGCGGCTCGCTGAAGATCTGGGCTTGCCGACGGTGGTGTCGTCGGCGATCGATTCCGCGATCGGAATATCCGCCGGGCTGACACTTGCGGCGTCCCTACCCGGGTTGCCGTTCGCCTGCGGATTAGGCACCGGGACGCTATTCGACTACGACGTGGCCGACTCGTTGCTGCCAATCGGCGGCCACATCGTCCACCGCCAAATCACCCCCGACCTCTCCCGGCGGCGAACTTGGGAGGCGCCACTTCAGCTCACCGACCGTTGGATTCGGCGCCTGCGCGCCGTGGCCGAGGTGGCCGGAATCGACCTGGGTGAGATAGTCGAATACCCAGCCGAAGAGGACTGACATGACACCACCATCCGACCGATCGGATTGGCCGCAGTCGCTGCAGGCCGCCCACTTGGTGCTGGACGCCCTAGTCAAGCGCGGGCTGCGCGAATTGGTGCTCTGCCCGGGCTCCCGCTCAGCGCCGGTGGCGTACGCCGCGGACGCCTTAGCGCGGGCCGGACGCCTCCGGCTACACGTCCGGATCGACGAGCGGGGCGCTGCGTTCCTGGCGTTGGGGCTGGCGAAAGGCTGGCAGCACTCGGATCGCAAGCCGGTGCTGCGGGCTGCGGTTGTGACGACCAGCGGCACCGCCGTGGCGAATCTGCACCCGGCCTTGCTGGAGGCAAGCCACTCCCAGATTCCGATGCTGGCGCTCACCGCCGACCGTCCGGCAAGCTTGCGCGGCACCGGCGCCAACCAGACCACCTGGCAGCCGGGAATCTTCCAGCAGGTGCGGATTGCGTTCGACGTTCCCACCGACGCCGTCGGCGTTGGTTCGACGCGAGCACTCGCCGACAAACTGACCTGGGCTTCGTGCGGTGACAGCGGGACAGCGGGGGGCGGCTGGCCTGGGCCGGTCCACCTCAACCTATGCCTGGTGGAGCCGCTGGCGCCTGCCGAGACATCGGCGTTGGTGGGATTCGGAGACGCTGTTTCCGGCGACGACGGTGACGGCGATTACGGTGGAGGCGATGACGGTGGAGGCGATGACGGTGATTACGGTGGAGGCGGCGGTGACTTGATGGGTCGCTACGCGGTGCCGGGCGTCCCGCCGGCACACACCACGCCTTGGCATCGACAGCGCGAACTGCCAGGTGGGCGTCCCGTTCTGGCGGCGAACGCACCTAGTGGCCGACGCGGGGTGGTGGTCGCGGGCGACAGCGCTGGCGCCCGGGCAGCCGAGTTCGCGATTGCGTGCGGCTACCCACTTCTCGCCGAGCCGAGTTCGCAAGCCCGCTGGGGCAACGCGGTCGGCGCCTACCAGTGGTTGTTGGCGTCCCCCTTGGCCGAAGCGGTCGACGAGGTGGTGGTGTTCGGGCATCCGACGTTGTCGCGCCCGGTTAGCCGACTTCTGGCGAGGGCAGACGTCCCCGTCACGGTAATCACCCAAGGCGACGACTGGACAGACGTCTCCCGGCGGGCGCGGGTGGCGTCCGCCATCGATGTGCCGGGTTCGCCGGTCGCAGACTCTGACTGGCTGGAGCAGTGGCGTCGGGCGGCGTCCGACCAATTGGCGGTGTCGGGGCCGGTCGCTGCGATGGCGAGCCGTGGACCGAACCCGCGGTTGGGCGACGCCTGGGCGGCCAGGGTGGTGCAGTTGGTGACCGAACATTCGGCGGACGGTCGGACGCCGCTGCTGTTGGGGGCGTCCCAGGTCATCCGGTGGGCGGACCTGTTCGCACCCTGCCCGGCTGACCAACCCACCGGGCCTGTGTTCGCCAGCCGCGGGCTGGCTGGCATAGACGGGTCGATCGCAACCGCCCAGGGTGCGGCGCTTGCACTTGGGGTGGCTGGGCGGCGTCCGATGCGAGCGCTCATCGGAGACCTGACCTTCTGGCACGACGTAGGATCACTAAATCGGGGGTGCCTGGAGTCTTACCCTGACCTGCAGATCGTGGTGATCAACGACTCCGGCGGCAGTATCTTCGGTCGGCTAGAGCACGGGCGCGCCCACTTGGCAGACCACTTTGAGCGGCTGTTCGCCGTCCCCCAAATGGGGTCGATAACGCAGGTGGCGTCCGGGTTCGGGCTGGCGGCCACCCGCATCGAAAACGGCGACGAGGCCGGGTTGATTGAGGTGCTCGGGCAGCGCCTGGAAGGCGTCAGCGTCGTCGAGGTGATTGCCGGGCGTTAGCGGAACCAAGTTGCGGCGAGCACACCTTGGGCTTGATCCAGCGACAGCCCGGCACGCTTGGCCGCCCGAGCGAAACTCGCGGCTTCGGGTAGTGCCACCTCGCCGGTCGCCTGGCCAGGATTGACGCGGGTGCCGGCCGCGCGTCCCGTCCACGCACTGACCGGCGCCTCCGAAACAACCTTCAGTGTCACCTTTACGGTTCAGCACTTCCCGGTGTCTGTGAGGCGATCTCTGGCTTTTCTGTGCAAGTGCGTTGAGGGGCGATCGGCACAGGTGTGCGTCCGTTTGCCCTGCTGTGCGGGTGCAGTTCGGACGCGACGACCGCTGGCTTCTCGTCGCAGGCGCGGATCAGCTGCAATGGCACAGCTGGACTGCCCACCAACTCTGCTGTGACGGAGCCACCTGGTCGACGGCTAGCTTTATTACGCGAGGTCAAGACCGTGCGACGAAGCCCGGACCATAATGAAGTTCTACGCCCGCAATGAAACCTGCACTAGTGGTCCGGGTGGACGGTCTAGGACGTCCACCAACCCCCCGTTTCGGGCACCAACCCCCCGGTAAGTCACAGGCGCATGGTTCGAACCATGCGTTGGTGCCTTTAAGGGAGGTTGGTGGCCTTAACGGGGGGTTGGTGAGGACGA
>CAYMMF010000111.1:0-6778 GCA_964391475.1 uncultured Propionibacteriaceae bacterium | reverse complement strand
TCCAAGTGATCGCAACAGGCGCCGACGCCACCGCGGCTGTGGCCGAGCTTGAGCAAGCCATCATCGACGGGCTGGGCGAAGAAGTGACGCCCGTACCAAGGCATGCCGCGCCAGTTCCCGAGCCAACCGTCGTCCGCCCCGCCGCACCGCGAAGCAGCGACCCGAACCTGCTGGTGGGAGTCTCGGCGTCCCCAGGGTTGGGTGTCGGCCAGATCGTGCAGATCCGGCGCCACGACATCGAGGTGGAGGAAGACGCCGCAGACAAGTACCTCGAACGCCGCAAGCTGAACTCAGCGATCGACCGGGCGCTGGTCGAGTTGCAGGCGTTGCAGAGCAAACTGGAGGACGACGGCTCCCCCGATAAGGCAGCCATCTTCTTGGCGCATCAGGAGTTACTCACAGACCCAGACCTACTAGACCTCACCACATCGGCGATCGACAAGGGCAAGTCAGCAGCGTTCGCCTGGCAACGTGCCTACAACACGTTCGCAGACCAGTTGGCGGGCCTTGCAAACGAGGTGCTGGCCGGTCGTGCCAATGACGTGCGTGACGTGGGCCAGCGCGTCCTTGAAGAGTTGACCGGGCAGCGGTCTGAGCAAGAGGAGTTCGCCGAAGGCACCATCCTAATCGCCGAAGACCTAACACCCTCTGACACTGCCACCCTCGACAAGACGAAGGTGGCGGGCTTTGCCACTACCGGAGGTGGAGCAACCAGCCACGTCGCGATCCTCGCCCGCTCCCTCGACATCCCTGCGGTCGCGGGGATCGAAGCGCGAGCCCTCGACCTGGCACCGGGCACCAGGGTGATTCTGGACGGCACAAAGGGCACTCTTAGAACCGGGGTGACCGAAGAAGAAGTCGCCGAAATTCGGGAACGCCAGATCAAGATCGAGAAGCGTCGCGCCGAAGAACTAGCTCACGCGCACGAACCAGCGGCCACAACCGACGGCCACAAGGTGATCGTCGCCGCAAACATCGGTGGATTGGCGGACGCCAAGGACGCCTCGGACAAGGGCGCCGAGGGTGTGGGCTTGCTGCGATCGGAGTTCTTGTTCATGGGACGCTCCTCTGCACCCACCGAAGAAGAGCAGGCCCAGATCTACACGGACCTCGCCAGTCAGATGCCCGGGAAGCCGCTTGTCATCCGCACCCTCGACGTGGGTGGCGACAAGCCGTTGCCCTACCTGCCCATCGCACCGGAAGAGAACCCGTTCCTCGGCCTGCGCGGCGTCCGCGTCGGGCTCGACCGACCAGAGATCCTAGCGACTCAGGCCCGCGCGATCCTGCAGGCGGTGGACGCTGGCGCCCAGATCCACGTCATGTTCCCAATGGTCGCGACCCTTCCTGACTTCCTGCGAGCCAAAGAGATTTTCGAAAACGAGCGAACCCGACTCGGCGTTTCCCAAGTGCCTTTGGGGGTGATGGTGGAAGTACCGAGCGTGGCGGTAATGGCCGAACAGTTCGCCCGGGAGGCCGACTTCTTCTCTGTCGGCACAAACGACCTTACGCAGTACACCCTGGCCATGGACAGGGGGCACCCGATGCTGGCCCCCCAGGTGGACGCCCTCAACCCGGCCGTCCTGGCACTCATCGGTCAGGCTGCGACAGCCGCCCACAAGTACGACAGGTGGATCGGGGTTTGTGGCGGGCTGGCGTCCGACCCACAAGCCGTCCCGATCCTCATCGGATTGGGTGTAGACGAGTTGTCGTGCTCAATCCCCGCCATCCCATCTGTTAAAGCACAAGTCCGCGCGTACTCACTCGAGCAATGCCAGGACATCGCGGGGAGCGCCCTCCGCAAAGACACAGCGACGGCCGTGCGCGATCTTGTGCCGCTCGACGAGGACTGAGAGGAGCACCCCATGTCAACAGCTGAAGAAATCGTCAAGGCACTCGGCGGCGCAGAGAACATCCAGAGCCTGACGCACTGCGCGACCCGCCTGCGGTTCGAACTCGTCGACGCCAGCATCGTCGACAACGCAACAGTGGAATCGGTGAAGGCCGTCATGGGAGCTGTTCCCCAATCCGGGGATCGCTACCAGGTGATCATCGGTGGGGCCGTCCAAACGGTCTTCAACGAGATCCAGTCCCTTCCAGAGATGGCGAAGTCGGGGCGGATGAGCGACGCGGACGTCAAAGCGGCCGCCCGATCCAAGTCCCGCGGCAAAGTTGCCTGGTTGGACAACTTCTTCGAATACCTGTCCGACAGCTTCCGACCGCTGCTGGGGGTGCTGCTGGGGGCGTCCCTCATCATCGCCTTTGCCGCGGTCCTGGACGCCCTGGGTCTGGTAGATTTCCGGGCGGCTGATAAGTCGGCGTCCTGGGTGTTCGTGGACGCCATGTGGCGTTCCGTCTTCTACTTCCTGCCGATCATGGTGGCCTACAACGCGTCCAAGAAGCTGAACATCGATCCTTGGGTGGGTGCGACCGTCATGGGTGCGATGATGACGCCGGAGTTCATCAGCTTGTCCAACGGCGAACGTTTCCCCGAGTTGGTCTGCACCGAGAACCCGCTGCTGGGCACCGACACCTGCGTCACACAGATCTTCGGAATCCCGATGCAACTCAACGAGTACGGCGGTCAGGTGTTCGTTCCGCTGATCATGGTTGCGGTGCTCGCGATCGTGTACAAGTTGCTGAAGAAGGTCTTTCCCGAGAACGTTCAGATGGTGTTCGTACCGTTCATCTCTATGGCAGTCATGATCCCAGTGACCGCATTCCTGATCGGACCGCTGGGTGTGTGGATGGGTAACGGTCTGGGTACCGGGCTGGCGTGGCTGAACGACAACGCACCGTTCGTTTTCGCGATCCTGATCCCAATGATCTACCCGTTCCTGGTTCCGCTCGGACTGCACTGGCCTCTGAATGCCCTCATGCTGGTCAACATCCAGACCCTGGGTTATGACTTCATCCAAGGCCCGATGGGCGCGTGGAACTTCGCATGCTTCGGCGCGACCGCAGGGGTGCTCTTCATTTCGATGCGCGACAAAGACGTCCAGATGCGCCAGACCGCAACTGGCGCGCTGGCAGCGGGTCTGTTCGGCGGTATCTCGGAGCCGTCCCTGTACGGCATCCACCTCCGATTCAAGCGCATCTACCCGCGCATGTTGGTTGGTTGCTTCGCAGGTGGCTTGACGATCGCACTACTCGGCGCGCCGTTCGGAGGGGTTAAGACCCAAGCTTTCGCGTTCACCTCACTTCTAACCATCCCTGTGTTCAACCCCATGTGGGTTTACGCGATTGCGATCGCAGTGGCGTTCGCCACCGCGATGACACTGGTTGTCATCTCCGATTACCGCACCCCAGAGCAGAAGGCGGCAGCCCGTCACGAGGCAGCCGAAGCGAAGGTTGCGGCCGAGCCGCGCATCATCGTGGTCGGGGACGTCGAGGCGAACCAAGCTAAGCAGTGGTTCGAAGCGATGGGCGGCGAAGAAAACGTCGAGAGCGCCGAGTTCATAGCAGAGACCCGGGTGCGCGTCACCGTACGCGACTCGTCCAAGGTGGACGCCGAAGCGCTGCATAGGGCAGGGCTCGCCGCGGCCGTACCGGTCTCTGACACGGTCTGGCACCTGATCGCTGGCTTGGACGCCGAACAGTATGCAACCTCAATGAGCCGACGGGTGGCTGCGCTGGCTGCGGCCACCTGACCCGCGTCCTGCCAAAAAGCTGGTGGCCGCGCTTGAATGAGTTGGCAGAAAACAAAGTTGGCCCCCACCTAAGGTGGGGGCCAACTTTGTTTGTCATTTTCAAACGACTTAAGGTCGGGTCAGGAAAGCGCCTTCGCCTTGATCCTCTCAAACTCGGCTGCGTTGATCGCACCAGAGTCGAGGAGTTGCTTCGCCTGAGCGATCTGGTCGGCTGGGCTAGAACCCGAGACGGAGCGGATGTAATCATCTGCGGCCGCCCTGTTTGCGCGAGCTTGAGCGTGGGAACGTTCAGACATGCCACGACCTCGGACGATGAGGTAGATCAGGGCTGTCAGGAACGGGATGGAGATCAGGAAGATCAACCAGATTGCCTTGGCCCATCCGGACATATCCTTGTCACGGAACAGGTCGCCAATGATGCTGAACAGCGCCATCAGCCAGGCGAAGAAGATGAAGATGGTGATGAACATCCAAATGAAATCCCAGATGTGGGCTAGGAAATCGGGAAACATATAAGACCTTTCGAAAGTTCGAAGCGTTTTGGCAGACCCAAGCGAGGTCGCCTGCGGACTCCGTCGCATAGCATACAACCCAACGCGAATAGTAGTGTCCGCCACTATCTCTCGTGGTCTCTGGCTGTCTTGAGACACAAACCACTGCTCTTCCTCGGCCCCTCGTCAGCCAACTAGGATTGCGTCAATCGCCGCGCAGGCCCGATGTGAAGCAGGTACCCCGTGAGCAAAAAGAAAGACTCCGCAACGCAGATCAGCCGCAAGGATTACGACGCGGAGATGACGAAACTTCAAGCTGAACTCGTAGCCATGCAGGAGTGGGTGAAGCGAAGCGGCGCTCGGATCGTAATCGTTTTAGAGGGCCGCGACACTGCAGGCAAGGGTGGTGTGATCAAGCGAATCCGGGAGCGGACGAGCCCACGAGTATTTAGAGAGGTCGCGCTCCCAGCACCATCGGACCGAGAAAAGTCCCAGATGTACATGCAGCGATACATGGCACATCTTCCCGCCGCAGGCGAAGTGGTGATCTTCGACCGGAGTTGGTACAACCGCGCTGGCGTTGAGAAAGTGATGGGGTTCTCGACCCCTGCTCAGGTGGAACAGTTCTATCGGCTTGCCCCAGTGATCGAGGAAGTGATGGTCAAGGGCGGAATCCTTCTGCTCAAGTATTGGCTGGAGATCTCTGCCGAAGAGCAGACCAAACGACTAAAATCCCGGATCGAAGATCCCCGCAAGGGTTGGAAGCTTTCACCCATGGATGTGAAGTCCTACAGTCTTTGGTACGAGTATTCGCGCGCTCGTGACGAAATGTTCGAGGAAACAAGTTCCCCTTGGGCGCCCTGGTACGTCGTCGACAACAACAACAAGAAGCGCGGTCGACTGAATCTGATAAGTCACCTACTCAGCAAAGTGCCCTACGAGCAGATGCCTGAACAGAAGGTAACTCTTCCCCCGCGGCAGGTGGACGAAACGTACATCGAACCAGACCATTCCGCTCTATACGTTGAAGAAAAGTACTAACGAGGTAGGGAAGACCCATGAGCTACGCCCACAGCATCGATTTGGAACTGCCCTTCGACGAGGTGTTACCTAAAGTCAAGGCCGCCTTGGCCGCCAATGGTTTCGGGATCGTCAGCGAGATCCCGATGAGCACGATCCTGCGAGAGAAAATCGGTGTCGAGGTAGGCGACCAGGTGATCCTAGGTGCCTGCAACCCGCGACTCGCCCACAAGGCTCTGCAGGTGGAGCCTTCGATTGGTTTGCTGCTGCCCTGCAACGTCGTCGTCCGTCGAGCGGCGGGAATCACGGTCGTGGAAGCAATCGACACGTCGACCATGGTGACTCTCACCGAGAACAAGGCGATGGCACCGGTCGCCGAAGATGTTGGCGCGGCATTGGAAGCCTCGCTGGAAGCTCTGCGCGACCAATCCTGACTTCGCTCGAGCCAATCTCCCCCTCACCGAAAGGCAATACAATGCCCAATCCGTCGGCCTGTCAACCAATCCTGACTCGTCGAAGCGCTCTCTTGCTGCCCCTCGCGGCGGGGCTGATGGGCATCGCGTCCTGCGCCACGCACCCTCCCGAGCCAACGTCCAGCCCAAGACCGCCAACCAGCGAACCATCCGAAGAGCCCGACCCGACACCTGACACCACCGAAAGCCAGTTGGCTTTCGTGGTTGCGGTGTCGAAGAAGACCCCCGTTGAGATCGAGATCGATCCTGTCGAAATGCTGTTCGACGACGAGGCGATTGCGCGCGCCAAGAAAGACAAGTCTGATGCCGTCGTGAAGGACGAGGACGGCAACGATTACATCCCCAACGACTACTACATTCCCACCCCGGATCCAACAAACCGCGAGAGACACCCATTCGCTGCTGACGGTGTAATAATGATCATCCCGATCGACGGAAGTAGCACCGAATCAACCCAGGAAGTCACGCTGGATGAACTCCGAAAGGGGATAACCGAACGGCCCTTCCTGATGAATATCACCATCGATCCGGTCAGTTCAGAGATAACCGAAATGACTGAGCAGTACCTGCCGTAAAGAACTGGCACTCCACAAAGGGTGCCAGTTCTTTACTCTCAGATCTGTAGGACTATTTGGCGCTGATGTGAACGTCCATGATGACTTCTGCCGTCATGGAATTGGTGATCAGGCAAGCAGACTCAGAGCGCTTGAGCAACCGCTCGATCTTCTCCGAGTCGAACCCTTCGGGTAGGTCGAGTTGGATCGCCATGTGAATCTCAGTGAACTTGGTGACCCGGTCAACGCGGTCGAGGACGCCGGTGGCGTCCACCCGCATGTCGATCCATTCCACCTTGTTGTGGGCCGCAATCGAACGCCACGTCAGAATGAAGCAGTTGGCTACGGCCGCCACCAGCAATGTTTCTGGCGACCAGTGGCCACCCAGGCCGCCGAACTCAGGGGGAGAGTCAACCTCAATGTCCGTCAAATCGGGCGACGAGATGGTGATTGTTGCCGTAGGTTCGCCGACGGCAGCCGCCAAGAAACGATGTGGGAGTTGCTGCATAGGCCTAACGATACCGCGAATCGCGCAAGATGTCGATGCCGTTCGAAAACTGGACGGTTTCGCCGGTGAAAAGTGAACACCTCGA
>CAYMMF010000110.1:0-6795 GCA_964391475.1 uncultured Propionibacteriaceae bacterium | reverse complement strand
CGAGCACGACTTTGCTTCAAGGAGGAGTTCAATGACGACCCCAGCCAACTTTTCGATCGGCGATAAGACCGTCGAGCTACCGTTTGTTCAAGCCGCTGAGGGCAATAACGGTTACGACATCGGCAAGCTGATGGCCCAGACCGGCGAAACCACATTCGATATTGGTTTCGCCAACACTGCGGTTTGCAAGTCCGCTGTGACCTTCATCGATGGTGATGCGGGCATTTTGCGGTACCGCGGTTACCCGATCGAGCAGCTTGCCGAGAAGTCGAGCTTCCTCGAGACCTCGTACCTGTTGCTCTACGGCGAACTGCCCACCGCCGAGCAGCTCGCGGATTTCACCGAGCGAGTATCCGAGCACATGGTGATCGACGAGCGCCTACGCGACATCCTCAAGCTGTTCCCCCGCCGGTCGCACCCGATGCCCGTCCTGTCGTCGATGATCAACGCCCTGTCGACCTTCTCGATGGACACCATCGGATTCGAAGACGACAAGATCGACGCCGCCACCCATCGCCTGATGGCCAAGGTGCCCACGCTAGCCGCCTACGCCTACAAGTCGTCGCTGGGCATGCCCACCCTGTTCCCCGACTATTCAATGTCGTATGTCGAGAACTTCCTGCGCATGTCCTTCGGTGCCGTGACCCGTCCGTACGAGTTCGACGACGAGATCACCAAGGCCATGGACATCTTGCTGATCCTGCACGCCGACCACGAGCAGAACTGCTCCACCTCGACCGTGCGCCTGGTGGGCTCCTCGCAGGCCAACCTGTACGTGTCCGTAGCCGCTGGCGTGAACGCCCTGTACGGCCCGCTGCACGGTGGCGCCAACCAGGCCGTCCTCGAAATGCTGGACGACATCGCCGCCCGCGGCATCTCCGTCAAGGAGTACGTCAACCGCGTCAAGGACAAGTCCGCTGGTGAACGTCTGATGGGCTTCGGTCACCGGGTCTACAAGAACTACGACCCGCGCGCCGCGATCATCAAGAAGCATGCCGACGCGATTTTGCGCAAGCGCGAGGGTGGCGACCAGCTGCTCGACATTGCCCTTGAGCTCGAAGAGGCCGCATTGAGCGATCCGTACTTCATCGAGCGCAAGCTCTACCCGAACGTGGACTTCTACACGGGCCTGATCTACCGCGCGATGGGCTTCCCCGTCGACATGTTCACCGTGCTGTTCGCGATCGGTCGTCTACCCGGCTGGATCTCGCAGTGGCGTGAACTCGTGAAGGATCCGGCAAGCAAGATCGGCCGCCCGCGCCAGATCTACGTCGGCGAGACCGAGCGCGACTACGTGTCTGTCGAGAATCGCTGATTCTAGTTACAAGAAGGCCCGCCAGCTTCGTGCTGGTGGGCCTTCTGCTTTCCTGGGCACCCGCCGGCTGGGGACCCGCCTGCTACCGCCGGTTGTCGCCGGCTGGGGAACCGCCGGTTGTCGCCTGCTGGGACGACACTCAGCGACTTTCGTCAAAGTACGCAAATGTTGCGTACTTTGAGAAAGGTTGCTGAGTGTCGCGGCCCCAGGGGTTGTGGGGGGACGCCCCCCACAACCCAAACTTGCATGCCGTCCATATTATGTGTCATCTTAGAGTGGTCCTCATATACCCGTCGAGGTATGTATATCCCTGACGCCCCCCCCCGAAAGGACCGACCTTGAAGCCAAGATTCACCGAAAGCTACCGACCGCTTTACTTCCTATCCGCACTCGGGATGGGCGGACTCTCAGTCACATTTTTCATGTATCTGATGTTCCTACTCCCCCACCCGGACGCCCCGCTACCCACCTTCGAACACATCGCTGCCGCTTACCTCGGCGGGGACGCACTGGTCGCCAGCCTGGTCACGATCGCTCTTTTGGGTGTCGCATACTTCGCGGTCCGGCACGTTCAACTGCTAATCGCCAACCTCAGCGCCCAACGCAAGTTCCAAAACTCGCCCGAGTTCGAAGCCTTCCGCAACTCGAACGCCGAAGTGCAGTTGATGGCAATTCCGCTAACGCTCGGAATGTCGGTTAACGTCGCCTTCATCCTCGCCGCAATCAGCATCCCCGGATTGTGGGGGTATAAAGAATGGCTCTTCCCATTCGCACTACTGGCTATGACCGCGGTCGGCGCCTACGCCCTTCGACTTTTCGGACGCTACCTCACACGGATCCTGACCAAGGGCAGCTTCGACATCGGTGACACCAACCACTTCAGCCAAGTGCTGCCCAGCTTCGCGTTCGTGATGATCGCCGTCGGCTTCTCGTCCTCAGCCGCGATGAGCAGCAACACGATCGTCTCCGTGCTGGGCGCCTTCGGCACCGCGGTGTTCTTCAGCGCCGCAGCCGCCTGGATCTTCGTGAAACTGCCCATCAGCTTCAGCGCAATGCTCCGTGGTGGGATGGCACGCGAGGCCGGCCCCACACTCTGGATGGGCATCCCCATCTTCACCTTGGTCGGGATCGGCGTCCTCCGCGTTGCCAGCGGCGCCGCCCACAACCTGGTGGGCACGTCGATCCCGCCGATCATCTGGTTCGGATTCATCGGGCTCCTGCTGACAGCCCAACTCGTGATGGGCCTTTTCGGGTACGCCGTGATGCGCAGCCAGAATTACTTCGGGCACTTCGTCCGCGGCACTGGCCGCAGCATCGCCAGCTACGGTCTCATCTGCCCGGGGGTTGCACTCGTCACGCTCGCCCAGTTCTTCATCCATTGGGGATTGGTCGAAAACGGCATCGTCGTCAAGTACTCGGCTGCACACATCACGTTGCTCGCGATCGTCGCCGCGCTGCAACTGTTGACAATCGTCACGGTCGGACGCCTGAACGCCAAGCTGCTCCGCGCACCCAAGCCTGGCCTCGAGGTGGAAGACCTCGCGGCGGTTTCGGTTTGATCCGTCACTTATCGGTTGTGCGGGTGGCGTTCTCTGGTTGGGGACGCCACCCCCGCAATTGGTCGCTGGCCGTAGCCGCGGCGTCCTTCAGCCACGCCCATAGCGGCAGAGTAGTTCGCAAATCCAATCTCCATTGGACGCCCGCCACATGCTCGGTGAACCCCGCGTTCTCTAGCCAGTCCGCGGGCAGCCTGTCGCAGGTTGGGACGCCGCGGGTTCCGGATGCGATCAGGCATCGGACGCCTCCCGCCCGCAGTTGCCAAATCAGGCGTTGTAGCAACTGGGTGCCTATGTGTTCTCCAACATCGCTTGGGCTCACCCACAGCACAGTAATTGTGGCTGAGCCAGAGGGCGCGTGGCCGTCCGACTCCCTGGCAGGCGCATATCCGATCACGCCTATCGTCTTGCGATCGCGCACCACCTGGAATCCGCCGGAGGCACGCCGAGGCGACCTACCACACCACGGGCAAACGGACTTGCGCACCTCTGCGGCGTCCAACGGCTGCACTGACCTCATCGCACCCCTCGCAACTTTGGCGAAATGCCCTTGGATGGGACTATAGACCGGTGAGCCTAATCCACAGGATCCACCGCCCTGATCCCAACCCCGCGTCCTCCAAATGGGAAGCATAATGACCACCCGAATGAAGCAGACCTTGTTGGTAATTGTTGGGATCATCTTCGCCCTGGTCGGTGGCATTTTAGGCATGTGGCAGATGCAAGTCTTCGTTGACAAGGGGAATCGTTCGATCGAAGCTCGCGCTGAACTGCCCGCTTCGCCTCTGTTCGATCATGTGCACGACGACAACACCACCGACGACATCTACGGCAAGCCGGTTACGGTGACCGGGGCTTACCTGCCCAACACCCAACTATTGATCCCTGCGGGGGATGCCGGCGTCCGCGTGTTGGAGGCGTTCCGCTCCACCGACGGCCGAGTCGTCCCCATTGTGAGGGGCACAACGGAAGCCACTGACGTCCCACCTCCCCCGGATGGGCAGCTCACCCAAACTGGGCTTTTCTTGCCTGGTGAGGGGGACGCCTCCACCCCGATCGAGCCCGACCGGATCGGCTCTGTGCGGATGCCGCTGCTAGCCCAAAAGTGGGACGAGCACGAACTGGTGCCCGGGTTCGTCACCTTGTGCGAGAAGGACGCCGCTGCCCAGGGTCTTGCGCAGGCGTCCGTTACCTTGCCTGAGGGTGAGGGAACATTCCAGAACGGCGGATACGCGCTCCAGTGGTGGATCTTCGGAGGGTTCGCCCTGCTCATGACGATCAAGTGGGCCCAAGTGCTGGGCCGCAAAGAAACACAGGCTCGCGAGGAATCTGCAAGAGCCGAACTCGGAAAGTGAGGATCATGGACTTCGAAATCGACGAGATCCCGGGCATTCAAGCAGCGCTGAAGCGCTACCGGGTCATGGCATGGATCGTGGGCGTTCTGCTCGCCGTGCTGGTTCTTGTTGGGATGCCGCTGAAGTACATTTTCGACATTGGGGTCGTCGTCACCGTCACCGGAGTGCCGCACGGGTGGTTGTACATGATCCTGCTGCTCACGGCTTACGACGTTGGACGCCGGGTCAAGTGGCCTTGGTCGTGGCTGATTCTTATTGCGCTTGGGGGAACAGTGCCGTTCGCCTCGTTTGTAGCCGAACATTTCGCGACGAAGGACGTCCACAAGCGCATAGCCACCGTAGAAGCATCCACCACCGGCCTGACGTCCGGCAACTGAGAAGACCGCGACTGGCTGAGGGCCTTCGGTTGGCTGAGGAAGCCCGAAGGGGCCGTCTCGAAGCCACTACCAGCCCTTCGAGACGGAGCTACGCTCCTCCTCAGGGAACCAGCCCTTCGAGACGTCGTTCCACTCTTCCTCAGGGGAACCGCTCCTCCTCAAGAAACCAATACCAACAAATCAATATATCGATATCTCACTTTGTAGATATATGGCTAGTTAGGTAGAACTTCCGTCAAGCACCGCCAGGATCCGAGCCAGATCTGCCTCCCCAGCGAACTCGATTGTGATCTTTCCCTTGTGGCGCCCGATCGTGACGTTGACGCTCGTATCGAACCTGTCGGTGAGTCGTTCGCTGAGCTCGAGGGCTCTCGGCGATGGCGTCAGTCGCCGGTGCTCCCGAACAGGCTTCAGAGGCGACTCCCCTATCGCGACAATCTCCTCTACCGAGCGGACGCTCAATCCCTCTGCGACGATCCGTTGAGCCAGGCGCTCCATCGCCATGGCGTCCGGAAGACTCAACAGGGCCCGGGCATGTCCGGCCGACAGCACCCCGGCAGCAACCCTACGTTGAACCGGAGCGGGTAATCGAAGGAGCCTCAATGTGTTGGAAATATGGGGGCGGGAACGCTTGATGCGCCCAGCAAGCTCCTCTTGGCTGCAACCGAAATCGTCGAGCATCTGCTGATAGGCAGCTGCTTCCTCAAGGGGGTTGAGTTGGGCTCGATGTAGGTTCTCCAGCAGGGCGTCGCGAAGCAAATCGTGCTCTGCGGTATCCCGGACGATTGCAGGTATTACCGGTAATCCGACCTGTTTCACCGCCCTTAGTCGACGTTCACCCATTACGAGCTCGAAGTCATCGCCTACCGGACGCACGACAATCGGCTGCAACAAGCCGACCTCGCGGATGGATTCCACCAACTCCGAGAGCTCTTCTTCTCCGAATACCTGTCGAGGTTGCTTCGGATTCGGGGTAATGCGAGCGACTTCGACCTCCTCGAACCGTGCGCCGCCGACTTCTAGGGGTGGCTTAGTCGGCGTGGTTTCTGCAGTCGGACGGATCAGGTCGCCCAAGCCTCTACCGAGCCCGGTCGGTCGCTTCGCAGTCATGATGTCTCCTGGGTCAAAGTGCCGGTTCGGCACGGTGAGCGATCTCTTCGGCAGCAGCCACGTACGCTTGGGCGCCAGCAGAATTCAAGTGGTAGGTAAGGACTGTTTGTCCATGGCTTGGAGCCTCCGCGACGCGTACCGAACGCGGAATTACTGCATCCAAGGTCTGTGCGGGGAAGTGCTTTCGCACTTCGGCGGCCACCTGTGCAGCCAAGTTTGTTCGGGCGTCGTACATCGTTAGAAGCACGGTGCTGAGCTTGAGATGGTCGTTCAGGCGCCCTTTAACCAAGTCAATCGTCCGTAACAGGGCCGTAACGCCTTCGAGCGCGTAGTACTCCGCCTGGATTGGGATCAAGATCTCTCGTGCTGCCACTAGCGCGTTTAAGGTAAGCAATCCCAGGGACGGCGGGCAATCGATGATGACGTAGTCCACGTGGTACCGGTCGAAGAAGGAATCCAAGGCTTGTTTCAGCTTCGTTTCACGTGAAACGGACGCCACTAACCCGATCTCAGCACCGGTCAGGTCGATGGTGGCCGGGGAGACCCACAACCCAGAGATGTCAGGACACTTCTGAACAACTTCAATTAGGGGGACGGCGTCCACCAACACCTCGTAGGTACCCATGACGCCTTCGGAATGGTCGACACCCAGAGCAGTAGAAGCGTTGCCTTGAGGGTCCGCGTCTACTACGAGCACCCGAAGTCCACCCTGAGCTAACCCGGCAGCTACATTCACTGCGGTAGTGGTCTTACCCACGCCACCTTTCTGGTTAGCGACGACCATGATCCGCGGAAGATCCGGCTGCGGAAGGGTAGGCGTTTCACGTGAAACATTGGCAGACAAATCGTCTATCTCGTCTGCGTCAGGAAGATCCTCAAAGTCTTGATGTGGTTCTCCGACACCGAGCGCTGCGCCAACAAGGGATGGATTATCTTGCCCTGCATCAACTGGTTCAATGCCACCTTGATTCGTCTCCAAGAACCTTGACCCTGCGAGGGGCTCCCGGCTTTCACCAGACTTCGTGACTTCCGCAGTTCGGTCATCATAATCGTGAACGTTCAACCTGCGCCCTCTCATGAAT
>CAYMMF010000109.1:0-6812 GCA_964391475.1 uncultured Propionibacteriaceae bacterium | reverse complement strand
ACCAGTTCACGCCCGGCACGAACCTGAAGGCGTGGCTGTACCGCATTTTGACCAACACCTACATCAACAGCTACCGCAAGCAGCAGCGTCAGCCGCAGATCAGTTCCGGCGATTCCATCGAAGACTGGCAGTTAGCTCGAGCTGAGTCTCACACGTCGGACGGCCTGCGTTCCGCTGAGATGGAGGCGCTCGACAGAATGCCGAACTCGGTGGTCACTGATGCGATGCATCAACTCAGCCCTGACTTCCGGCTTGCCGTATATCTGGCTGACGTGGAGGGCTTCTCTTACAAAGAGATCGCCGAAATCATGGACACCCCAATCGGCACTGTGATGAGTCGGCTTAATCGGGGACGGACCCAGCTGCGAGCCTTGCTGGCCGACCACGCGCGCGAGCGCGGTCTTGTGAAGGCGGATCCCGGTGACTGAGTTCAACGAGTGCCGCGAGGTTCTGGTTCGCGCCCATCTGTTCCTGGACGGTGAGTTGCCAGAAGACGAAGCGGACGCGATGCGGTCCCATTTGATGGCTTGTGAGCACTGCATGGACCACGTGGACGCCGAGCAGAGTGTCCGGGCGTTGTTGCGCAGGTGTTGCATCGCGGAACGGGCCCCAGAAACCTTACGGGTGCGAGTTGTCACTGCGCTGCACAACAGTTTTGGGGCGACAGTTGAGGTGCGTTCGATAGAGGTACGCCAAACGTTCGGGTGACGACGGCACGTTAATACTGAACACCCCGCGGGATCCGCGGGGTGTTGAGATTTAACCTCTGATCAGGAGTTGGGGCGCTTGCCGTGGTTAGCGCCCTTCTTCTTCCGATCGCGACGCTTGCGTCCGGCCTTTCCCATGGTCTCTCCTCGTGGCAGTTTGGCGCCTAGTGGCGCGGACGAACATTCTGCCAGTTGCAGCGTCCGGCTCCAAAATTGTTCCTCCTCGTGAAGTGGCAATAAGCCAATGACATCTATGGTGGGGGCATGCTCAGCCTGCACGACGTGATAGCTGCCCACACCGAACTCACCCAACCCGAGGCTGAGTGGCTCACCGCATTGACCGAAGAATGGGAGATGTTGGCTGACCTGTCGTTCTCCGACCTCATTTTGTGGGTTCCGGACGTCGACCCGAACGTATTCTGGGCTGCGGCCCAAGTTCGTCCAACAACTGGCCCCACCGCGTTAGAGGACGACGTGGTGGGCGACGAAATCGCGTACGAAGCCGACCACCTCGTAACCGACGCCTACCTGTCTGAAGAGATTTGCGCGACAAGCGGAAACAAGTTGCATGCCGGAATCCCGGTCGAGGTTCACGCGATCCCGGTCAAACTGGGCGATCGGGTGATTGGCGTAGTCGAAATGCACACGAACCGGATGGGTGTGAGAGCCCCGGGCGAGTTGGAAGACACCTACTTGGAGGTCGCGGAAATAATCAAGCTCATGGTGTGGCGTGGTGACTTTCCAATGCACGGTGAGAAGCCCGTCCCGTGGATCTCGCCGCGGGTTGGTGACGGCCTGATCAGACTCACCATCGAAGGAAATATCACCTACGCCAGCCCGAACGCCGTCAGTTCACTTCGCCGACTTGGGGTCGCTAGAAATCTGATGGGTGAGAATCTCACCGAAGTTCTAGGTGCACTCCATTCGAATGGCCGAGAGCCGGTAGAAGAGCCATTGAGCTGCCTGCTCACAGCGAAAAGACCACGCGAAGCCGACATCGAATCCGTCAGGGGAGCCATGCGACTGCGCGTCCAACCGCTCACGGATTCTTCGGGCCCATGCGGTGTGATTGTGCTCTGCCGAGACACCACAGAGTTACGCTCTCGGGAACGTCAGCTGGTCACCAAGGACGCTACAATCCGCGAGATCCATCACCGGGTGAAGAACAACCTGCAGACAGTGGCAGCGCTACTGCGGTTGCAGGCCAGGCGGATCAGTTCGCCTGAAGCCCAAGACGCACTCAACGACGCCATGAAGCGAGTCGGCGCGATTGCAGTTGTCCACGAGATTCTTTCGCAAGCGTTCGACACGACAGTGAAATTCGACGATGTCGCGGATCGCCTCATGACGATGGTTAGAGACGTGGCAACTACAAAGTCAAGGGTTGAGATGAGACGCGAAGGCACCTTTGGTTTCGTCCCCGCCGACGTCGCGACCAACCTGTCTTTGGTGTTCACCGAGGTTTGTCAGAACGCCATTGAGCATGGGCTCGCCGGGGGCAAGGGACGCGTGCTGGTCAGGCCTGAGCAACTCAATGGAATCTTGACCGTGGACGTCCTCAACGACGGGGGGACGCTGCCACCAGACTTCACCCTCGAAAATTCCAAGAGCTTAGGTCTTTCCATCGTGACGACGCTGGTGGCCGACTTAGGCGGCACCTTCGAGATGGAATCGCTGGGGGAGGGATTCGGAACCAGGGCTCGGCTGCGGATCCCGTTGCAGTAGGGGTCAGGAGCGCGTCCGAGAGCGGGCGTTGCGGCGTTTCATGGCGCGACGTTCGTCCTCGGAAAGTCCACCCCACACCCCGTGATCCTGACCGGCTTCAAGAGCCCATGCCAAGCATTCGGCACGCACCTCGCAACGGGCGCACACCTTCTTGGCTTCTGCAATCTGCATGATGGCTGGGCCCGTGTTCCCGACTGGGAAAAACAGTTCGGGATCCTCATCAAGGCAGGCGGCCCGGTGTCGCCAATCCATGCGGTTCTCACTCCTCAACAGTCAAACGCTGGCACCCTAGCGGGAGCCAGCGCTCCAACTGTAGCGCCCAGATGCAACCGATGGCGAGAGGTCATTCAGGAAATAAACAAGTCCAGGGGTACAGTGGCTCCCGATGTCAGCAAAAACACTCCGTTCTCGTCCCACATCGGTAGTTGTGGCGGTAGCAACAACGGTTGCGGTCGCGGTGTTCACCGTAGGGGTCGCAGCGCTGTCGCTCGCCGCTGGTCACGGTGTATTCAGCGTGGGCATCGCAGCAGCATTAATCTTGTGGGCTGCCTTGGCAACAGGATCGGCTTGGCTGTTATGGCATCGTTCCGGGTGGGCACGCGGACCAATAGTTGCTATCGGGGCGGTCCACGCATTCGCCTACGGTCAATTCGGGTTCACCCAAGGCTGGGCATGGCTTGGCAGCATCGCGGCGGCTGTCTCTGTTATAGCCGCGCTATGGCCATCAACCACCAAATGGTTGGGGTTCCAGCCGGAAACCGATAAAGCTTCCAGCTGAGAACTTTACTGAACCAGTCGTCCCTACTCGTCGTCATCGTCGAGCCTGGCAAGCCATGTTGCCAGGCGGTCAACCGAAACTTCGAACTCGGGGTTGAGATCCACGAACACTCGCAGTTGCTCGGCTAGCCAGGCGAGACTTACCTCTTCGGTGCCTCGCCTGGCTTCGAGCTCCTCGATACCTCGATCAGTGAAATACATAGATCAGGCTTCGAACGCGCGCTCCAGCAGTTCCTTCTCCTGGAGTTGGTGAACCTTCAACAAACCGACCGATGGTGCGGACGCCGCGGGTCGCGCAGCAACCGTCATCTTGAGTTCGTACCCGGGCATCGCCGCAGCGATAGCCTCCGGAAGGTGGAGCGCCATGAACGGGTACGGCCCCTGGTTGAGCGGTTCGTCCTGCACCCAGCGGACGTCAGTTGCATTGGTGTAACGCGCCAGGGCGTCCGCAACCTCCTTGGTGGGCAGTGGGTAGAGCCGTTCAAGCGAGACGATTGCCACTTGGCCGTCAAGGCCCCTGCGAGCCCGTTCCGCCACGAGTTCCCAACGGATCTTGCCCGAACACAGCAACACGCGCTTCACAGCAGTCGGATCGGTGATCGTCGGATCGTCGATCGCAGGCTGCCAACGGCCGTTGATGAAGTCGTCGGGCATGGACGCCGCTGCCTTGCTCCGCAGCATCGACTTGGGCGTCATGATGACGACAGGCCGGTGCCAGTTGACGTAGGTGTGGGTGCGGAGCAGGTGGAAGTGGGACGCCGACGTCGACGGCTGGCAGACCGCCAGAGCGCCTTCGGAGCACAGGCTAAGCCAGCGTTCGATTCGTGCGGAACTGTGGTCTGGGCCTTGGCCTTCATAACCGTGGGGTAGTAGCAGCACCACGCCGGACTTTTGGGTCCATTTGGCGTCACCGGAGCTGATGTACTCGTCCGAGATCGACTGAGCGCCGTTGGCGAAGTCACCGAATTGGGCTTCCCAACAAACCAGAGCTTGAGGTGCGGCGACAGAGTAGCCGTACTCGAAACCCATGCCGCCGTATTCGCTCAACAGCGAGTCGAAGACGTGGAATTGGCCTTGGTCGTCGGTGAGGTGCTTCAACGGCACGTACTCTTCGTTGGTCTTTCGATCCACGACCGCGGCGAAACGCTGCGAGAACGTACCACGTCGGCTGTCCTGACCTGTCAGTCGAACGGTTCTGCCTTCCATAAGCAGTGAGCCGAATGCGAGCAGTTCGCCGGTAGCCCAGTCGATCGGGCCTTCCATAATCGACTTGGCGCGGCGTTCCATTTGTGGCAGCACCTTCGGGTGAACTGTGAAGTCTTCCGGATAGGTGATCTGGGCTTGTGCGATTCGTTCCATGGCTTCGCGGCTGATGCCCGTTCCCTGGTCTTTGCCGAGCTTCGCCGGGTAGAACGGGACCTTGCGGTAAGTGTCGGCTTCGATCACCTGGGTTTGCCGCGACTCGACGAAGACGCCTTCAAGACGCTGGCGGAATCGCATCAGAACGGCCTCGGCGTCCTCGGCTGAAATGTCACCGCGTCCGATGAGGCTCTCGTGGTACAGCTTGCGAACAGAACGCTTCTGTTCGATCAAGTCGTACATCTTTGGCTGGGTGAAGCTGGGATCGTCACCCTCATTGTGGCCACGTCGACGGTACGCAACGAGATCGATGATGACGTCCTTGTTGAACTCCTGGCGGAACTCGAACGCGAACCTTGAGATGCGGGCTACCGATTCGGGATCATCCCCATTCACATGGAAGATCGGAGCCTGAATGGTCTTGCCGACATCAGTGCAGTACACCGAGGAGCGTGATTCTGAGGGCGCGGTCGTGAAGCCCACCTGGTTGTTGACCACCAGGTGGATGGTGCCGCCCACCTTGAAGCCGCGAAGTTGCGACATCTGGAGCACCTCGTACACGATTCCTTGGCCTGAGAACGACGCGTCGCCATGAAGCAGGACGGGAAGAACCGGGTAGTCATCCCGGTCGACCATGGCGTCCATCTTCGCTCTGGCGATGCCCTGCAGCACGGGGTTCACGGTCTCTAGGTGGCTGGGGTTGGCAGCCACGCTCGTCTTGATGGTCCGGCCCGAAAGAGCCTTGAACTCGCCTTCTGCTCCCAGGTGGTACTTGACATCGCCCGTGCCGAGAGTCTGTTCAAGATCGATGTTGCCCTCAAACTCGCGGAAGATTTGCCCATAACTCTTGCCCACGATGTTGGCCAGCACGTTGAGACGACCGCGGTGAGGCATGCCGATTGCGACCTCATCGAGATCGGCATTCGCAGCCGAATCGCAGATTTCGTCCAAGGAGACGATCATCGATTCGGCGCCTTCCAGCGAGAACCGCTTTTGGCCGACGAACTTGGTTTGGAGGAAGGTTTCGAAGATCTCAGCTTCGTTCAGCTTGTCGAGGATCCGCAAATGATCTTCACGAGGCCACTTGACGAAGGGGCGTTCAATGCGTTCCTGGATCCACCGCCGTTGGTCGGGATCCTGAATGTGCATGTATTCGATTCCCACCCTGCCGCAGTAAGCCTGGCGGAGTTGGGCCATGATGTCGCGCAGCGCCATCGTCTCTTTCCCGTGGCCCCCGAAATCTCCGACGGGGTATTCACGGTCGAGATCCCACAGTGTTAGCCCGTGCGTTTCGGGTTCCAGATCCGGATGGGTGCGCTGGATGTACTCGAGTGGGTCAGTATCGGCAATCAGGTGGCCGGAGGTGCGGTAGGCGTTGATCAGCTGGATTACCCGAGCGCCTTTGCCTACTTCAAACGGGCGGTGTGCGGAGTCGTCGGACGCCCACCTGATCGGGATGTAGGGCACGCGCAGCGACGAGAAGATCTCGTCGTAGAAGTTGTGCTGGCCAATAAGCAGTTGGTTGATCACGCGCAGGAATTCGCCTGACGTGGCGCCCTGGATGACCCGGTGGTCGTAGGTGGAGGTCAGCGTGGAGATCTTGCCGACTCCGAGTTCCTTGAGACGTTGGTCGCTAGCGCCCATGAATTCCGGCGGGTAGTCGATGGAGCCCACGCCCACGATTACGCCTTGGCCGTTCATCAGCCGGGGAACCGAATGCGAGGTGCCTAGCCCACCGGGGTTAGTGAGGGACGCGGTGGTTCCCGCAAAGTCCGCCACAGTAAGTGTGCTGGTTCGGCCACGTTGGACGAGGTCTTCGTATGCCTTCCAGAATGTCAGGAAGTCCATGTGGTCGGCGCCCTTGATATTGGGAACGACCAGTTGGCGGGTGCCATCCGGCTTCGTCATGTCGATAGCCAGGCCAAGATTCACCTGGGGGTTCTCGATTAACGTCGGCTTGCCGGCGACCTCTTCATACCCGTTGTTCATGTCGGGCACCATGGACATCGCCTTGACCATCGCGAATGCGAGTAGGTGGGTGAAGGAGACCTTCCCGCCGGTGGTGCGTGCCAGATGATCGTTGATGATCTGACGCTGGTCGATTACAAGCTTCATCGGGACGTTGCGGACGCTGGTGGCCGTAGGCACGGTGAGCGATGCTTCCATATTCCGGGCAGTCCGCATCGGTGCACCACGGAGTGTCACGCGTCGCGGTTCGCCTGCGCTTTCGGCCTTGGCTTGGCG
>CAYMMF010000108.1:0-6850 GCA_964391475.1 uncultured Propionibacteriaceae bacterium | reverse complement strand
CGAAGCAGTCGTCCCCCTGGCCCAATGTCAGAGTGACGCCAGCGGCGTTCGTGGCTTCGTAGCGTCCGAATTCGGTGCGGCGAAGCGAAATGGCAACAGGTGTTTCAGTCATGCCCGCACCCTAAACCCAACTCCGGTGGCGTATCACTGCACCCAAGTCGTGGGCCGCCAACCCGTCCGGCGATGCCTCCAAGAAAACCTCGCCACATAAACAGAACCCGTCTTCTGCTCTCGCGAGCTGGGATTTGGTGGCACCATTGTCACGTGCCAAACCCGGGACACGCTGAACTTCACGCCCAAGCCAAGGCGGACGCCGTCGCGACCGCAATCACCGCCCTCCGCGCTGCTGGCTACCGGATCACCGAGTCTCGCCGGGCGGTGCTAGAGCTCCTTGCTGAGCACCCCGAGTATTTGTCCGCAGACGAGGTCGCCGCACTGCTGCCGAACTCCGAAGCTCACCGCGCGACCGTCTACCGCACACTGGAAACCCTAGTGAAAACAGGGGTTGTCACCCACCGGCACTCCCCGGGGGACGTAAGCAGCTTCCACCTCAGTTCGCCTGACGTCGCCCACGGTCACTTGCACGCGCACTGCGCTACGTGCGGACGCGTGCTGCCGTTGCCTGTTGACGTTTTCGACGATGCGACAGCCCGAATCCGCACCCAATGGGGGTTCGCCGTGGACATCCGCCGCTGCACCCTCGTCGGATACTGCCGAGACTGCGCCCCCGAAAGTGCGTCCCACCCAGCGGAGCAACCAGCCCACTAGCTGGCCGTCGCTCAGCGGCTGTCACACAACTCACATCGTCGGCAGCGTGATCGCTCCCGAGCGAAGCGCTGCGACGACTCCGCCGTCAACCAGCAGGTCGACTCCCGTTATGAAGGACGCCTCGGCGCTCAGCAGGAACGCTGTGGCCGCGGCGATGTCGCTGGGCGTCCCGAGTCGCTTCGTCGCCGAGCCTTCGATCATCGCGCGCATCGCAGCACCTGAGGGACTGTCGAGTTCCTGTTGCCCCATCGGGGTGGCTATCACACCCGGGCTGATGCAGTTGATCCGCGCCCCGCGGTCACCCCAGCTCAGGCTGGCCGCCTGCACCCGTAGTTGGTTGGCGCGTTTCGCGATTCCGTACGCGGCCCCCGAGTTAGGAATGCCGTCAGCCTGCAGGAACGGCAACCCGAGCAGTTCACTTGTCGGCGTCAGCGCTAAAGCGCCCTCCATCTCGGCGGTGAAGCGTCCTTGCACCATCGAGCCGGCCATGGAGGCGATCACCACACCGGCGCCGCCGTCGGCCACAACTGCGCCGAACACGTCGAGACTGTAGGCCACCCCAAGAAGGTCAACCGCCAGGATCGCGTCCACCGGCGCTTGGATCGGCGACAACCCCGCAGTGTGAACCACCTGGACGACCGGACCAAGCGCAGCTGCGGCGTCCGCGAGATCTTGCATTGACGACAATTCGGAAACGTCCACCTGCAAAGCGGTCACTATAAACCCGTCACCGCGAAGCTCCGCCTCGACTTTGTCGAGGGTTTCGGTGTTGAAGTCGGCCACCACTAAATGGCGTCCGGAACCCTGCCGCCGGGCGATCGCCTCGCCCATGCCTCCGACCCCGATAACGACCACGACTTCGTGTGCCATGGCGCCCTCCTCAACGAAGATCCAAGAATTCAAGCGTGACACACCAGACACCCGAATGTAAGGGCGATGTGGTCGTCCGCGGACGCTGAAACTAATCTCTTCGTTGCCTGTGCCACCCGCTCGACCCGATTAGGATTCCAGCATCGCCACTCCTCGCGAGCACCCACAAGGAAGCACCATGAAGCAGCCGTTCGTCCATGACCTCACCTGCGTTCTGCGGGCGCCGATCCAGATGTGGAGCACGCCGGACGGCCAATCCGACGGCTCAGAAGTTCAAGGGATCCATTTCGCGGACGACCGGGTCGCCTCTAGCGTGAACCTCGCCGTAGCAGACCATTTCGTCGACCCGATCGGGGTACGTGCCGCTGGTGCGGAAGGCGTCTTCCGTTCGCTGGTGCGCACCCCAGACGAAGGGCTCGACCCTGTCGTCTCGCTGACCCGCCAGCGCACCGTGGACGCCGCTGGCGTCGAAGAGACCATCGAAGTTATCTCGGTTGGCAAGCACGAACATCACCTCAAGGTGAGCCTAGAACTCGCCCCTGACAATACGACGATGGATCTGATCCGCATCGGGAAGCCAAGCGAGAAGCCCCCCGTCAAAGCGGACGCCGACGCCGCCTGGACGTGGCGCGACGACAGCACATCCGCCAGATTCTCATGCGACGGCGACCTCGAAGTGACCGACGTTCTGACAGCCCGCTGGAACCTAACCCTGCCGCCTGGTGGGTCGTCGACGCTGCACTGGCGCCTTGATCTTTCCGCAACCGACGTACCCTTCGTGGCGCCGGACGACACCTCGCTGGCACGCCCCCAGGCGTCCCGCGACGATCTCGACCGGCTGCTGGAGGCGTCCCGCGCCGACCTGCAATCGCTGTTGATGGCCGACCGAAACGCAACTGACAAGCGGTTCCTCGCCGCGGGAGCACCTTGGTATCTCACTTTGTTCGGACGCGACTCGCTGCAGTCGGCGTCCATGCTCGCCGACACCAACCCGTCGCTCGCTGTCGGAACCCTTGCGACGCTGGCGTCCCGGCAAGGCGCCGCGGTTGACACGGCCAAAGCCGAGGAGCCAGGCAAGATCCTGCACGAGGTGCGCCGCGTCACGCTCGACATGCAACTCGACTCGGCGGTGCTCCCGCCGGAGTACTACGGCACGATCGACGCCACCCCACTGTGGATAATGCTGCTCGGCCAGGTCGTCGAGGGTGGTGCCAACCCAGCCCCGTTCATGGACGCACTAGTCGCCGCACTCGACTGGCTCGACCAGTACGCGGACGCCGACGGCGACGGCTTCTTGGAATACTACGACACCTCCGGCCACGGCCTTTCCAACCAGGGCTGGAAGGATTCCGCCGACTCGATCAGGTTCACCGATGGCAGCCAAGCCGAAGGCCCGATCGTTCTGATCGAGGTGCAGGGCTACGCGTACGCGGCAGCCCGCGCTGCGGCCCGGATCTTGGCCGCACACGGCCGCGACGAGGCGGAACGGGCGTCCGCCGCGACGTGGAATCGTTACGCAGACGACATGTCGGCCCGAATCCGGGAACGTTTCTGGGTTTCGGACGCCGACGGCCCCTACCTGGCGTTGGCGTTGGATGCCCAAAAGAACCCGGTGACCGGAGTCGCCTCAAACATGGGGCACCTACTTGGCACGGGCGTCCTCACACCGGATGAGGAAGCCCTGGTTGTGCAGCGGTTGCTCAGCCCCGAAATGTTCAGTGGCTACGGCATTCGCACAATGTCTACCGGAAACGCAGCCTACTGGCCATGGAGATATCACGTCGGTTCGGTGTGGACCCACGACACCGCCTGGATCATCCGCGGCATGCACCAGGCAGGATTCGTCAACGAAGCCAGGACCGTCGCCGAGGGTCTGCTGCGCGCGCTTTCCGGCTTCGACAACCGGGCACCCGAATTGTTCGCAGGAATCCCAGCCGACCAAACCTGGCCGCCGATGCCATACCCAGCCGCCTGCCGTCCGCAAGCCTGGTCGGCGGCGTCGGCATACGTGATCGCCGAAATCCTCGGCTGATCGGGCGGGCGGGTGGCGAACCGCCCGCGCCCCGACTCGCGCCCCACTCGCGAACGTTTGGACCCAGTCAGCCCTCCACGCCTTCATTCGGTGGACGCCTCAAAACCACAATCGCGCGCCCCGGTAACAGCATCTTTTGCCCAGCCAGGTACGAGTTCACCGCTGGTTTATCGAAAGCGGTGGCCACCTCGACCGTCCAACGCTCCCCGTACCACTTGTCGGGGATCGTGAACTCGACCGGGTTCGAATCGCCGTTGAACAACAACAGAAGGCTGTCACCGATGACCCGCTTGCCGCGGGCGTCCGGCTCCATAATCGCCTCCCCGTTGAGGAACACGATCAGCGCCCGGGCGTACGACTCGTCCCAGTCGGCGTCCGTCATGTGAACCCCGGACGGCGTCAGCCAGGCGATATCGCCGACCGACGACTCGCCGCCGTGATGGGGTGCGCCCGCGAAAAACCGCCTTCTGCGCAACACCGGATGCTCGTGGCGAAGCTGCACGACGCGCCTAGTGAACTCCAAAAGAGACTCGGCGTCGGCGTCCAGACTCCAATCGACCCACGAAAGTTCGTTGTCTTGGCAGTAGACGTTGTTGTTGCCGCGCTGGGTGCGGCCGAGCTCGTCGCCGTGCGAGATCATCGGGACACCCTGGCTAAGCAACAACGTCAACAAGAAGTTGCGCTGCTGGCGCAGCCGCAGCCTGTTGACCTCTGGGTCGGACGTCGGACCCTCAACCCCACAGTTCCACGACCGATTGTGAGATTCGCCGTCGGCCCCACCCTCGCCGTTGGCCTCGTTGTGCTTCTGGTTGTACGAAACCAGATCTCGCAGGGTGAAACCGTCGTGCGCCGTCACAAAGTTAATGGACGCGACGGGGCGGCGTCCGGTGTGCTCATACAGGTCAGCCGAACCAGTGAGCCGACTCGCCAGATGCCCCAACTGCTGGGGTTCGCCGCGCCAGAAATCGCGGACGGTGTCGCGGTACTGGCCGTTCCACTCAGACCACAACGGCGGGAACCCGCCAACTTGGTAGCCGCCCTCGCCGATATCCCACGGCTCGGCGATCAGCTTCACCTGCGAAATCACCGGATCCTGCTGGACGATATCGAAGAACGCCGCCAGCCGATCCACCTCGTGGAACTGGCGCGCCAAGGTGGACGCCAAGTCGAACCTGAAGCCGTCAACATGCATGTCGGTGACCCAGTAGCGCAGCGAATCCATGATGAGTTGCAGCGTGTGAGGCGACCGCATCAGTAGCGAATTGCCGGTGCCGGTGGTGTCGAAGTAGTACGACTGGTCGTTCTCTACCAGCCGGTAGTAGGACGAGTTGTCGATCCCTTTGAACGACAGGGTCGGCCCCAGGTGGTTGCCTTCAGCAGTGTGGTTGTAGACGACGTCGAGGATCACCTCAATGTTCGCAGCATGCATCGCCTTGACCAACGTCTTGAACTCCTGCACCTGCTCACCACAAGTGCCAGAAGCCGCGTACGCGTTGTGGGGGGCGAAGAACCCGATCGTGTTGTAACCCCAGTAGTTACTCAACCCGCGGTTGTGCAGATCGGGCTCGCTCACGAACTGATGCACCGGCATCAACTCAATTGCGTTCACTCCCAGCGACAGCAGATGGTCGATTATCACTGGCTCGGCCATGCCAGCGTACGTGCCCCGCAGTTCTTCAGGGACGCCGGGGTGACGCTGCGTCAACCCCTTGACGTGCGCCTCGTAAATCACGGTCTCGTGGTATTGGTGCCGCGGCGGACGATCGTAACCCCAATCGAAATATGGGTTCACTACGACAGACGACATTGTGTGACCCAACGAATCTTCCGTGTTGCGTTTACGGGGATCATCGAATTGGTACGAAAACAGGGACGGATGGCCGTCCACTTGCCCGTCAATCGCCTTCGCGTAAGGGTCGAGTAGCAGCTTGGACGGGTCGCACCTCAAACCGCGAGCCGGATCGTAAGGGCCATGCACCCTGTAGCCGTAACGCTGCCCCGGTTGGACGATCGGAAGATACGCATGCCACACGTGGGCGTCCACCTCAGTCAGCGGGATCCGCTTCTCGTTGTCGTGGCGATCCAAAAGGCACAGTTCTACGGCGTCCGCGACACCGGAAAACAACGCGAAGTTCGTTCCGCTGCCGTCATACGTTGCCCCCAGCGGATAAGGGTGACCTGGCCAAACAAGCACCTTCTAAGCTTCCCACGGTTCACTGACAAATCGGAGGTTGGTGGACGCCCCAGCCAACCCGGGCGTCCACATAGGGTCTGTTGGAGGTTGGCCTTGGTTGCTACCTTTTTCCCGTGACACTAGGCATCTATCCGAACCCAACACGTCGGCGTTCGGTCACCCCCACACCCAAGGCTCACCGATGAGCGGCGGGTTGGCAGCTCTGTTGGACGACATAGCGGCGCTAGCCAAACTGGCGGCGGCGTCTATCGACGACGTCGGTGCCGCGGCGGGCAAGGCGGGCGCGAAGTCGCTGGGGGTGGTCGTGGACGACGCCGCGGTGACCCCCCGCTATGTGCAGGGGTTCACGGCTGAGCGCGAACTGCCGGTGATTCGGAAGATCGCGGTGGGTTCCATCCGCAACAAACTCGTGATCATCCTGCCGGTGATCCTGCTGCTCAGTCAGTTCGTGCCGTGGATGATCACACCGATCCTGATGTTGGGCGGTCTCTACCTTTCATATGAGGGTGCCGAGAAAATCTGGGAGGTTCTCACCCACCGATCGAACGCCCACGAAGCACCCACCGACGAACGCGACACCGCCCAAGAGGACGCCATCGTCCGCGGCGCGATCATCACCGACTTCATCTTGTCGGCCGAGATCATGATCATTGCCCTCAGCGAGGTGGCAGATGAACCGCTGCTCAACCGGGCGATCATTCTTGTGGTCGTTGCGCTTGCGATCACGGTCCTCGTGTACGGCGTGGTGGCGTTGATCGTGAAGATGGACGACGTCGGCTTCGCCCTTGCCAAGCGCCAAAACGGCGTCACCCAGTCGATCGGACGCGCGCTGGTGAAGGGCATGCCCGTCGTGCTGAAAGTTCTATCCGTCGTCGGGGTGATCGCAATGCTGTGGGTAGGCGGCCACATTCTGCTCGTCGGCGTCGACAACCTCGGATGGCATTGGCTGTACGACCAGGTGCATCACGCCGAACAGTGGGTAGCTG
>CAYMMF010000107.1:0-6905 GCA_964391475.1 uncultured Propionibacteriaceae bacterium | reverse complement strand
ACCCGCGGCTTCGAGAGCAACTTCCAATTGGACTGGTGGAGTACCCTCTTTTGAGCATCTGACCGCCAATATTGAGGTAGGCAATGAAAGCTCCGCGACTGCTCCGCATGCCCATCGTGTGGGTCATCGCCATCTTCTTAGTGATCATGTTCGCGATCGATCTGGTGGGGAACGCCAACGGCTTCAAGCTGGAACCGACCTCTAAGTTGATCTCGACGATTAAATCTGACGCCAAGCTGAAAGAGGTCACTCTGATCGACGGCGATCAGGAGATCCGGGTTGAGGTGGACGACGTCCCTAAGACGAAGATGCGCGCTAACTGGGTTGGGACTCAGAGCCAAGACATAATCGTCGAACTCAACAAACGCATTGAGGCCGGCACCCTGGAATCTTGGAAGGGCGAGAATCCTGACCGCGGCCTAATGTCGATGTTCCTGATGGGTGTGCTGCCGTTTTTGATCATCGGCATCCTGTTCTTCTGGATGATCAACAATGCCCAAGGTGGCGGCAATAAGATTCTCGGTTTCGGCAAGAGCCGGGCGAAGATCGCGTCTAAAGACACCCCGAAGAATAACTTCTCAGACGTCGCAGGTTGTGAGGAGGCGATTGAGGAGCTTCAAGAAATCCGCGAGTTCCTAGCTGAGCCTGCGAAGTTCACCGCGGTGGGCGCAAAAATCCCCAAGGGGGTTTTGCTTTATGGCCCGCCTGGTACTGGTAAGACCCTGCTCGCTCGTGCGGTTGCTGGCGAGGCCGGAGTCCCGTTCTTCTCGATCTCTGGCTCTGACTTCGTTGAGATGTTCGTCGGTGTTGGCGCGTCCCGAGTTCGAGACCTGTTCGAGCAGGCCAAGGAGGCGGCTCCCGCGATCATCTTCATTGATGAGATCGACGCCGTCGGACGCCACCGCGGCGCCGGCATGGGTGGTGGCCACGATGAGCGTGAGCAGACGCTGAACCAGTTGCTGGTCGAGATGGACGGCTTCGACGTGCGCGGCGGCGTCGTCCTGATCGCTGCCACCAACCGTCCGGACGTGTTGGATCCTGCCCTGCTGCGTCCTGGCCGTTTCGACCGGCAGATTCCGGTGGAGGCGCCCAACATGGACGGGCGGCTTCAGATTCTGCGGGTGCACGCCGCGAACAAACCGATGGCACCTGAGGCCGACCTGGCGGCGGTGGCTCGTCGTACCCCCGGGTTCACCGGCGCCGATTTGGCCAACGTGTTGAACGAGGCTGCGCTGTTGACCGCACGCCAAAACCAGCAGTGGATCACCAAAGAGAACCTAGACGAGGCCATCGACCGGGTGATCGCCGGGCCTCAGAAGCGCACCCGTGTGATGAACGAGCGCGAACTACTCCTGACTGCCTACCACGAGGGCGGGCACGCCCTGGTTGCGGCGGCGATGCCCGGCAACGACCCGGTTCAGAAGGTCACGATCCTGCCTCGCGGGCGGGCGCTCGGATACACCATGGTGATGCCGGACGCCGACCGCTACTCCCAGACCCGCGGCGAGCTTCTCGACCAGTTGGCCTACATCATGGGAGGCCGGGCTGCGGAAGAGCTGGTTTTCCACGACCCGACTACTGGGGCGTCCAACGACATCGAAAAAGCGACTAACCTGGCTCGCGCGATGGTCACCAAGTTCGGCATGACCGAGCGTCTCGGGGCGGTCAAGCTCGGCCAAGCCGATGAGGAGCCCTTCCTCGGCATGAAGGCCGGTATGAGCAGCAACCGGGATTATTCGGACGCCGTGGCTGCCGCCATTGACGAAGAGGTTGCCTCGCTCATCAACAACGCTCACCAGGAGGCTTTCGACGTCCTCGGCGAAAACCGCGAGGTTCTCGATGAGCTGGTGAGGCAACTATTCGAGCGCGAAACCCTCGACAAGGAACAGGTCGCCGCCGTCTTCGAGCCGCTGATCAAGCGTCCGAAGCGTCCGGCTTGGACGGGTTCGGACGCCCGCGTCCCCTCCGAGGTCCCGCCGATCGACCCGCCTCCGCGTCCAGAACCCGAGCCGCCCGCGCCCTGGCAAGCCGGGCAGCCAGCGCCGGGGCAACCGAACTTCCCACCTCCAAGTGGGCCACCCGGGTACCCCCAACCGGCCTACCCGCAACAACCACCGTACGGGTACCCCCCGTACGGGCAGCCGCCCAGCGGTCCGGCGTACGGCCCACCACCGTACGGGCAGCAACCTCCGTACGGGCCGCCGGGGCAGCCGCCGTCCGATCAACCCTGGTTTGGGCAGCCGCCAGCCGAGAACCCACCAAAGGACGGGAAGGACTGAGGTATGGCTGTCGACCTTGAGCGGGCTGCGGCCGCAGTGCGGGAGCTACTGATCGCAGTCGGCGAGGATCCCGATCGCGACGGGCTGCGCGACACCCCACAGCGAGTCGCGCGTGCCTACACAGAGATTTTCGCCGGGCTTGACACGAGCGCGGCTGAAATTTTGGCTACGAAATTCGATATCGATCATCAAGAGATGGTGCTGGTGCGCGACATCGAGGTGTGGAGCACGTGCGAGCACCACCTTCTGCCGTTCACAGGGGTGGCTCACGTGGCCTACATCCCAACCATCGAAGGCAAGGTGACGGGGCTTTCCAAGCTGGCCCGACTGGTGGACGTTTTCGCGAAGCGACCCCAAGTTCAGGAAAGGCTCACCAGCCAGATCGCGGATGCTCTGGTGGAGCACCTGCAGCCGTCCGGGGTGATGGTCGTGATCGAGTGTGAGCATCTGTGCATGACGATGCGCGGCGTCCGGAAGCCCGGTTCGAAGACGGTGACGTCGGCCGTCCGTGGCGCGATGCATCACCCGGCGACACGCGCCGAGGCGATGAGCCTGATCATTGGCTGAGGTTCCCGTGGGTCGAACGCTCATCCTCGGCATCATCAACATGACGCCAGACTCGTTCTCTGATGGGGGACGCTTCCATAACGGAACCCTGCCCGACATCGAAGCCGCAGTGGCTCACGGGGTCTCGATGGCGTCCCAGGGTGCCGACTTGGTTGACGTCGGTGGGGAATCCACCCGCCCGGGCGCTGACCGGGTCGGCGAAGCCGAAGAGTTGCGGCGGGTGCTGCCCGTGGTGGAAGGTCTCGTTGCCGCCGGTGTTTCAGTTTCGGTGGACACTATGCGATCCCGAGTCGCTGCTCGTTGTGTGGCGGCTGGGGCGTCCTGGGTGAATGACGTTTCCGGTGGGCTCGCCGACCCCGAGATGTTGGACGCCGTCGCCGAGGTTGGCTGCGGTTACATTTCGATGCACTGGCGCGCTCACTCGGCCACGATGGCTGACAGAGCCACCTATCGCGATGTCGTCGCCGAGGTGGTGTCTGAGTTGGCAGCGAGGCGAGACGCAGCGTTAGCCGCAGGGATCGCCCAAGAGAGGCTGGTTCTCGACCCTGGTATCGGATTCGCCAAGACTGGTGAACACAATTGGAGTCTGCTGGCCAATCTCGACGCATTGGCGACGCTCACCCAACCTTTGTTGTTCGGGGTGTCTCGGAAGCGCTTCCTAGGGACGCTGCTGGCCGACGCAGGGGGGTTGCGGCCGCCGTCGCAACGAGACGATGCGACTGTCGCGCTCACCACCTTGTTGGCCCAACATGGCGTGTGGGGTGTTCGCACCCATAGCGTGCGGGCGCACGCGGACGCCGTCGCCGTGGTTGAGCGCCTCCGCGCAGAAGGAGCATCATGACGTTGATTTCACTCGCCGGAATCACCGGTTTTGGGCATCACGGTGTGCTGGATTTTGAACGAAAGTTGGGGCAACCCTTCGAGGTGGACGTTTCGTGTCTCATCGATCGGCCGTCTGCAGCCGACGATTTGGCAACCACCCTCGACTACGGAAGCCTGAGCGCCGCGATCGTGGCAGACATCGAGGGCGAACCGTTCGATTTGATCGAAACTCTCGCCGAGCGCATTGCCGCCAATTGCCTGCGTCGTGAGCTCGTGCGTGAGGTGACGGTGACCGTCCACAAGCCGCGTGCTCCGCTGCCTGTGGTGGCTCAGGTTTCGGTCACGATCACTCGGAGGCGGGAGCCATGACCCTCATCTGGGAGCCGGTCGTCTTCTCGTTGGGGTCGAACGTGGGCGATTCGTTGGCGACGCTTCAAGGTGCTGTGGACGCGCTGTCGCAGCTCGCTGGGGTCAGGTTGGAAGCCGTGTCGTCGGTCTACCGGACGGCGCCTTGGGGCGGGGTGGAGCAGGACGACTTTCTCAACGTCGTCGTCGTGGGGCGAACCAGCCTCGAACCGCTGGCTTTACTCGACCGCACCCAGGCCATCGAGAACGAGTTCGGACGCCGACGGCTCACCCGGTGGGGGCCACGCACTCTTGACATCGATCTGGTGTGGGTGGGGCCGCGGCCCCGCACTGATGAGCGGCTAACCCTGCCGCATCCTCGGGCGCATGAGCGAGCCTTCGTGCTCGTCCCGTGGGCGGAGGTGGACCCGGACGCCGACCTGCCCGGTCATGGTTCGATCTCGGCCATTGGGGAGCGGGCAGGTGTTGAGAGGCTCACGGACGTGAAAGTGGTGATCCCGTGACCCCCCAGCCCACGGTTACTTCGACGGCGCCGAGGTCGGTGGTGACTTCGGTTCTCGTGGGAGCTGGCCTGTCTTGGACGGGGGTTTTGCTGATCCGGATGCTGGGGTACTCGTTGCCCAGGGTCGGGCCACTGACCTGGATTTCGTGGTTGCTGTTGGCAATCGGAACCTGCTGGTACGCATTCAGGGCTTACCGACAGATTCAAAAACAGAGAACCTTTATCGACCCTCGGCGAGCAGTTCGGTGGCTGGCTTGGGGAAAGACATCTCTTTTGGCGGGAGCCGGGTTGGCGGGCGCATGGCTGGCCTTTGGAATTGCGGTGCTACCGGGGTTGCCCGCGCCGTACGCGGTGGAGCGGGCGGTGCATGCTGGCATTGGAGTTTTTCTGAGTATCAGTTGGGCTGTGGCAGGTTGGTTTTTGGAACGTTCCTGCCGGATACCGCCCGCGCCAAAGGATGAGGACGACGATTCTTCGACACTCCCAGCAGCTTGACGACTATTGATATGAGGCGCTAATAGCCTGCAATCGTGAACACCGAAGTTGCCTCTCGTAAGGCCCCCCGCTCCAAGGCGCGTCTCTTGGCCTCGATTAGCCTGGTCGGCGGCGCCGCACTGGGTTTCGTCGGCGTATATGTCAACACAGCCGTTCCCGGAATGTCCTACCTTGGCATTGCAATCGCATTCGCGGCTGGTACCGCAGCTGCAACGCTTGGATGGCGTGAGTACCGCAATGCTCTGCTAGACGCGGGTGAACATGAAGTCGAAATGATGCGCGGGTTCACTGCGCGGCTTCAGCAGGAACGCTCCACCAATAGCGACGTTCTCGATCTGATCGGGGCGAGAAATGCTGAGCTTCTAACAGAACTGAAAACGAAGCGCACCCAGGTGGGTGAACTCCGCCAGCAGGTTTCCGAACTTCGGGGTAACTTCGAGACTCTCGCCACGGAGCACTCTGAGTTGCAGGCAACCCATGACGCGCTGCTCGACATGGTGAAGCACGATTCGGATATCGACGTGGTGTCTTTACCCCGACGCCGCACCGCAGACGGCACGGAGGTCTCCTTTGAAGACTCTCCAACCGTTGCAAATCTGAACCTTCAACGGCTCGTCGCACCATTCGTTGAAGAGGCTGTGCGTCAGGCTAACTGACCGCTTCCGGCGTCACACACATTCCCTTAGGCGCACGCACTCCGTATCGCGATGCGTGCGCCTAAGGGAATGTGTGATTTAAGCTTTCAGTAATGTATATTCTTATTACCCGCGCAATAGCACTGATTTCGGAAAACGCAGTCAGTCCGGGATCTGAGCGGGCGGAACACAGTTCAGGAAGGCTGTCGTAATGGCGCAACGGGTACACATCATTTTGACTGATGACATTGACGGGTCCGACGCTGCAGAAACCGTGTCGTTCGCGATTGATGGTGTTAACTACGAGATCGACCTGTCGGCAGATAATGCAGCCAGGTTGCGCGAATCACTTTCCGCATTCGTTGCCAACGGTCGCAAACAGACTGGCGCTAAGGCTGCCGCGTCCTCTCGCAAGCGGGCGTCGAAGTCCACTGGTGAGGCCACGAGGATTCGCGAATGGGCGAAGGGGCAGGGTATGGCTGTTTCGGATCGCGGCCGGGTGTCCTCTGAGGTGCGCGCGGCCTATGAGGCAGCGCATAGCTGAGCGCGTGACTCTGGTTTGTTTTGCGCTCGGGGCGAACGGGGAACAAACCACCCCCTGTTGAGGGTTGACTACACTGGAAAGATCCGGTTCCAAGACCGGAGTGAAGGAGACCCCAATGTTCGATCGGTTCACCGACCGCGCTCGTCGGGTGATTGTGCTCGCCCAGGACGAGGCGCGCATGCTCAACCACAACTACATCGGTACCGAACACCTGCTCCTAGGGCTCATCCATGAGGGGGAGGGTGTTGCGGCGAAGGCGCTTGAATCCCTGGGGCTCTCCTTAGAGTCGGTCCGTCAACAGGTGGAAGAGATCATCGGGCAGGGGCAGCAGGCTCCAACGGGTCACATTCCGTTTACGCCGCGCGCCAAGAAAGTGCTCGAGTTGTCGATGCGCGAGGCGTTGCAACTCAACCATCCGTACATCGGAACAGAACACATTCTGCTCGGTCTGATCCGCGAGGGCGAGGGCGTGGCCGCCCAGGTGCTCATCAAGCTCGGGGCTGACCTCAACCGCGTCCGCAATCAGGTGCTGCAGTTGCTCAGTGGTTTCCAGGGCGAGAAGGCGTCCATGTCTGGCGCACCGGAACAGGGGCCAGCAGCCGCTGGCGGCGGCAGCCAGACAATCCTTGATCAGTTCGGTCGCAATCTCACCCAGGCTGCCCTCTCCTACAATAAAGAGTGGAATGTGAAACTGA
>CAYMMF010000106.1:0-6917 GCA_964391475.1 uncultured Propionibacteriaceae bacterium | reverse complement strand
ACGTCCCAGTCACGGGACTTGATCACACAAGCGCACACCTGCGCTGCGTCGCGAGGACGCGTTCGCGTCCGCAGCCTGCTCATAGCGGGCCCGCTGTGGCACAATCCGAAGTGGCACTTCGTTGTCATGGTGGGGTTCACCGAAACCAACCTCGGGTCTTCCGACAACTGTCCCTCGGCGATAGAGCGATCGCGCCCGGAATGTAGGAGGCCCCCAGATGCGCACTCCTTTCGACGACGATTCTGCGTCTCTTCCGCTCGACCCGGACGTTGAGGTCGAGCAAGAGGCAGAGGCCGGTTCTCGTCCGGTGCACCTTCGTCCCTTGTCGCTCGCCTTGGTGTTCGCAGGGGGCACGGTCGGCGTCGCGATTCGCGAGGCGCTCGTCCTCGCCGTTCCAACTGCTGGCGGTATTCCGTGGACGCTCCTTGGAATCAACATTTCGGGCGCGTTTCTTCTAGGCGTTCTGCTGGAGATGCTCGTCCGTCGAGGGCCCGACCATGACCGTCGACGGACGCTTCGCCTGCTGTTGGGTACCGGCGTGATGGGCGGATACACCAGCTACAGCGCCATAGCAGCTGATGCTGCGAACTTGATGGGTTCGGGGGCGGTAGCGGCTGGCATTGGGTACGGCCTAGCCACAGTGCTGCTCGGTGGTGTCGCGACTTGGGCAGGCGTGGTCCTCGCAACGCTGGCCCACCGAGGTCGGATTGAGGTGGCACCGTGACACCGCTTCTGTTCGCCGCGCTGGCATTGGCGGGTGGGCTGGGTGCGGTGTGCCGCCTGGTGCTGGACGGGATCATCCACAAGCACACTCGCGGCGTGCTCCCGTGGGGAACGATCGTCATCAACATCAGTGGTTCGTTTCTGCTCGGCGTGCTCGCCGGGTTGGCTGCCGGGCGGCTACTCCCCGAGGCTGTGTTCCTCGTAGTGGGGCCGGGGTTTCTCGGCGGCTACACTACGTTCTCTACCGCGAGCTTCGAGACGTTCCGAATCTTCCAGGATGGCAGGCGCATCGCTGCGGCGGTCAACGGTGTCGGCGCCCTCGTCGTTGCCACGGCGTCCGCAGGTGTCGGCCTGTGGATCGGCAGCCTGCCTTGAACGTCGCTGGCTGGTCGAGTGTCAGGACGCGGTGACGCTGGCTAACTCGGGGGAGTGGGTCGTTGCCCGGCGGGATGCGAGCACCCTTACCAATTGCCAACCCAACCAAAGCCCGCCGAACAGCGCGAGCGCACCGATAGCGTCCAGAATTGAGTGTTGTTTGAGCGCTACCGTCGACCAAGAGATGACCACGCACAGCACCAGCGATACCCACTTCACCCAAGGGTGGCTACGGAGGTATTCGCTCACCCAGACGCTGTATGCGACGACGACCGAACTGTAGACATGCATGCTCGGAAACACGTTCGTGGGGGTGTCGAACTCCTGCAGGGAGGCCACGACGGCGGTGGCCCAGTTCGTGCGCGGGTACGGGTGCGGGCGCAAGTCGCCGGTGGACGTCGACCAGAGGGTGTACCCCAATTCACAGACCGTCAAACCGATGACGAGGAAGAAGGCAAGCCGTGGGATTTCGACCTGTCGCCGGAAGTCGACCACATACAACCACGCAATGAAACCGATTAGATATGGGAACCAGGCGGCGTAACCGAGGATGAACCACTCGTTGAACGGAATGCGGGAATCCAGCGGTGACGCCACGATGATCTCGCCACCCGCGGGGCGGGCCTCGAGCCAGGCGTACCATCCCAGAAAGACCGGCACGTACAGGAGTGGCGCCCAGTAGGCCAGGCGTCGGACGCGCTCTCTCATCTGCTGAAGGCGAAGGCGCCCCGCCACATTGTGGCTGCACCGGGTTCCGTCATTCGGCTACTCCTCGTCTCCCACCGGTGGCCTGGGGCGCGCATAACCGGTCGGACGCCCAATCTATCGCAGCCGTTTGGCATCATTGGGTCCGCGGAACCACCAGCGCCAATGTGGTGACGCTCGCGTGATAGTCACCGTTTGAGACGACTATGACCGGGCGTCTTCCGGCCTGTTCGCGCCCCAAGGGTTCAAGACTCGGAAGACATCAAGGCCGCCCGTGCCGCCCGTGCCAGTCCTCGATTTCGATACTGTCGTCGCGGGCGTCAACGGGACGGGATCATTGACCCATGGATGAGAACGAGTTGCTGTTACGTCATGCCGAGCGGTGGGCGTCCGACCGCGGACGCAAGTTGGACGCCGAACTGCTCGGCGACGCGCTGAGCCTCCGAGGGGTTCACGACGGATGGGCAGCGAACCGCTGGCCGACGGGTAGCGCGCGACACCTTATGCTGGTCCGTTGGCCAGCGCACGGGCCACAAGGCGTCCCGGACGTGGATGGGCTGGTGACTAGCCTCGATACCTTCTGGAGCTTCCTGCGCGCAACCGGACGGATGGCGTCCGGCTCGGGCGAACCGAAAGACCTCAGGCGCGAAGCTACTGCAGCCGGCAAGCGCATGGCGGCTGCGTGTGCTGACCCGGTCAACTACTCGTCGTCCAAGTCACTATTTGCGTTCGGCGTCGAGATCGGCATCAACATGGACGATCTGAAGAGCCTGGACGAGGCCAACGAGCGTATGCAACAGATCACTGACGCATGGAACGCGCTGCCACAGGACGAACGGATCCGCCGCAGCCCAGGCCCGGCTCATGGTGGCAGCCGCATGGGGATGGCGTTGACGGATGCCGCCAACGCCATGCTGCAGACCGGTAGCATCCCTGAGGGATGGGAGATGCCGGAGGCTCCCCGGCTCGACGACGAGGAAAAAGACGAACCGGTGTTCCCCTCTGACCCCGAGCTGAGCGCGCCGTACGTGCGCGACAGCGGCTTCTTCAGACAAATACTTGCGCTGGCTGAGTGGGTGGGGACGGGCCGGCAAGTGACGCAGACTGGAGTGTTGCGTCCGGCGGTAGCCCGCGAGGCATACCAGGCGTTGGGGCTTTGGGAATGGGAAAGAGAGTGGTTTCAGGCTGGGGGCGTCGATTTCAGCGTCGATCCGGACGCTGAAAGTGCCGCAGCCGAACAGGCGCTGAATGGTTGGCGAACCGCTCTGGACTGTTTCCCACTCATGCGGCTTTGGGCAGTTGCTGTCGAACTCGGATTAGTCAAGGTGGGTAGCAAGGAAGCCATCCGAGGCACGTGGTCGGAGCCGGACGACGCGATTGACTGGGTGCACGTTGGGCTTTCGATGCTGTTCACCCAGCTCGAGATGACCGAAGAGATCGGTTTCATCGAACCACTGCTGGGGATTCTTCTAATGATCGGCGAGGAATACGGCGGACCAGTAGCACGCGACGAACTGCGCGAATGGTGGCGCGAGTCACCTATCAACGAAATACAGGCCTACGGCTTATCCGAGGATCTGGTGCAGCACTTGAGCGACATCACGCTGAACCGATGTCTTGCGATGTTCGATGACTTCGGGTTGTGGAAGCAAAGAAAGGGTTATCTGGTCGGGACGCCCTTCGGATGGGACGCCGCCCTGCTGCTGATGCACGCTGAGGAAGCGGGTTTGCTTGACCAGTTCCAATACGACGACGAATGAGCCTGGGCAATTTAGAGTCAGCAGGTGATCATGGATGTGCGCGTCACGCCACAGCCTCGGTGATGCTCAGGCTTGACGCAACCTGTTCTGCTAGCTGCTTCGCTGCGGTCTGGGCTGCCTGGCGAGCACCTCGTCAAGAGTCGCATTCACACTCACGCTAACGTTGCATCAAGCAGGTTAGCTAGTGTGAGGATTCGGTTGGCAGGTCACATCCAAGCAGTTTCGTTCGTCTCATGGGCGCCTGATGCGTAAGCTCCACCCATGGATCGACGTCAAGACAAACATCGTCGTCGCGCGCATCGCCGAACACATCAGACACCCCGGCACGCGACCCGCCCCAGAAGCGCCGCGCTTGAGCAGTTGGTGATTGGACTAGACGAGCCGCATCCGATTTCGTTCCTAGCTAACGTTTCCAGCTTGTGGTTTGCGGTTAGTGACAACGAGTTCACCAGCAGCGAGCCGGTGTCGCCGATCGATTTCGTCCATTCGCTCATCGACGTCCAAGCGCGACAGACCACCGCTCTACTATCGGTGCTTCGACTCTTCGTGGACGACCCGTTGCTTGCGCTCAGGATCGACCGAGAACTGGTCAGGCGTACCCACAGGCTTCCGACTTGGTTAGAGACGTTGGACGACGTGGTAATCAAGCGGGTGGCTCGCCAGACCGAACCTTTCCAAGACGGTGACCAGTATTGGTTCGAACTCGGCTGGCCCGACGGCACAGCTCTCAGCGTCGGCGTCCTTGTGGACAGTAACTGGGCCTTCGCTTTGAAGGACGCCCTCCTTGTCCCCGACGAGATCACGGCCATCGAATCCTTGGTCACTGTAGGTATCGACGACGCAGACCTAATGACCTTCGAGCCGATCACTGCAGCCGACGCTCGCGCCCAGATCAGCGAGGCCATAGATCGTGGCGACATGATGTTCCCGCCGCACTCGACGGAATCTTGGCCGCAAGCTCGTCCAATCGTGGAGTGGGTTCTTCGCATGCTTCCCGAAGGAGGCGTCGGATTCCCCGAGTACGACCTGGATGGACCTGCCCGAGAAGCGTTGGCAGCTCGTTTCCTCGCTTCTGATGAGGCGAAAGGCTTAGGGCCGTTTGTCGCCGAGACGGTCGATACCCTCGTCTGGTTTGCGGGTTTCAGTTGCGGTGACCCGCTGAGATGGAGTCCGATCAAGATCAGATATCTGCTTCTGGACTGGTGGCACCGCAAGGTGATCCAGAGCGAGGACGCCGACCGGGAACTCCCGCGTATCCTCCGGGCGTTCGTGCGCTGGTGTGGCCGTCTGGTGGGGTTACCGCCAGCTTTTATCGACCGCAACCTCGCAACTATCGACGATTCCGAGCCGGACTTTCTGGCTGAAATCAAGACGCCCCGACGCGACACGGCTGTCGAACTGGCCCGCTTGGCCGTGGGTCTTCCCATCGATTATGAATACCAAAACGAGGACGAAGACGAAGACCTCAAAGGCGTGCTGATGAGGGAGTTGGCTAACCGAGTTGGTGGTTGGGACGCGCTGGACGCGCTGGACGCAGCCCCGCTACCCGATGAACCCCTGGCTTTGGAAGATGTGGCGGACGACATACTGCCCGCCGTGCTTGCAGCCTCAGACGCCTTGGATGAAGAGATCTCCCAACGCGGTCTCTCCAATCCTGTGGAACTGCGTACCGCCGGACGTCGTCTAGTCGCTCGGCTGGCCCTTGCGGATCCTGGTGCCTGGCGTCGCAAGGCGAACCCGGCGTCCACCGCATGCGCTATCGCCTACGTGCTATACGACGTCAACGGACTGCTCCGCTCTACGCTGCCGGTCAAAGATCTTGTTGCGTCGTTTGGTTTGAAGTCTGCTCCACACTCACGTATCAAGGTTTTCCGCCGCGCGGGATTTGGCGATGCCTGGGATGGCGATGTGTCCCTGATGACGAGCGCCAGCCGGCAGGAGATCATGGAGTTGCGGGTTCGCTGGCAGGGCTTATGAGTCGGCGACTGGCTTATCAATGCCCTAGAAATGGACGCAATAGTCCTAAACTAGCCGCGTCAGAAGGCTGACATCATCTGGAAACCCAGTAGCGATCTCGTTGAACGAAGGATGAAACCAATGGGTGGCTTGAAGCGACGTTGGGTACTTACCGGTTTAGCTGGGGCTATTGGAGCGTCCATCGCCGGTTGTGCGTCCAAAGACCCGACTGTAGCCATGCCTCCAGTGCGGCCCACCCCTACCCCTGAGGAAACTCCTTCACCCACCATTGACACCACGCCGCGTTGGCCGCTGACCGGAGTGCCTTTCGAGGATGGTGACGAGAAGAAGGCTGCCCGCTCACTTGTCGCAGTGAAAGTGCCGGTAGAAAAGCGATCCTTCCCGCAGAGCGGCGTCGATAAGGCGGATATCGTTTTTGTTCAATCGCAGGGTAATTCGTATGACATTACCCGGCTCTGTGCGGTCTATCACAGCGATTTCCCGGACGAGGGAGCCAATCCTGTTCGCTCCACCCGCCCTGTGGACGTGCCGCTGCTGGCTCCCCTCAAGGGCGTGCTCGCGTGCACGGGCGCCGTACCCTGGGTGATCGAGTACGTCCGCGAACACAAAAACTACATCGAGCTTCGTGAGAAGTACGGGGATCGTACCGACCGATGGAAGACCTGGAATCCCGGCGGTTGGTGGAAAGGCGGAAACTTGGCCGACAAATCAGTAGTCGCTATGCCGAAAGCACTCTCTCGTGACGCTCAACTTGTGCCTGCCACGATTCCGCCCGTCTACTTGCAGTACGCCGCGCCAGACGAAGACCCCTCCACAGTAAACGGCGATGATGCCACCCAGGTCACCATCATCTACTCCGGCTCAGCCGAGGAACACCACCGGTGGAAATGGTCTGGCACGAATTGGAAGAAATCGATTCGGTTCCAGGAAGGTGAAACTTGGTTCGACTGGACGGTGCGTGACGGCACTCAGGTATCCGCGCCGAACGTCCTTATCGTCCACTGCGAATGGAAGATGGGCGTTATCAAAGGGTTCTCAGGTCACAAAGAGCCGATCTACTCGATCATTGATGGCAGCGATAAGTTCATCTACTGCCATGACGGCAAGTTCGTGACCGGCACTTGGAAGAAGGGGAAAGCGACCGAAATGTTCGAGTTCACCCTCGACGACGGGACCCCGCTCAAGATGGCACCTGGACGCACCTGGATCGAGATGCCGCACTCAAACGACGTTATCACAATCGAATAGTCGCACTTACCAACAGAATATTTGCGAGCCTCAAGGTTCGGAACCAATCTGGACGCCGGTTCTGAAGCATTCTGGGATTGATCGACGAACCAATTTTGGCGTTACGCTGCAGCATGAGAAATTCTTCGA
>CAYMMF010000105.1:6320-6944 GCA_964391475.1 uncultured Propionibacteriaceae bacterium | reverse complement strand
CTGCATTTCGTCAGTCGGTCCCCGTAGCATCAAGGTATGCGCGTTGGTGTTTATGTTGATGGCTACAACCTCTATTACGGGGCTAGATCGGTATGCGGGCGCGGTACTGCTGGATGGCGATGGCTTGACGTTCGAGTCCTAATCAACAACGTTATCCGAGCGCAGGGATCGTGGGTCGGAGTCACACTGACTCGGATCGTGTACTGCACAGCGCGGGTCGACTCAGCGACTAATCCGTCCGCACACAGGGATCAAGATGTGTACCTTCAGGCCATTGTGAACGCAAGGTCTGTCGATTGGGTCGAATACGGTCGTTACGTGGCACGGGCGAAGTCAGCCTTGCTCGCGACACAAAGCCCAGCTCAGCGTCGCCCTCAGATCGTGACTTCACACTGGCCGGTAATGGTGCAAGACTCGCAGGGATCCGCTGTAAAGGACGCCAGGTTCTTGGTTCAGTATCTGCACATTGAAGAAAAGGGCAGTGACGTTAATGTCGCATCCCACCTCTTGTTGGATGTACTTGGTGGGGAGGTTGACGCAGCAGTCGTCGTATCCAACGACAGTGACCTGGCGCTCCCGATCCGAAAGGCGCGGCGTGCGCCGAACCTCCGCCAGCATGCCGGC
>CAYMMF010000105.1:0-6310 GCA_964391475.1 uncultured Propionibacteriaceae bacterium | reverse complement strand
CGGGAGAGGGTTCCTGTGGGGCTTATAAACCCGCAGTCGGGACAGACCGCCGGAGCCCTGCGCGGCAATAAGAAAGACGGAGTCGGTCAACACTGGTGGTGGAAGATAAGCGAAGAGACTTACCGGGCTTGTCAGTTGCCAAACCCTGTTGCCGGTCAGACTCGACCGGTTGGATGGTAGTACCGGCTCACCGCATTGCCCCCTGGGGCACCTCGATCCAGGGGGCAATGCCGGTTCTTTGCAGATTTGCGATCCGTGACATACAATATTTTCATATTCACCCGGCCACTCGTGGGCCGGGTCTTTTCTTGTGTGCCACCAGAATTTAACTGACGCGACGGTCTTTGGTTTCGAACTTTGTAGCTGGGGAGTCGCGCTGTGGGGCGACTAGTAAGCGAGAGTCCCCAACTCCGTGCGGGGCTGAGGACTCTCGCAAAGCGGAACGGGTCAGGCTTGCTTGACCGCCGCGACCTCGAACTCGAGGGTGACCTTCTCGCTGACTAGGACGCCGCCAGCTTCGAGCGCTGCGTTCCAGGTCAGGTTGAAGTCCTTGCGGTTGACAACAACAGAGCCCTCCAGGCCGAGGCGAGTGTTGCCCCAGGGGTCGATGACCGAACCCTGGTATTCGAAGTCGATGGTCACCGGGCGTGTTACGTCGCGGATGGTCAGGTCGCCGGTAACCCTGAGCACGTCGGAGTCAGGAGCTGTGATCTCGGTGGAAGCGAACGTGATGTTCGGGTACTTCTCGGACTCGAAGAAGTCTGCACTGCGCAGGTGGGCGTCGCGGTCGTTGTTGCGAGTGTCGACGCTTGCGGTTTCGATGGCCACCGAGATTGTGGCGTCCTCCAGGCCAGGCTTCGTGCTGGCGGTGCCCTGGAAAGCGTTGAACGAGCCGCGCACCTTTGTCACCATCGCGTGGCGGGTGCTGAAGCCAATGCGAGTGTGGGTCGGGTCAAGAACGAAGGTGCCGTCGAGTTGGGCGAGTTCGATCGTCATGAGATCCTCCAGGAGTTAGTTGATGTATCACCAATGATGGTAGAGTGTTCTGCGTGACATGTCAACCATGGTTAGGATGAAGGTATGAAAACGCGGTGGCTATCGGATGAAGAACAGCGGGTCTGGCGACAGTGGCTCGCAGCGTCTTCGAGGCTGTCCGCACACCTGGGCCAACACCTTCAGCAAGAGTTCGGCATCTCAAACCAGGACTACACGATTTTCGTCACCCTCTCGGAGGCGCCAGAACCAGCAGTCCGCATCAGCGTGCTCGCTGAACTCATCGGATGGGAACGCAGTCGCCTCTCCCACCACCTCACCCGCATGGAGAAGCGCGGCCTCATCGAGCGACGCGAATGCAAAGAAGACGGCAGGGGTGCCTTCGTCCTACTTACCCCGAAAGGCATTAACACACTGGAGCAAGCCGCGCCCTCCCACGTGGAGAGTGTGCGGACCGCCGTCTTCGATCGACTCGACGGCTCCGATCTGGCAGATCTCGATCGGATCACCACCAACATTCTGGCCGGGTTGAGCGAGTCGTCCAGCTAACCCTTCTTTTGGGGACGCCGCGCCACCTCGACGGCGCGTCGGCGTCGGCTGCAACCAAGACGCGCATCAGAATTGGTTGAAGAAAGTTCCGGTCAGGTTGTTGGCATCATCGACGACGGTGACACCGGGCGGCACCAACAGCATCACCCAGGGAGTCACCCTGTCGATATTGCCTTGAATGCCGAAGATCAAGCCCGAGATGAAGTCGACGAGTTGGTGCGACTGTGCAGGTTCCATCTCTGAGAGGTTCACTAAAACGGCGTACCCGTCCACGACCGCCTCGCCGATGGACACGCAGTCTTCGTATTTGCGCGGGTGCACCACGACTATGCCACGTACGCCAGCCTCATCGTCCATCCCGGAATCCTCCCTCCCCCCGTGATTGAGCCTAGCGTCCTACCATGGCGGCATGGGAGAAGGCGTTCGCGTCGATGTTTGGTTGTGGTCGGTCAGGTTGTTCCGATCCAGATCGCAGGCATCCGAAGCTTGTCGTGGCGGGCACGTCCGCGTGAACGGGGAGCGAGTCAAACCCGCCAAGTTGGTGGCAGTCGGTGACGAGATCGTGGTGCGCGGCGGGCCACGCGAGCGGATCGTCGAGGTCGTCACCCCAATCGGACGCCGGGTCGGCGCCCCAGAGGCGGCCAAAGCGATGATCGACAAGAGTCCCGAACCGATTCCTGCCTACCTGCTGGCCGTCCCGCGACGGGAGCGCGGGACGGGACGCCCTACCAAACGGGAGCGTCGCGAGATCACTCAACTGCGTGGCTATTGAGTGATTTTGAACATTTACTTGGGACGCAGTGAGTCGCTGGTTGGAAGTGACAACCGGTGGGTTGTGGCGTAGAACTGACGGAGTGAAAAGTCCCGACCGCAACGTAATCCGGGTTGCCGGCGTCGAACGAGAATTCAACCGCCTGAAGATCCTGTTCGTGTTGCTGCTGCCGTTGGGTATGTCTTTGATGGCTGTGTCTAGCGTCAATGTTGCGCTGCCAACGATTGAGGCTGGGCTGGGGGCGTCCGATACCGACCTGCAATGGATTCTGTCTGGTTACGCGTTGGCGTTCGGCATCTCGCTGATTCCTGCGGGCCGAGCGGGTGACGTGATCGGCCGCGGTTCGTGGTTTCTGGTCGGTCTGGTGTTGTTCGTCGTGGCCTCGCTTTTGTCGGGGTTGGCGCCCACGCCGGAGCTTTTGAACGTCGCCCGAGTCTTTCAGGGGCTCGGTGCTGGCATCTTCAACCCACAGATCGTCGGGATGATTCAGCAGTACTTCACCGGGGGCGGTAGAGCCAAGGCTTTCGCACTGTTTGGCCTTGTCATCAGTGCATCGGTGGCGATTGGTCCGACGCTGGCCGGTGCAATTATCGCGGCAGTCGGCCCCACGGACGGTTGGCGCTGGGCCTTTTTCATCTACATCCCGGTCGGGGTGCTCGCGCTGGTTCTAGCGTTAGCGTGGTTCCCGTTCGCAATGGAGCGAAAGCTCATATCGGCGATCAAAGCCAAACGACGTGGCGAGCAGACCGATGTGAAGTTGCCCAAGGTCGACCTGGATCCAGTTGGCGCTTTACTGGTCGCTGGCACCGTTTTGTGCGTGATGTTCCCGTTCATGGAACACAGCAACCCTCTGATCTGGCTGCTTTTGCCTGGCTCTTTGCTCGTCGGGTGGCTCTGGCTTCGGTGGACGCGGTTCTACGCCTCTTTGGGTGGGCAGCCGATGATCGACTTGGAGTTGTTCAAGATCGCATCGTTCAGCTACGGGACGGCCATTTCGTCCGCACAATTCCTGGGCGGCACCAGCACGTTCGTGGTGTTGGCACTTGTTTTGCAGAACGGTCTGGGAGCGAGCGCGTTCGCAACCGGCGTGGTCGGGTTGCCGAACGCCATCGTCTCGGCGTACGCGTCCATGTGGGCGGGCAAGCACGCGATCTCTTCGGGTCGGACGCTCGTCATCTTCGGCTTGACGCTCATGGTTTCCGGTTCACTGTCGAGCGTGGCGGTGGCCTGGCTGGTGTTCACCCATGGGGCGTCCTACTGGTGGCTGGCGCTGCCGCTGATGCTCAACGGCTTCGGAATGGGAACCCTGGGCGCTGCCAACCAGACGCTGGCGATGCACGAGGTTCCACGCCAATCAGGCGGGACCGCGGGCGGCGTGAAACAGACTTTCGAACGGGTCGCGACCGCCATCGGCAACGCCGTGATCACCGGTGTCTTCTTCGCCGTGATCGCCAAATCCGGTTGGCTGATGGGGTTCGCCGTCGCGTTCATCGTGATCGCCAGCCTGCAGTTGACGGCGCTGGTGTTGGGCGTCCTAGATCTTCGCCATCACGGCGCGAAAGGTATCGCCCTCCAGACGCGAGAGTGAGGCGTCCTCACATCCCCAAAGCCCGGGCGGCGGCTGCGGCGACAGCGCCGAGCACAACAACCACCAGGAACGGCGCCCGCAACCACAACGCAACCGCTGCTACCACCAAGGCGGCAAGGCGGGCGTCCACGACCACCGTGGTTCCGCTCACGAACGTGGTGACTACCACCAACGAAGTCAGCAGGCCGACAGTGACCGCCGAACTCATCACGCTCACGATCGGCTTGTCGAGGAAAGTCTCGGGCACCAGCGAACCGGCGAACTTGGTCAGGTAGGCGATCGCGCTGGCGATCAGGATCCACGTCCACATCACACGGCCCTCCTGTGCTGCCACCAACCAAGCGCTGCTGCCACGACGGCTGCGATCACCAACGGCAGGCCAGGCGGCACGACCGGCACCACGGCCACAGTGACCACGGCGGCGACAGCCGCCACCGCGAGCGGTTCCCGGGCGTGCAGCCGAGGCCACAACAAACCCAGGAAAGCGGCCGCAGCCGCGCCGTCCAACCCCCACATTCGGGGATCGCCCATGGCGTCCCCAGCCAGCGCCCCCAACAGCGTGAACAGGTTCCAAAGCGTCCACACCCCGAGACCGGCCGTCCAAAAGCCGCGGCGCTGCTCAACGGCGTCCTCTTGAGAGGACGCGGTGGCCACCGACTCATCGATCGTCACATGCGCCTGCACAAGCTTCCGGACGCCGTGCGGGCGAAGCATCGCGTTCATCTGCAAGCCGTAAACGGCGTTGCGGACACCCAGCAGGGACGCCGCCGCTGTAGCGGCAGCCGCCGTCCCGCCCGCACCGATGACCCCGACGAAAGCGAACTGCGAACCGCCAGTGAACATGAGCGCACTCAGCGCAACGGTTTGAAGCACGCTCAACCCGGCGGCGACCGAAAGCGCCCCGAACGAGAGCCCGTACAGCCCAGTCGCCAACGAGATCGACAGCCCCATCCTCACCGCGGGGGTCCACGAACGCGGATGGATGAGCCAAGCCATCGTTCGATCCTAAGGGAGCCTGGATAAGGTTCCATACGGCGACCACTACGCTGGACGCTAGCGCCAAGCTTCCACAGGAGAACCGATGTCTCGCTTGCACCCCACCCGGATCGTCGCTGCGACCTTTCTCAGCGCTGTTCTGGTGGCGACGGCCGCCTGCTCGACCGACACCGTCAAATCCGGGGAGCGGCCGAACCAGCCCACGACAACGGTGACCCCCGAACCTGACCTCGAAACGAACCCCAGCGTCCTGTGGCTCGACCCAACCAACCTGCCGGCGTACACCCCGGCGCGCGAAGTCGGGAAGGGTGAGTTAGAACGCCCGATGGTGGGCGAGGCAGGGAAAGTCACTTGGAAGGTCCTGGACGCGGCTGGCAAGGTGATACCCAACTATGAGCCGCCGAGCAAGGTCGCGTTTGGGGACGCCGCGGTCTACTCCGAGGTGCCGGGGGTGTTGACGTTCCGCGGCAACAACTGGCGCAACGGCGGCGCCTACGGCACGGCCGAGGTCAAAGAGAAGAAGTTCGAGATCGTATGGCGGAAGCCGATCCCGGAGATCCGCGGCGAGGGGTCGTATTGGCCAGGTGCCGGGTGGACGGGGCAGCCGCTACTCGTCCAGTGGCCAGACGAGGTGCGCTCGACACTGAAGTTGGCGTCCAAATTCGACACCCCAGGCTTCGTGGAGGTGCTGTACCCGGTTTTCGGGGGCAAGATCTACCGGCTCGACCTGGCCACTGGTGAAGAGACGCGTGACTCAATCGAGGTGGGCTGGGGGTTCAAGGGCACCGCGTCCGTCGACCCCCGCGGCTACCCGCTGCTGTACGCCGGCCAAGGGTTGAACGACACCAACGGAACGATCGGCCCGTGGCGGTACCGGGTGTTCGACCTGATCCAGAACACCGAGATCTGGCACATTGCAGGGCTTGACCCGGATGCCCCACGCACAGACTGGGGGGCGTTCGACTCGTCTGCCCTTGTCAACCGCCAGACCGACACGCTGTTCGCGCCCGCCGAGAACGGGTTGATCTACAAGGTGAAGCTCAACGCCAAGTTCGATCCGGCGTCCGAGTCCGTTGAGATTGATCCCGACGTGGTGAAGCTGAGATACCAGACGTCCATCAGTGAAACGTTCGGCATCGAGAACTCGGCGGCGGCGTACCGCAACCTGATGTTCGCAGCCGACAACGACGGCAACCTCATCTGCTGGGACGCCACCTCGCTCGAGGTGCTGTGGGCGCGCGAACTGGGCGATGACACCGACGCCTCAATCGTCATCGACGAGACCCCCGACGGGGTGTTCCTCTACACCGGCAATGAGGTTGACAATCGCGCCAAGACCGGTGGTGAGCGGATCGCCAACTTCCGCAAGATCGACGCGATCACCGGACGCCAACTGTGGCAGTACGACGTCC
>CAYMMF010000104.1:4827-7064 GCA_964391475.1 uncultured Propionibacteriaceae bacterium | reverse complement strand
CCGCTCGACACCTTCGCTAGTAGCACCCTTTTGGGGGCCGAAAACCGCACTCGCACCGCGAAACCCGAGCAGAGGAATATCGACGTCCACCGCCACCTCAAAACTAACCTCGGACAACCGCGAATCCAACCCAGACACGTCCACAGCGGCCAACCGCGCCAAGGCGGCCCCGCCCAACGGAACCTCACCGCCATCAGCATCCAGGAATCGCGCCCCCAGCGCCGACATCAAGCCCGCACCCGCGTCATTGGTAGCAGTACCACCCAAACCGATCACCATCCGCTTCGCACCAAAACCCAAAGCGGCAGCAATCAACTGCCCTACCCCAACAGAAGACGTGACCTCGGCGTCCCGCCGCCGCATCGGGACCAACTCGATGCCGCAAGCACTAGCCGCGTCAACAATCGCCAACTTCTCGGACTCAACGAACCCAAACTGACCAACGATCTGCTCGCCGACAGCGTTCAGGCAGGACGCCTCAAACAACTCCCCACCCATCGCGCGCGTCAACGCTACGCAGGTTCCCTCACCACCGTCAGCAAGCGGCACCTCGACGACAGTCGCAGCAGGCCACACGCGCAAAACGCCACTCGCAATCGCCGAGGCCGCCTCAACGGCAGACAAAGACTCCTTGAACGAATCCGGACAACACACGACCTTCATGGTTGGCTCCTCCCGATACTCCGCCCAACCGGAGGGCGCAGACGGACGTCAACTGGCTGTGAAACAGGCAAGAACCTCATCGCGGGAGACATCCTCCAAGCGGGCGTGCTGCCACCTCGGGTTGCGATCCTTGTCGACCAGCTGAGCACGCACCCCCTCAATGAAATCAGCACCAGCGATCATGTTTCGGGCGAGCACGGCGTCCTGGACGAGCACCTCTGACACAGAAACCATCCCGACAGCGCGCCTGATCGCCTCGAGCGCCACGGCCACACTGAGCGGTGACCTAGCCCTGAGGTCGGACGCCGCAACCGCCGCCCGCGGATCATCGTGCGCCTCGAGTCGCGTGATGATCGCGACAGGATCGTCACCCGCGAAACACTCATCGATCCACGACCGGCTATCGGCCAACTCTCCAGGAGGACACTCGCCGTCACACTCATCTGCCAACCCAACCAAGATTGCGTCTGCGGCACCAACAGGATTACCGGTCAAAGCAAGATAGGTGCCCAACCCGCCAGGAGCCTTAGCCAAGTGGAACAGCACACCCACATCAGGCTCAAAACCGATGATGGTTTCGGGCATGGCCAAACTAGACGAGGCGTCCACAACCCGACGGGACGCGTGGGCAGAAAGCCCAAGCCCACCACCCATCGTGATGCCAGTCATAAACGCCGTGTAAGGCTTCGGATAGGTCGCGATCAGACCGTCAAGCGCATACTCCAAATCGAAGAAGACCATATAGTCCCCACCAGCCAACACGACCTCGCGCAGCGCCCTAACATCGGCGCCGGAACAGAGCCCACGATCACCAGCACCGCGAAGCTCAACCGACTCAACCCTTAGATCGTGCTGCCAAGCCAGAAGAACATCACTCATCGTCTGCATCATCGCAGCAGTTAGCGCGTTGATCGCCCGAGGGCGGTTCAAAGTGATCCGACCCACCCCGTCAGAAACATCGACCAGAACCTCTGATTCAGTCATGTGGAGGTCTCCTTACTCCCGATTTCGGGCAAATTGGGCACAGCGAGATGCGGACGACGGTACAGGTAGATGGCCACCGCCGCGAGAGCTGCGAGCGCCAAAGCCACAGCGTCATTCCGCCACGCCAAATTGGCAGCCCCGAACACCAACAGCACAGTCGTCACCATCGCAGCCACCTGCCACACGCGTTGCGAAGGACGAGCCAGCGGAAGCAAAAGCCCACCCCACAACAAATACCAGGTATTCAACGCTGGCCCGAACACAGCCAGAGCGAGAAAAGACCAAGCCAAGAACCGCATCGGCTCCGTCCGAGATCTCTTAACGAGTTGGTACCCGATGATCACAACCGCGAGTATCAGACCCAACACTTGCGCGGCATCCCGGGCAGCATGCCCAGAAGGATCAAGCCCAACCCAGTCAACCCCAGACTGAACCAACCAGCCGAGAATACTGAACGGCGCCAAGGTAACGATCATGCCGGGGACGCCCATCGCGTCCACCCAACCGAAACCGAGGCCAGTCGCGAGCGAAACCCCGACAAACACGACCACAGCAACACCGACCGCGAAAGTCGCACGCAACCCAAACCG
>CAYMMF010000104.1:0-4817 GCA_964391475.1 uncultured Propionibacteriaceae bacterium | reverse complement strand
ACTTCCCCATCTTTTCCTCTCCTCTGGGAGACCTAACCCGACGAAGTATGAGTCGTTGGTAGGTCCCCTGTCAGAAGTGCAGGAGCTTGCTCCGTGGCACTTCACGACTAATTATTACAAATACACAAAGAGCGCGCAAATAACTGCGCGCTCCATACTAACCCATATGTTCCTTCTTAAATAATAAATACACGCATTACTGTCATGACATGTATATTAACATATGTACTGTTAAAATTGGGTTATGCGTTCAATTTTATTCATACTTACTTTTGGAGTGATGAATAAAATTGCAATCGGGTAGGCAGCAAGCAAAGCCGGCTGTTTGATCGTGCCCGCTACCCCAACGAGAACCAAAGCAATCAAAAACCGGCCCTGATTACCCAGATAAAGGGCAAGAACGACCAGACCCATCATCAGCGCATCGTTGTGAGCACCACCCACAAAGTCGATCACCAACAGCGGGTTGATAGCGGAAAACCACGCAACATCAGCCGGAGGTACCCCCATCTGATGCCCCAACCTCGGCAGGTAATGCATGATCAACGCAACCCCCACCAACGCAGGCAACCGCATCAGCACGGCCGAGTAATACGGATTGAACCCCGCGACGTCCACCAACCCGTGCCCAATCTGAAGAGCAAGCGGCCCATACGGCGCAGGCGTGTAACGCCACAACCAGTCGACCTGATCTGCAAACGTTCCCGGAAGCCCCCCAGGAACAACCTCATAAGGGTTCAAACCGTTATGAAGCAACCACCCGTAAGCCGCGTAGGCGTACGCATCGTGACTGAAAATCGGAGGAGCGAAAAGCAGCGGCAAAGACCACCACGCAAGCACCGCCCAATGCTTGACGTCATGATAAACAGTCGGACGAAGGCTGAACCAAGCCCCGATCAACAACGCCACCGAGGTGATTACCAGCGCGGTGCCACCCGCCTTCGCCGGCCAAGTATCCAACCCCAACGCGCGCATGGTCGGCCAGAACGGGCTGGCCTGCGGGAGATAGGCAGGAGTCAAAGAACCCAAAGCGAGAAGAGTCGTCCCGAGCAAACCAACCTGAACCGGACGAAGCCGAATAGCAGCCACGGCGTCCGCCCAACGACGAGCAAACTCCGCGCGTATCCGGACGCTAGCCCGCCTCGCCCACGCTTCCATTTGCGCCACCGGACCTCCTCCGCTGCCACGACCAGCCTAGCCAGCCGCCAACGGTCACGAAAACCGACCCCAACTCAACACCAGACCTTGAGATAGCCCAACAAATGGGCAACGAATTCACGTTGGCATGCGGAGGTAGACTCCCCCCGGACTGGTGGAAGAGGACAGGCGAGAAAAGCAGGAGTGGAGAGAATGACAGAAGTTCGAAAGATTGACCAGGTCGTAATCCGGTTCGCAGGAGATTCCGGCGACGGAATGCAACTCACCGGTGATCGATTCACCTCCGACTCGGCGGCGGTCGGCAACGACTTCTCTACTCTGCCCAACTTCCCCTCAGAAATTCGGGCACCAGCCGGGACAATCGGCGGCGTTTCGAGCTTCCAACTTCACTTCGCTGACCACGACATCAAAACCCCAGGCGACCATCCGACCGTCCTCGTCGCCATGAACCCAGCCGCGCTACGCGCCAACCTGGGAGATTTAATCCGCGGCGGAACCATCATTGCCGACACCGCGGACTTCACCACTCGCAGCTTGGCAAAAGTCGGCTACACCGAAAACCCGCTCAGCGACGGAAGCCTCGACGACTACAACGTCCAAGCAATCGACCTGACAGGGCTCGCAGTCGCAGCCGTCACACCATTCGGGCTGGGACGCAAAGAAGCCGCCCGAAGCAAAAACATGGTCGCACTCGGGCTGCTGACGTGGCTATTCTCACGTCCCGTCGAAGGGACGCTGGAATACCTAGATACCAAATTCGGCAGCAACCCTAAGATCCGCGACGCCAACATCGCCGCGTTCAAAGCTGGCTACGCGTTCGGGGAAACAACAGAAAGCTTCGCGCACCGTTTCGAAGTGACCCGAGCACAACTGCCGTCCGGCACATACCGTCAGATCAGCGGCAACCGTGCGCTCGCGTATGGCCTCATGGCGGGGGCCGTCAAAGCAGGAATGCCCCTCTACATGGGCGCATACCCAATCACACCCGCGTCAGATGTACTCCACGAACTGAGCCGAGCAAAAGATCAAGGCGTCATCACCTTCCAGGCAGAAGACGAAATCGCAGCGGTCGGAGCCGCTCTGGGGGCGTCCTGGGTCGGCGACCTGGGCGTCACAGTCACATCAGGGCCGGGAATGGCACTGAAATCAGAGACGATCTCACTCGGAGTTGCACTCGAACTGCCGCTCGTCGTCTGTGATGCAGGCCCCTCCACAGGTATGCCCACCAAGACCGAGCAGGCCGACCTCTCCCACGCGATGTTCGGACGACACGGCGAGGCCCCCGTCCCAGTAATCGCCGCGCAATCACCCGCGGACTGCTTCGACGCCGCAGTAGAAGCATGCCGGGTCGCCGTCGACTACCGGACGCCAGTCATCCTCCTCTCTGACGGCTACCTCGGCAACGGCGCAGAACCATGGATCGTGCCAAACCTGGATTCAATCCCAACCATCGACCCACAGTTCACCACCGAACCGAACGGGCCCGACAGCACATTCCTGCCATACCTGCGAGACGAGAAACTAGCCCGCGCACTAGCCGTCCCCGGAACACCCGGGCTCGAGCACCGAATCGGCGGACTAGAAAAAGCCAACAAGACCGGAGTCGTTAGCCAAGACCCCGCCAACCACGACCGGATGGTGCGACTTCGTCAAGCAAAGGTGGACGGCGTCCCAGTACCTGACGTGGAAATCGACGACCCATCAGGAGAAGCGACCCTACTCGTCGTCGGTTGGGGATCAACTTGGGGCCCGATCTCAGCTGCCGCTAAGCGGCTTCGCCGCAGGGGCCAAAAGATCGCGGTGGTGCACCTACGCTGGCTAAACCCATTCCCGGCAAACCTCGGCGACGTGCTCCGCAAGTACCACCGCGTCATCGTGCCAGAAATGAACCTCGGACAACTCGCCATGATGCTCCGCGCAAAATACCTAGTGGACGCCGAAAGCTACAGCAGAGTACGAGGACTACCAATATCGCCAGGCGAACTCGAAGTGGACCTACATGCAATGCTGAATGAGGAGAAGTAATGACCACTCGACCAGCTGGCCTACGCCAGATCCCATTGGCCGTGGAACCACTAACCCGGAAAGACTTCGTCCCCGAGCAAGAGGTTCGCTGGTGCCCCGGATGCGGCGACTACGCCGTCCTCGCAGCCTTCCAGTCAGTGATGCCGGAACTCGGAATCAAACGCGAGAACACCGTAATCGTCTCAGGCATCGGCTGTTCATCCCGATTCCCCTACTACATGGACACATACGGGATGCACTCCATCCACGGACGAGCACCCGCCATCGCGACCGGAATCGCAATGGCAAGAGAAGACCTTTCCGTCTGGATCGCAACCGGCGACGGCGACGCGCTCAGCATTGGTGGTAACCATCTGATCCACGCCTTGCGTCGCAACGTGAATCTGAACATCCTGCTCTTCAACAACCGGATCTACGGTTTGACGAAAGGCCAATACTCCCCCACGTCCGAGTCTGGGAAGGTGACCAGATCAACACCACACGGATCTGTCGACCACCCATTCAATCCGTTACTCCTTGCGCTCGGCGCAGAGGCGACCTTCGTAGCGCGCGCCGTCGACTCCGACCGCAAGAGCCTCACCGAAATACTCCGAGCAGCAGCCCACCACCGGGGAACATCCTTCATCGAGATCTACCAGAACTGCCCGATCTTCAACGACGGCGCATTCGACCCGCTGAAGGGGGCGTCGTCTAACCAAACACTGATCCCGCTACGCCAAGGCGAACCGATCCTTTTCGACAACGACACCCACGGCGTTGTGCGTAACCCCCAAACCGGAGCACTGGAGATTCGCCCCGTTGAAGAAGTCGGGATGGACGCGGTGATCCGCCACGACGCGCACGGACCCACGGCGTCGCTGGCCTTCGAACTGGCAGCACTAACCCAAACTGACGAGACCGTGCGCGCACCCATCGGGATCTTCCGGCAAGTGACACGCCCAACCTACGACGATGCGACACGCGCGCAACTCAAAATGCCCACGGACCGTACGTCCGCACTGCAGAAGGTGATTACCGGAACCGACACCTGGACGGTGTGACGAGCCTAATTTGGGTTCTGGTTAAGCTGGGCCGGTGAGCTTCGATATCGACATAACCGTGCGCCCAACCGACGACCTGTTTAAGCATGTGAACGGCCGTTGGCTAGCCGCCAACGAGATACCCGACGACAAGGCGCGATGGGGAGCATTCGACCAACTGCGAGATGCCGCGGAAAAAGACGTCCGAACCATCATCGAAGACCTAGCGAAGCAACCACAACACGCAGGGAGCGACAAAGCCAAGATCGCGGATCTCTACCGGTCTTTCATGGATTCCGACTCGATCGAAACACGAGGAATCCAGGGACTATTCGACGCCGCTGAAGAAATCAACGACAAAGAAGGACTCCTGACCTGGATCGCCCAGACCATCCAGGATGGGATCACCTCTTTGATCGGAATGGGAGTGGACGCCGACCCAGGCGAGCCGTCCAAGTACCGGCTTTTCGTTGGCCAAGCTGGCCTCGGACTCCCCGACGAGGAGTACTACCGACTCGAGGCTCACGCCGCAACGAGAAAGGCGTACGTAACCCACATCGGGAGGATGCTCGAACTCGGCCGGCTGGATCCAAACATGGCCGAGGCCATCATGGA
>CAYMMF010000103.1:0-7136 GCA_964391475.1 uncultured Propionibacteriaceae bacterium | reverse complement strand
TGGGCAAGGTCGGCTACCACCAGAGCTACACCTACTTCACTTGGCGCAACACCAAAGAAGAGCTCACCGAGTACATGCTCGAACTCAGCCGGGAAATGGATTCGTTCTATCGACCCAATTTCTTCGTCAACACCCCAGACATCAACCCGTTCTTCCTGCAGTCCGGCAACCCGGCGGCGTTCTCGATCCGAGCCATTCTCGCGGCCACACTCTCGCCGACCTGGGGGGTCTACTCCGGATTCGAACTGTTCGAGTTCCAGTCGCTTGCCCCCGGACGCGAGGAGTACCTCGATTCGGAGAAGTACGAGTTCCGGCCCAGGGATTATTCCGCTGAACCGAATCTCAACGTGTTGCTGGGTCGGTTGAACGCGATAAGGCAAGCCCATCCGTCCTTGCAGCAACTTCGTCAGATCGAATTCCACCACGCGCCCCACGACGAGGTGCTCGTGTTCAGCAAGCATGACGGCGACGACACGATCCTCGTAATCTGCTCTCTCGATCCCGAAAACACTGTTGAGAGCGACATCTTCCTCGACATGACCCTGCTGGGACGACCAGCCGGTTCACAGATCCAGGTGACGGACGAACTAACCGGCGCAACCTTCACTTGGGGGGAACGCAATTTCGTCCGACTTGATCCGGCTGCTCCCGCACACATCCTTCATCTGTCCTGACTGTCATGGAGGACATGCGTCGAGCATGGTGGACCTTCATGGCCAACGCCCGCTGGTTCGGTGGCAAAGGCAGAGAGGGTTCGCTTGACGGCATCACCCCGCTGGCGTGGTACACCGCCCGCGGTGAGTGGCCCGCCATCAGAAGCGAGATCGCTGAGATCGGGTACGAAACGGGAGCGACTGAGCACTACCACCTATTGGTGGCCTACCACCAAACCGACCGCCCGGACGCACTGGGCAGCGTGGAACTCCCCGGCTTTGGGCGCTGCTTCGTGACAGACGCGGTCGCTGACCCGGAGGCTGTAACAACGCTAGGGCGAGCCGTTGCGCCTGCCGCCGAGCCAGCACGGGTGTGGATTGTGGATCAGTCGAACAGCATGATCGCGCTAGGCGATGACGCGCTAATCAAGGTGTTCCGCAAGCTGGAACCTGGCCCTAATCTGGATGCGGAGTTGCTGGGCGCCTTGGCTGGGGTTGACACCCCCAAACTGCTGGGCAGGTTGAGCGTGAGTTGGCCAGAAGGTGTGAACACCGACGTCGGTCTCGTGATGGAAAGAATGCTCGATTCCGAGGACGGTTTCGTCCTAGCCACTGCTGCATGCGCAGAGAACCGCAACTTCACGAATCAGGCGACCGAGTTGGGGCGTGCGTTGCGGCGGGTTCACACTCGCCTCGCCGATGTGTTCGGTGTCAGCGAGGTCGTGGGTGACCGTCTGGCTGATGCGATGGCGTCCAGGTTGGACGCCGCATGTCGAGACGTGCCCGGTCTGCTGGGTCTCCGTCCGGCCGCCTTGGCAGCGTTCGACGCACTGCGCGGACGACAGCTGAAGGTTCAGCGTATCCACGGCGATTTCCACTTGGGGCAAGCCCTTTGGTCCGCCCGTGGTTGGACGATCATCGACTTCGAAGGCGAACCTGCCAAGCCTGTCTCCGAGCGTCGGCGTCCGGATTCGCGGTGGCGTGATGTCGCAGGGTTGCTGCGTTCATTGGATTACGCGACGAGCCAACATCCCGATCCACAATCGACCCAAGCGATCTCGTGGGCGAATCAGGCGCGGGACGCGTTCTGGTCGGGCTACTGTGGAGCCACTGATGAACTACTCGACGTCGTGACTGCTTACGAGATCGACAAGGCGATCTACGAGGTCGGCTACGAACTGCGAAACCGCCCGGACTGGGTTGCCATCCCGATGCGGGCTCTTAACCGATTGCTACGGGCCGACGAGGTTCGAGAAGAGATGAAGGAGTGACCATGGCACGCGAAACTTCCGGCGGACTCACCGGCTGGGATCTCGAAGGATTCCATAACGGTGGCGACACAGAACTTTGGCGGAGGTTGGGTGCCCACGTGGTAACCATCCACGACCCTGAGAGGGGGCCGGTCACCGGAACCCGTTTCGCCGTCTGGGCGCCGAACGCCAAAGAGGTGCGACTCAACGCCGACTTCAACTGGTGGACCGGTGACACGATGCACCTAATTCCGGGCAGCGGCGTTTGGTCGATCTTCGTTGAAGGCATCGGCGACGGCACGTTGTACAAGTTCAACATTCTCGGCGCCGACGACGTGTGGCGCGAAAAGGTCGACCCGATGGCCTTCTTCGCCGAACAGGCCCCCTCCAACGCGTCGATCGTGTACACCAGCCAGTTTGGTTGGGACGATGACGAGTGGATCGCCGAGCGCGCCAAGAAGAACCTCCAGAACGAACCAATGAGCATCTACGAGGTTCACCTGGGTTCGTGGCGTAAGGGCAAGACTTACCTCGAGTTAGCCGAAGAACTCGTGGAGTATGTGTCTTGGCAGGGTTACACCCATGTCGAATTCATGCCTGTCACCGAGCACCCGTACGAACCCTCGTGGGGTTACCAGGTAACGAACTACTTCGCGCCGGTTTCCCGGATGGGACGTCCGGACGAGCTTCGCTACCTGATCGACAGGCTGCACCAGGCCGGCATCGGCGTCATCCTCGACTGGGTGCCCGGGCACTTCCCGAAGGACGAGTGGGCGCTCGGCCGATTCGACGGCACCGCGCTGTACGAGCACTCAGACCCCCGCCAGGGTGAACACATGGACTGGGGCACCTACATCTTCAACTACGGGCGCAACGAGGTGAAGAGCTTCCTGATCTCTAACGCCCTCTACTGGATCACCGAGTTCCACATCGACGCGCTGCGGGTGGACGCCGTGGCCTCCATGGTCTACCTCGACTACAGCCGCGAGCCGGGCCAGTGGGTGCCCAATGAGTTCGGTGGCAACCACAACCTGGAAGCCATCGACTTCCTTCGCTACGTCAACCGGCATCTGTACGAGCGGGTTCCCGGCGTGACGATGATCGCTGAGGAGTCCACATCGTTCGGTGGTGTGACCAAGCCCACCAACTGGGGTGGGTTGGGCTTCGGCTTCAAGTGGAACATGGGTTGGATGAATGACTCGTTGCGCTACCTGGCGCTCGAGCCGATCTATCGCCAGTGGCATCACAACGAGATGACGTTCGCGATGGTCTACCAGTACTCCGAGAATTTCGTCCTGCCGATCAGCCACGACGAGGTCGTGCACGGTAAGGGATCGATGATAAACAAGATCCCCCAAGACTCGTGGCGACAGTTCGCCACCTTGCGCGCGTTCTACACGTGGATGTGGGCATTCCCCGGCAAGCAGTTGCTGTTCATGGGGTGTGAGTTCGGCCAGCGCACAGAGTTCAACGAGAACACGTCCCTTGAATGGTGGGTGTCGGATCTTTGGGGTCACAACGGCTTGCAGTTGATGATTCGCGACTTAAACGAGCTCTACAAGGCGCATCCGGCGTTGTGGAAGCTCGACAACGATCCGCACGGGTTCTCGTGGATCAATGCCGACGACGCGTCCGCGAACACGTACAGCTGGATTCGGCGAGATGGTGACGGTCAACAATTGGCGGTCGTCATCAACTACAGCTCCGAGCCCTGGTACGACTACCGGATCGGATTGCCAGAAGCCGGGGTTTGGACCGAAATCCACAACTCGGATTCCTCCCTGTACGACGGCTCCGGGATGGGCAATATGGGTCAGGTCATCGCCAACGGCGAACCCGCCAACGGTTTCCCCACTAGTGCCCGGGTCCAGGTGCCGCCGATGGGTGCGTTGATCTTCCGTTGGGACGGTGAGGCTCCCGCAGAGCTAGAAGAAGAGCCGAGCGGAGAGTAAGGCTGCTTTTGTCCCCTCCTTGGTTGTGTCCGAGGAGGGGACAACTGTCTCGCCAACCATGAGGAGAATCTGACACTCTTCTCGTCGTGACGAATCTTGACGACTTTGCGATCGACTCCGAGTTGCGCTCCGACGTGCGACGAGTGGTAGGCCTGCTTGGTGAGAGCCTGGTGCGACAGGGTGGCCCGGAACTTCTAGACCTGGTCGAACGCGTTCGCGTCCAGATCAAGCAGGCCCGTACCCAAGGCTTCCCGGAACAGGCGGCGTCCGCTCGAGCGACGCTGGCGTCGCTGGACGCCGAGCAAGCGACCGCGCTCGTACGGGCTTTCGCTGCCTACTTCCAGTTGGCGAACACGGCTGAGCAAGTGCACCGGGTGCGCAGCATCTCAGCACAGGACGCCGGATGGTTAGAACGCGCCGTAGCTGCCGTGGTCGATACCGGAGGACGCGAACTGCTTGAGAAAACGATCCGGGCACTCGACATGCGTCCGGTATTCACAGCCCACCCGACGGAAGCCAGCCGCAGATCGGTGTTACTGAAGTTGCGTGACATTGCCGACACCCTCGCCGAACCAACACCTGAGGATTCGATCGCCAGGCAGCGGCAAGATCACCGGATGGCTGAGACGATCGACTTGTTGTGGCAGACCGACGAACTTCGGCGTCACAGCCCCACCCCGGTGGACGAGGCCAGAAATGCGCTTTACTACACCGACGCGATTACATCCGACGCTCTGCCCGCGGTTCTTGCTGAACTGACTGCCCTGTGTCAAGAGGCGGGTTTAGAACTCCCCCACGACGTCGCACCTGTGCGGCTTGGCTCTTGGATCGGAGGCGATCGCGACGGCAACCCGTTCGTCACTCCCGAGGTAACCCGCGAGGTGCTTCAACTCCAACACGAGCAGGCGGTGGCTCACGCCGTAGAGATCGTAGACAAGCTCAGCCTCGATCTTTCGTCGTCGACGCGCGTCGGGAGCGTCAGCGAAGCGCTACTTGCCTCCATATCGTCGGATGGCGAAGCGATCAGCAATCTGGACAAGACAGTCTTGGAGTTCAACGCCGAGGAGCCGTACCGGTTGAAGCTGGCCTACATCAGAGCCAAGTTGCGCAACACCAAGGCTCGCACCCGAAGCGGTGCTCCCCACGAGCCGGGGCGTGACTACTCCTCACCGGTTGAACTTCAATCAGATCTGGCGGTCATCGCGGAATCGCTTCGAACCCACGGTGGGTCGTTGGCTGCAGCAGGTCGGGTCCGCGCCGCTGTGCAGGCACTGGCCGCCAGCGGGCTGCACCTTGCCACCCTCGACATCCGAGAGCACGCCGATGCCCACCATGAGGTGATCGCCGCGCTGATCGATCGGCTCGGTGAGCTTGGGCGTCCGTACGACGATTTGGCGCGCGAAGAGCGTCGCGAAGTGTTGTCAGCGGAGTTGGCCTCGAGGCGTCCGCTAGCGGGAGCGGATCCGGTGCTGAGCGATCGGGCTAGGCGCACGTTCAACGTCTTCTCAGAGATCGGACGGGCGCAGCGGACGTATGGCTCCGGCGTCATCGAGACCTACATCGTTTCGATGACCCAAGGTGTCGACGACGTGCTGGCTGCGGCCGTCCTGGCCGCCGAAGCCGGTCTGGTTGACTTGCACGGTGACCGGGAGGGTTCGGGCGTGCACGCCGACATCGGCATCGTTCCACTGTTGGAGACGGTCTCTGAGCTCAGGGCGTGCTCTGAGTTGGTGGACGGGTTGTTGTCGGATCCGTCGTTTCGGCGGCTGGTGTCGCTGCGCAGTGACCGGTTGGAGGTCATGCTGGGTTATTCAGATTCCAACAAGCAATCAGGCGTCCTCACCAGCCAGTGGGAGATCCATCAGGCGCAGCGTCGGCTCCGCGACGTGGCCGCCCGCCACGGTGTTCAGCTTCGGCTTTTCCACGGACGAGGCGGTTCTGTTGGACGAGGTGGGGGGCCAACCTACGATGCGATCCTCGCCCAGCCCTACGGCGTCCTGGATGGAAGCATCAAGTTCACCGAACAGGGCGAAGTGATCTCTGACAAGTACGCACTGCCCGCCCTGGCAACCGACAATCTCGCGTTGTCGCTGGCTGCTGTGATCGAGGCGTCCGCGCTCCACCGGACGCCCCGGCTCACCCCTGCCGATCAGGAACGCTGGGACGCCGTGATGGAGTTGGCGTCCGAGGCCGCGTTCGGTACCTACCGAGGTTTGATCGACGAACCGGATCTGCCCACCTACTTTTTGGCGTCCACGCCCACTGACCAACTGGGTGCCCTGAACATCGGTTCCAGGCCCAGCAAGCGCCCCGACTCGGGGGGCGGCATTGAAGGGCTGCGGGCGATCCCCTGGGTTTTCGGTTGGACGCAGTCCCGCCAGGTTATTCCGGGCTGGTTTGGCGTCGGTTCCGGGTTACGTGCAGCCAGGGAGGCTGGCTTCGAGGACGACCTGCGTCAGATGCTGCAGCAGTGGCACTTCTTCTCATCAGTGATCTCGAACGTGTCGATGACACTGGCGAAAACCGACCTCGAAGTGGCTGCGCACTACGTGGAAACCCTTGTGCCCGAGCCTTTGAGGCACATCTTCGCCATGATCCGGGCGGAGTACGACCTCACGCTGGAGGAGATCACCCGATTGACCGGCGAGCGGACGCTGCTCGACTCACAGCCGCGGCTGCAGCGCACCTTGGCGGTTCGTGACCAGTACCTCGACCCGATCTCATATCTGCAAGTGGAGTTGCTCCGACGGGTGCGCCAGTTTGAAGCAACGGGTGAGCCTGTTCCCAACGACCTCCAGCGAGCCCTGCTCGTCACTGTTAACGGAGTTGCGGCTGGAATGCGAAACACCGGGTGACAAACCGCTGGGTACCGCGCTCCTGCTAAAAGAGCGCGGTCATCAGATCTCGGCGTGCCTTCAGCACGAGCGGGTCTGTGTCGCCCACCGCCTGGAACAGTTCGATCAACCGTTGGCGCGCAAGGTCGCGGGTGTCCCCGCTGGATCGAGACACGATGCCGATGAGCCGTGCGAACCCTTCCTGGGGCTTTCCGCTCGCGACCTCCATGTCTGCCATCGACAGTTGGGCTTCCAAGTCGTCGGGGTCGGTGAGCCGGTTGCGGACGACTTCGGCGTCCACCTCCTTCAGACGCACCAGCAGGCTGGATTGCGCTCGTCCTGCCACCGCCTCGGGGTCGTTCGGGGTGTGTGCCAAGATCTTGTCGAACTCCACCACCGCACCTGCGAAGTCGCCTCGCGCGAGGGCGTCGTCGGCATCTGCGAACC
>CAYMMF010000102.1:3911-7150 GCA_964391475.1 uncultured Propionibacteriaceae bacterium | reverse complement strand
CGCCCATGCGGTAGGCAGCGTGGGCCAGCAGGCTGCGTCCGGTGACGTCGCCGACTGCCCACACGTTGGGCAGGTTGGTCCGCATGCAGTCGTCGACCACGACGCCCCGCGGCGAGTAGTCCAGACCGGCCTCGGACGCGCCCCAACCCTCGACGAGTGGGCGCCGGCCAACGGCCATGAGCACAATGTCGGCCTCTAGGCGAACCTGGTCGCCGGACTTTGTGGTGAACACCACGGTCGAATCTTCTACGGCTTCAACCCGGCAGCCCAGGTGGAAGTCCACGCCGGTGATGCCCTTGCGGAGCGCAGCGGCCACTTTGGCGTCCATGAAGGGGCAGATCTCGTCCATCATCTCGATGACCGAAACCTGTGAGCCCAACGCCGCGAACAGCGATGCAAACTCGACGCCGATCACACCGCCGCCGATGACGGCCAGCCGGGCGGGCACGTGGTCGATGGCCAACAGGCCGGTGGAATCCAGAACCTTGGGGTTCTCGCGGACGCCGGGGATGGGAGGCAGCACAGGCTCGGAGCCGGTTGCGATGATGACGTGCTCGCAGGTGTGGCGTTCGCCATTCACCGCGACCACTCCGGGAGCGACGAGCGTCGCGTGGCCCTTGACAACTTCGGCCTTGAGACGCTTGAGCATAGAGCCGACTCCTCCGACGAGGGTGTCGACGGTTTGCTTCTTCCATGACTGCATCTGGTCCCAGTCGAAGGTGACACCGGACGCCGTGACACCGAACTTCTCTGAATCGAGTGCGTGGGCGTACAGCTTTGCCGAGTTGAGCAGCGACTTGGTCGGGATGCAGCCGACGTTCAGGCAGGTTCCGCCCAGGGATTCCTTCTCGGCGACGAGCACCTTCTTGCCCGCGTGAGCGAGGCGCTCCCCGGCGATGTAGCCGCCAGGACCGCCGCCGATAATGATTACGTCGTAGTGGGTCATCGCCTTCACCCCAGAACCGTGAGGTCAATGTTGGTGATGGCCTTGACCAGATCGGCGAGGAAACGTCCGGCGTCCGCCCCGTCGACCACCTGGTGGTCAGCGGTGAGCGAGAACCCGATGCGCTGCTCGACCACGACCACGCCGTCGGCGTTGATAGTCGCCCGCGGCGTGATCGTGTTGACGCCCAGGATTCCGGTCTGGGGCACGTTGATGATCGGTGTGAAGCTCTCGACTCCGAACGAGCCCAGGTTGCTGACGGTAAACGTTGCGCCAGTCAGCAGGTCGGGGTCGATCTTGCCGTCGCGGGCCGCGTTGGCGAGTTCCTTGGTGGTGTTGGACAGCTCACGCAAGCTCATCGCGTCCGCGTTGCGGATGGTCGGGACGAGCAGACCGCGCGGGGTGTCGACCGCCAGCCCCAGGTGGACGCTACGGAACGTGCGCAGGACGCCGCCGTCGAGGTGGGCGTTGAGGTTGTCGTGCCTGGCCAGCGTCTTGACGGTGGCGTAGCAAACCAGGTCGCCCAGGGTGATTCCGTTGAAGCCCAGTTCGGCGTCGGAGTTCTTGAACCGCTTACGCAGCGCCAACATGCCGGCGGCTGGGGCGGAGATGTCGTAGGTCAACTGCGCGCTGGTCGCGAGCGCGTTCATCATGCGCTCGGCGACGATCTTGCGGATGCCCTTCAGCGGGGTGTCGGTGAACTCACCGGGGTACTCGCGGGACGCCGCGGCTGGGGCCGGGGCTGCGTCGGGGGCTGCGGCCAGATCGGCGCGGGTCACGCGTCCACCCAGCCCGGTGCCGTACTCAAGCCCTGCCAGGTCGGCGCCCTTCGCACCGGCGGTCGGACGCGGCCCGGCGGCCAGGGTTGCCGCGACGTCGCGTTCGATGACGCGTCCGTGGGGGCCGGACGCCGAGGTGACGGCGTCCAGCGGCAAACCGGAGCGTTCCGCCAGCGAGCGGGCGCGAGGCGACGCCGCCGTGACCGGGCCATCGGTTCGAACGGCCTCGGGCGCGGTGGACGCGGGGGCGGGGGCCGCAGGGGCAGCTTCGGAGGCGGTTTCGGGTGTGGCCTCGATGGCGGGCTCATCAGATGCGCCCGCTGCCGCCAACGCAGCAGAGATGTCTTCGCCGGGCGCGCCGATGATGGCGATCGCTTGTTTCACCGGAACGTCGTCGCCCTCCTCGGCGAGCAACTTGAGCACGGTGCCAGAGACGCCGGCCGGCACGTCCATCGCGGACTTGTCGGTCTCGATCTCGCACAGGGTGGTGTTCTCGTCGACGGTGTCACCTTCGGTCACCAACCAGGTGGTGAGAAGGCACGATTCGACGGTGTTGCCTAGTTGCGGCATCACCACAGTGGTGGCCATTGATTCCTCCTAAACGGTGCGCACTTGCCGCGCGCTTTGGGACAGATTTGAAAGTGGTTCTGGGCGGATGCCCGAGTCTGTGATGATTCCGGCTAGAGCGTCGATTGGTAGGACGCTCACGAAACCGGTTCGTCCGTACTTGGACGAGTCCGCTAGCAGCCAGGTCTCGTCCGAGCGGTCATGCATCTCGGAGATGACCTCGGCGCCCTCGGCGAACTGGGTGGTGAGACCGCGTTCGACGCTGAAACCATCGGTTCCGACGAAAGCGAGGCGGACGTTGAATTCGCGGATTGTTCTCAGCGCGGACGGTCCCACCAACGATTCGCTTGGCCGGTGGAATGTGCCTCCGGTGAGGATCACCGTCAGCGCGGGATTCAACCTTGCTTGAGTGAAGACCAGCGTCGAGTTTGTGACGATTTGGACGCCTTGTAGCCCCACTAGATGCCCGACGATGAGCGCTGTGGTTGTGCCCGCTTCGATCATGATCCGGTCGTCGTCCCGGACGAGTTCGGCTGCAGCGGCTGCGATTCGGTCCTTGGCCTCGGCGTTTTGAGCGCGGCGGGCAAGCACGTTCTGGATCGACGAAGGTCGGGCTCCGCCGTGGGTACGAGTGAGAAGGCCGCGCTCCTCGAGCGCGCGAAGCTGGGAGCGGATCGTCACTTCAGAAACCCCAAGATCCTGTGACAGCGCAGAAACCGATAGCGACCCATCCTTGGCCAACTGGTCAAGGATGATGGTTTCGCGTTCCATTCGCTCGACGCTCACACCCGTCCTTTCGTTCTGCTTTCGATCTTACTAGGATTCGGAACCAGTTCGCAAGGCATTTGAGATCGATTTCACAAGTATTTTGCTGAAAGCGAGAACCCTGAGGAGGAGCGAAGCGACGTCTCGAAGGGTCGGAACCATCCGGGCTGGGCTCCCTGAGGCGG
>CAYMMF010000102.1:0-3901 GCA_964391475.1 uncultured Propionibacteriaceae bacterium | reverse complement strand
TCCGTCTCGAAGGGCCTCAGCCGCCGACACCAACACCTTTGATCCCATCGCCACTCCCCCAACACGAGGGACGCCCCGGCACCGTTCCTAGGTGCCGGGGCGTCCGTCAATGGGCTTTGCTAACTCGGGTCGCCTACGACCCACGTGGGCGCTGCATCGTCACACACCGAGGCGTCTTTCGGAGGCAAACTGCTGACACCACCGATCAGTTGAATTGTGTCCCCGAGATTGTACGTTCGGTCGGCATGGGTGAGCACCTTGCCGTTCCATGACGCTGACCCCTCGACGAACAACGGGAGGTACCGAGTTCTTGTGTCGGACTGCTGAACGTACAGGCACCCCGATTCCAGGATGAGTTCCCCAGCCAACAAGGCGCCGTCGGACGCTCCACTATCGTCATGGCTGACATAGGTAGACAGCGGGCTAGGTGCCGGTGAGCAGCCAGCCAGCATCACTGTCGCTACGAGCAGGCCGGTTAGGTTCCGTATATTCACAACGTCACCCCACTTGGAAGATTGCCGAGTTTGGAATAGATCGCCATGGTTTCCCCCCATTGCGTCCTACCCTTAACATGCAGTTAACGCAATGCATTGCAAATTACCCACGACGCAAAAAAAAGCAAGCCAGGTTAGGGCGAGACTCACGTGAAGTGGGCAGAGCGACTTCTCATAGCTGATGCCTCCACGATCAGGGGTGAACCTCCATAGCGTCCAACTTCTTCAGCGCCGCTTTGGCCGATCGCCGCACCCACGCCCTGGAATAATTGGTCATCTGCTCCAGCCCCTCACGGGCGCTCGGCGTCGGTCGCTTGCGAAGGGCGTCTGTCGCGTGCCCGCTCACATCGGGATCATCAAGTAGACCGATCAGCACATCTTGACAAGCGCTTCCAACAACACGGGAACCGCTGCTACATACCGCACACCGGAAGTGCGCAACTCCGCGAGCGACCCCACTTCGCATCCCACCTCCACCAGCCGACGCAGGATCCAAAGCTCCCCTGGCAGCGAAGCGCTTGCACCAGTCATGGAAGATTCCTGACGCGATGGCCAAACTGTCGTACCTGCCACGGATCAACTGCTCGCAACGCAGGGCCGAGCATGCTGCACATCTCGGACCCGGGTTGCTCCGGGTCTGGGATCATCTCAACCGCACTGGTAGCTATCAGATCACGCTCGTCCTCATCACCATGGATATAGGCAGCTTCCAGCCAGGCCCAGATCTGACCGATCTGAGCCGAATCACCCCGGTGCTCAACGAGCCACCGCACGATGTCGGACAGCAAGAGATGAGGTAGCACCTCCCCGTCATTGTCATCAAGATGCTCAGCGAGGACGGGTAGTAGAAGACGATGCTCGTAGATGAGCGCTCCCACCAACGCGACGGTGCTGGCAATCATTGCGGTGGTAACACCTGACGTAGCTCATCGGTCAAGCTCTGCGTCACAAGGCGATCGTGGTGTCGAGCGTCTGAGTTCTTCCTCAGCCAGTTGCCCAATCCTTGGAGCAACTCGCGGCCTTTAGTTGTGTGCATGCGGCCCCCAGTTGATGACCCAGTAGCGAGTTCATACCGGACCGCGTCCATCGTAGTCCCGTTGCCCACTCTGTTCGGACTTGCTGCTGATTCTCGAACCATCCGAACACGGTCTCCTCATCCAGTGCCCGCAGCGCCGCTGTCGTGAGGATCATGCGGTCCCCTAGGGAGGAGCAAAGCGACGTCTCGAAGGGCACAGCCCAATCTTGGGCATCTCAAAGCAAGGTTTTCGCCGGTTTCGCGTCCACCAACCCCCCTATCCGTCCACCAACCCCCCGGTAGGGCACAGGCGCATGGTTCGAACCATGTGTTGGTGCCATTTAGGGAGGTTGGTGGCACGAGACGGCTTCGAGACGCCGACTTCGTCGGCTCCTCAGCCAACCGGCAGACGGGCAGCACAACCCCCAGCTTCGAGACAACCCGCCGGGTCTCCTCAGCCAACCGATCAGTTGGTGCGCCTTGCCAGCAGCGCCTGCTCCGCCTCGAGGGTCCACAGCCCGTTGTTCAGCTTCGCCGCAACCTCAGGCAGCTTCTCAGGCATGTCGACCAGCCTGGTCAGCTCAAGGTCGTGGAGCTGCGGGAACACCATGATCTTGCCGCCGGAGGTGCGATTGATCACCGAGTTGATCGCGTCGGAGAATCCGGCCATCCCGGTGACGGCGTCCAGCGAAATGGTGGTGTCGTAGTCGCCGTTTTCGATCTTGCGAACCACGGTCGTCATGTCTGACACGTCGGAGCCAGAGGTGCCGATCAGGTAGATCCGCTTGGAGACAATCCGCTGGACGTCGAGCTCGGCAAGAGTCCCCGCGGGGATACCGGCGAAGGCGTTGACGATGGAATCCTCGATCGCAAGGTCGACTCCCTGGGCCACAAGGGCGGGCACCGGAACCATGCAAACCACGTAGTCGTAGCCCTCTTCCAGCGGCGTCGACCCGGTGTTCACGTACCGAACCGGAATGCCCTTCTTGGCAGCCACCGGGTCGATGACTTCGGCCAGGTGTGCTAGCCGGTCGTCGTTGAGGTCGGTGGCGTCGATGTCGAGTTGCTTGCCCAGCACGACATTGCGCATGGTGTGCATCAGGCCCATAGGGCCGGCAGCGCCCACGATCGCGACCTTGTCGCCGTCACGCACCTCGCCGGTGGCAGGAATCCAAGCGTAACCGTCCGCGGGATCGGAGCCGGTGGTGCCGCAGTAGCGGATCAAGTCGTAGTGCACCCGGCCCACGTCCACCTTCGCCCGGCCTTCGATCTCTTTGCCGCCGAGCACGATGTTGAGCAGGCCTCGGGTGCCCAGCATGCCGCCGAGCGTGCCGATGACGCCGGCGTCCGCCCCGAAGTAGATGATGTCGTCGAAGGAGTCGCCAGCCAGCGAACCCACATCGGACGCCGCAACGTGAAGCACCTCACTGGGGGCGTTTTCGGCGACCAGCTCGACCACTCCGGAGGCCGACGCGTCGTCGTCCACCACAACGAGCAGGCTGCCACCCGGCTTTAGCGAGCGCCGCTCGTTGTACGCATAGGACGCCTCGACGGTCGCCCACGGCTCAATCAGGCCGATGGCGGCTGCCGATGGGCCGTCGGCAACGTGGATCAGGAACTCTTCACCCGCCGGGGAGACGACGCAGCGTTCGTCGACGACGACGTACTCCTGCAAGGCGCCCTCGAAGTTATAGCCGAAGGCGGCATTGGAGTGAGCGGTTGGCAGGTGCTTCCAGTCGGCCTGAACCAATAACCGGTCGCCCACCTTGAAGTGGGTGACAGCCTCGCCAGCCTCCACTACCCGGACGACTGGCTCGTGGCCGGGCACGATCGCGGCCGAACCCGGCTGGTAGCTGGGGATCTCAGCCAACTCGGCGGCAGTCAGACCGCCGACGACTTCACCCTTGCGAGGGTGGTTGTCGAACGCATGCAACAACTTGGTGTCGGAGAAACAGATTCCACAGGCCTCGACCTGGAGCATCATCTGGTGAGGTCCGACGGGATGGACCTCCTTGTTCGGGTTGACGATGATCTGGTCAACACCTACGAACTGAATAGCGTGCTGGGTTGTGGGAATGGTCATTGCTGGGCTCCTTAGTTAAGCATGTTCTGGCCACCGGTGACCGGCACTGCCTGGCCGGTCTCGTAGGCCTGTTCGACTACGTATGTGACGGCGCGGGCTACGTCGCGAGGCAGGCAACCGCGCCGCATCGGAACCTTTGCTTCGTAAAATTCGCGCACCTCTTCGATGGTGGTGGCTCCGGGTACCTTTCCTGCCCTCAGGTACTGGACGAAGAGACCCCGCTCGGGATCCGACCACAGTGGGCCGTCAAGGAAGTTGCCGGGGCAGACCGCGTTCACCTTGATGCCGTACTCCACCAGTTCCAGGGCG
>CAYMMF010000101.1:0-7273 GCA_964391475.1 uncultured Propionibacteriaceae bacterium | reverse complement strand
CGGAGCGCTTCGCAAGCGTCTCCCCGTTACGCAGCACGACGAAGGTCGGCACCGCCATTACCTCGAACTGGCGCTGAAGATCCTCGTTGTCTTCGATCTGAACCCGGACGACCAACAACTCGTCGCGATCCGAGGCCAACTCTTGGACGAATGGCGTCATCGCTCGGCATTGGGGGCACCACACGGCTGTCATGAACGCCAGCACCGGCCGGTCGCTGTCAACGACGACAGACTTCCAACTCCGGTCTTCAACTATCTGCATCATCAGGATGCTCCTTCTACTGTCAGTTTTTCGCGCCCGCCCAGGTAAGGCCGCAGTGCCTCCGGGACGCGCACAGAACCATCAGGAAGCTGGTGGTTCTCCAAGATCGCAATGATGATCCGTGTCATCGCGCACAGGGTTCCGTTTAGGGTTGCCGCGGGTCGGACGCCGTCGGCGTCCCTCATCCGGATGCCGAGTCGGCGGGCTTGGAACTCTGTGCAGTTGGACGTTGACGTGACCTCGCGGTAGCGGCCTTGGGAGGGAACCCACGCTTCGCAGTCATACTTGCGGGCTGCGCTCAGCCCGAGGTCGCCGGCGGCGACGTCGATAACACGGAAGGGGATCTCCAGGCTGTTCAGGAACTCTTTTTCGTGGGCCAAGATGCCGACGTGTTCGGTTTCGGCGTCTTCGGGCGCACAGTGGACGAACAGTTCGACCTTGTCGAACCAGTGAACCCGGAAGATGCCGCGAGTGTCTTTGCCGTACGATCCGGCTTCGCGGCGGTAGCAACTGGAGTATCCGGCGTAGCGTCGCGGCAGTGCGGCGGCGTCCAGGATTTCGTCGGAGTGGTAGGCGGCGAGCGGCACCTCGGAGGTGCCGATCAGGTACAGGTCGTCTTCGGGTAGGTGGTAGACGTTCTCTGCCGCTTGTCCGAGAAAGCCGGTGCCTTCCATCGCCGATGGCTTCACCAGCGCTGGCGTCAGCATGGGTGTGAAGCCCCACTTTTGTGCCATCGTCATTGCGTGCTGGATCAACGCCAGTTCCAACAGCGCGCCCACGCCGGTCAGGAAGTAGAACCGCGATCCGGAGACTTTCGCGCCTCGCGCCATGTCGATCGCGCCGAGTAGTTCGCCGATTTCTAGGTGGTCTCGGGGGGCGAATCCTTCGGCTTCGAAGTCGCGTGGCTCGCCTACGTGTTCGACCACGGCGAAGTTTTCTTCGCCGCCTGAGGGGACGCCGTCGATCACCACGTTGGCCAACCCAGCCATCAGTTCGTCGAACCGGCCTTTCGCCTCGTCGGCTTCGGCGATCGCAGTCTTCACTTCTGCGGCTAGCCCTTTCGAGCGGGCTAGCAGTTCGGCACGCTCGTTGGGGGACGCCTTGGGCACCTGCCGAGAGAGTTCTTTTTGTTCGGCTCGCATCGCTTCGGAGCTTGCTATTAGTTCGCGGCGGCGCGTGTCGGCTGCGATCAGTTCGTCGACGATCTCGACGGATTCTCCGCGCGCCTGTTGCGAACGTCGAATTCGGTCTGGGTCGGTTCTAAGAATCCTCGGGTCGATCATGTGGGTGAGTCTATCGCTGGTGCTGGGCCTTCTCGGGTGTGAGACTTGGCGCATGGCGCGCCAAACCAACACTGCTCTTTATGTTTCGGTCGCGCTTCTCGGCAGTTTCGTGTGGTGGTCTTACATCGCTCTTCGTGGCCGGATGTTCATCTGGTTGGACGCCTCGTCTTTGGTTCCCGGCGTGGATTTTATGAGCTATTGGGGGCAGATTCTCACGGCTGTGGCGACGTTGACGGCTCCGGTTGTGGTCTATGTGGTGATGGCTGTCATGTCGGTTTGGACGTGGCATAAGCGGTTGAAGAATCTGGCGTTCGCCTGGCTGGTTGTCGTGATCTTTTCGGCTATTGGGATCATCTCGGTCAAGGGGATCATTGAGCGTCCTCGCCCGGAGTTGGCGGCTCCTGTGATCACGACGAGCGGTTGGGCTTTCCCGTCTGGGCATATGACGGCGATCACTTCGCTGACGATCATGGCGGTGGCTACCGCTCATGTTGCCAAACGCCCGCTGCTCGAGCGGGTCGGCTGGATTATCGGCGGCCTGGTTATTGTCAGTTTTGTCGGGTACAACCGGTGGGCGTTGCGTGCCCATTGGTTCACTGACATCATTGGCGGGGTCTTGTTTGGCGGCTTTTTGACCTTTTTGTCGCTTGCGTTGACGAGGGTTCGTATCGCGCCGACGCCGTTGCGGCTGGCCAGCCCACCTTCCCGTCGGATGCATTGCGCGGTGATCGTGAACCCCACGAAAGTGCCAGACTGGGCGGTCTTCCGCGTCCAGGTTGAGGGGGCGGCGTCCGAAAACGGTTGGACGCCACTGTGGCTGGAAACCCGGGTGGACGACCCAGGTCACGCCGCCGCGATCGAAGCGGTAGCGCGCGGTGCGGATCTGGTGCTCGCCGTGGGCGGTGACGGCACCGTCCGGGCGGTTTGCGCTGAGTTGGTGGGGACGGGGATCCCGATCGCCTTGGTGCCTGCTGGCACCGGTAACCTTTTGGCTCGCAATCTTGGGGTTCCGCTCGATTTGGCTGCTGCGATTGATGTGGCGTTCGAGGGGCGTCCGATCCTGCTGGATGTGGTCGAGATCCGCGCCGACGGTGGCCCGGCAGATCATTCGGTAGTGATGGCGGGCATCGGGTTGGATGCGATCGTCATGGACGAGACCCGGCCCGAGCTCAAGCGTGTGGTTGGCGCGGGCGCCTACCTCGTGGCGGGGCTTCAATCTCTGAACAGGCCGCCGTTCCGGGCGAGCGTGACCGTGGACGACGGCGCACCCCAGGCTGCTATGGCGGGGTCGATCGTCATCGCTAACGTCGGTTCCATCCAAGGCAACATCCAACTTTTCCCGGAGGCTCGTGGCGACGACGGGATCGTCGACGTCCTTGTGGTCTCGCCCACTCGTCCAGCCGATTGGGGAATCATCGCCTCCCACATCGTGCGCGGTTCCACCGAGGACGACCGGATCTCCCGCGATCGCGGCGCCCGGATTGTGATCGAGACAGTCGAGCCGATCCCCTACCAAATAGACGGCGACACCGCCGGTCAATGCAGTCGGCTCGAAGCCACTGTCGTCCCGCGCGCCGTTTCGGTGATGGTGCCCTGACCCCACCCCGCACCCGGAGCCCGCTCGCAGACCTCCTTATGGGTGTTCGCGTTCCCGCGGCTATGCTCTGCCTCATGCCAATTCCCGATTTCGTCCTTGAGCTCCGGTCCCACGTTGGGACCATGCCGCTGTGGCTTTCGGGCACCACCTCGGTGGTGCTCCGCGAATCCGACGGTGTGGACGAAATCTTGCTGGTGCGCCGCGCTGACAACGGCGAATGGTCGCCGGTTTGCGGCATCATCGATCCTGGTGAGGAGCCGGGGGACGCCGCGGTCCGCGAGACGGCCGAAGAGGCTGGCGTTGTGGTTGAGGTCGAACGGCTGGTGTGGATGTACGTCACCGACCCGGTGACTTACCCCAACGGCGACGTCACTCAGTACATTGACCACACCTTCCGCTGCCGTTGGGTTTCAGGCGATCCGTTCCCCGTGGACGGCGAAAACCTTGAGGCCCGTTGGTTCACCACCGATGCGCTCCCACCGCTGACGGGGGAGTTCAAAGAGCGGGTGGCCGTCGCCTTGGCGAATGAACCCGAGTGTCGGCTTGGTCGACCCGAACCTTCCTAGGAGTGGCAAGCGTGCACCAACCGTTCCAGCTATATCCAATCGGAGTTTTGCGCACACCGTTCATCCACCGTGAGAGCACCCCAACCCAGGGCGTGTTCGCCCCGAAGGCTGCGGGCACCCTGGAGGTATTCGACGAATTCGCAGAAGGCTTGCAAGATATCGAAGGCTTCAGCCACCTGATCTTGCTCTACATGCTTCACCGCACCCAGAAGGTGGACATGCGTGTGCTTCCGTTCCTGGACAACTCCCACCACGGGATCCTCGCCACCCGCAACCCAAGGCGCCCAAACCATATGGGGCTCACCGTGGTTCGGCTTGCAGAACGCAACGACAACGTCCTTCGCCTGTCGGGCTTGGACATGCTGGACAGCACCCCGGTTATCGACATCAAGCCTTACGTGCCACGTTTCGACAGCTTCCCGGACGCCGCCGAGGGCTGGTTCGCCGGCAAGGACGACAGACCGAAACCACCCGGACGCGAGTAAGCCGAACTTCAGTCGGCTTCTAGCAACTCCTGGAACCACAATTCGGCGCCGACGAATTCGTCTGCGGAGAACCCGCGGGCGATCTTCGGCGACACCTGGTCGGCGCGTGGGTATGAGCCGAGGTATTTAACCTTGCGACACGTGCGATGCAAACCCTTCAGAGTCTCGGCCATCCGGGGCTCCAAAACGTGGCCCTCTGCGTCGATCGAGAAGCAGTAGTCGCCCATCGCCTTCTTGGTGGGGCGGCTCTCGATTCGGCACAGGTTCACCCCGCGCACTGCGAATTGTTCGAGGATCTCCAGCAGCGCGCCGGAATGGTCGGCGTGCATGTAGGTGACCAGCGTGGTCTTGTCTGAGCCGGTGGGTTCGGCCGGGCGTCCGGCTTTGGCCACCAGGACGAACCGCGTCACGCCGCCCTCGTTGTCGGCAATCCCCTCATCCAGGCACTCCAGGCCGTAGAGGTCGGCTGCGACGCGGGCGCAGATCGCCGCGTCGAACCGACTCTCAAAGCTGGCAACCTCTTTGGCTGCCGCGGCGGTAGAACCGCCCTCGGTAACGGACGCATTGGGAAGGTTACGTTCAATCCAGCCCCGTGTTTGGGCGTGGGCATGCGGGTGGGTAATGACACGCTTGATGTCGGCCCGTTTCGTCCCTGGACGCACCGCGAGTACGAACCGAACCGGCAGCAGCACCTCGCGCATGATGCGTAGCGGCTTGCCGGCCGACAGGTTGTCGAGCGTGGCGGTCACTCCGCCTTCGACCGAGTTCTCGATGGGCACCAGCGCAGCCTCGACCTCACCGGTGCGGACGGCGTCCAACGCCCTCGGCACGGTGTCGAAAGGGATAGCGTCTTCCTTAGTCAGCGTGAGAAGCGCCTGGTGGGTGAAGGTTCCGACGGGTCCGTAGTATCCGAGCACGGGCGCAGTCTAACCCGTTTCGGCGGTGGCCCTTCTGGGTATCCGTAGCCACTTGGGCACCTCGGCCCCGTGGTGGATCCACCACAGCACGATCGCCACCAGGACGCCGATCTGCACCCCGCTGGAGATCACATCGCGCATCCAAAACGCCAGCATCCTCATTTCGTCAGAGAACTCGACCGCGCGTCCTGTCACGTAGGCGACCGACAGCGCGGCCCCTCGGATTGTCAGCAGTCCGTCCAGCCGGTTGGGTGCCATCAACGCCAGCGGCACCCAGGCGATCAGGTCGTACCAGGGCAGCGAGTAGGGCGAGGTGACGATCCATGCGGTGCACAGCACCAGCGCGGTGCGCACGGTGATCGTCAGCGGATCCCGCTCTGCTGGGACGGACGTCCCCGGCACCGCTTGCCAGGGGATCAGTCGCGAGAGCATCCAGGCGACCACAACGGTTCCGACCCAACCTGCGATCCCGATGGTGCTGCGCGCCAGATCCCACGGCAGGATCATGCCGAGCGTGTTGAGCACCGGTTGCGCCCATGATCCGCCCGACACGTAGCCGGTGTTCCGGCCGGCGGCGAACAGTGCCGCCGGGGCGATCAGCCCGTAGCCGATCGCAAGCGGGATCACCGCCCCGATGCACAAAGCGAGCAGTTTGCGGGGTTCCCTGCGGTAGCCCCACATCATCGCGAGCCCGTAGAACACGAGCGACACTTTGACCGAACCGGCAACCCCGATGAAGATCCCGGTTAGGAAAGCGCTGCGTCTGACGAACCAGAGCGCGACAATCGCGAACACCAAGGTCAGCGCCTCGTTGTGGGCACCGGCCACAACCGCCCAGATCAGCAGCGGGTTGCAGATGGTGAACAGCACCGAGCGGGTCTGCATCGCGGCGTCGCCGTGCGCGAGTTTGATCATGATGGCGCAGATCACGATGAACGGCACCACGGCGATCACCTGCAACCAGAACACGATGTCGTGCATCGATTCGCCGCCGAGCCAGTTCGCGAACAGTTGGGACGCCGACGCCACCGGCCCGTAGACGCTAGGGGTGTCCTGCCAGGGACGCTCGGTCAGCACCAAAACCGGGTCGAACGCCTGCCGGAAAATCTCGGCTGGCGTGATCGAGTACGGGTCGAATCCGTGACGTTGCAGTCGTCCATATGCGGCGTACATCAAGACGTCTGCGCTTGTCAGCGGGGGTACCAGCACGGTCGCCAGGTTCAGCCCGACGCCCACGCCGAACATCAGCCTCACCCGGGGACGCCAACCCGCAGCTACGGCTCGCCAGGCGACCCAAAGGCCGATCGCACCGATGGTGATTCCGAGCCAAAGCGCCGGGACGACCACCCACTCCGAAAGCGGGAGCCCCAACCGTTCCCTGACGGCTTGGGGGACGAACCACGGCGGCAGCAGGCTGCCGTTCGCCTCTCCGACGTTCAGTGCCACCGAGGACGGCCCGAGCGCCGCGACACCGATCGTGGTCAGGCACGAGATCAGAATCAGTCGAAAGCCGAGGCGTCCGTCACTGGCCCACGGCCCGTCGAATCGCGCCCAGAGCACGCGTAACCATTCGATTACGCGGTCGATCAGGGCGATCACGGGCTCCTCCATCGGGTGTCGATACCCCCAAGGCTAGTGGCGCGGGGCGCGCCCGGTCGTCCTTGACCGGTAGGTGACGCCCTACTCTCGTTCAAACCCAACGCGGGGACGGGGCGTCCAACGCTTCGCCGAGCAACTCAAGATACTCGACTCGATCCACCTCGATCGCGCCCAGTGACGCCAGGTGAGGGGTCAGCCACTGAACGTCGATGATCCGGCGCTCGTCGCCGTCGTCGATCAGATCGACCAGCGTCAACAGCGCCACCTTCGAGGCGTCCCTGCCGATCACAGGGTCGTGAAACATCGACTCCCCGGCGAACAGCCCCCCGATCGAGACGCCGTACAGCCCGCCGGCGAGCTCACCAGACGGCGTCCAGCACTCCACGGAGTGCGCTATTCCGCGTTCGTGCAGCTCGTTGTAGACCTGTTGGATGCGGGCGTCGATCCACCCGAACGGACGCCCCGGGTCTGCGCAGCGGGTGACCACCTCTTCGAACACCGCATCCACGGTGACTGAGTATTTTCGAGCTGATTGGTGCAGCGACCGGGCGACCCGCAGGGTTT
>CAYMMF010000100.1:861-7314 GCA_964391475.1 uncultured Propionibacteriaceae bacterium | reverse complement strand
CCCCAATGTTCATGTGGACGGTGCGCAACCAGGAGCGTCCTTACGGCATCGCGGTCACCGCGAGCCACAACCCTGCGCTTTACAACGGCATCAAGCTGTTCACCGAGGGCGGCAGGGACGCCGAGGAGGGCATCACCACCCCGCTGGAAGACGCCGCCAACGCCCTGACCGACGCGGACATTCGCGAGATGCCATACACGGCTGCTGTCGAGTCTGGGCTGGTGACCGTCCAGATGTCAATCAACTGGTACCTGGACGCGATCATCGACAAGCTCGACATGGAGGCGATCCGGCACCGGCATCTGCACATCGTGCTGGATCCGATGTTCGGGGTCTCCCAGACCGGCCTGCAGACCATCTTGATGACCGCCAGGTGCCAGGTGGATGTGATCAATGACCGTCATGACGCTCTTTTTGGCGGGCGGATGCCGTCACCTACTGTGGGCACAGTTGACGGGCTTCGCCGAGCGGTGCTCGAAAGCGGTGCCGATCTGGGAATCGCCACTGACGGGGACGCCGACCGCCTAGGGATCATCGACGACGCTGGCAACTACCTGCACCCCAACCAGGTGCTGGTTTTGCTCTACCACTACCTGCTGACCGGTAAGGGTTGGTCTGGCCCCGCGGTGCGCAACATGTCGACCACCCACCTGTTGGATCGGGTCGCAGAAGCTCACGGCGAGCAGTGCTACGAAGTCCCGGTCGGTTTCAAGTGGATCTCGTCGAAGATGGCCGAGACGGACGCGGTGATCGGCGGCGAGTCGTCCGGCGGTTTGACCGTTCGTGGGCACATCGCGGGCAAGGACGGCATTTACGCTGGCTCCCTGCTAGTTGAGATGGTGGCTGTTTCGGGCAAGAAGCTGTCTGAGTTGTACGCCGACATCGTGGCCACCTACGGCCAACTCGAGATGGTCGAGCGTGCTTACGACTTCACGCCCGAGCGTCGAGAAGAGCTCCAGCAGCGCGTGTTCGTGGCTAAAGACCTGCCCGATTTCGGGATTGGGGTCGAACGCGTCTCGTGGATCGACGGTTGCAAGGTCTACTTCGCCGACGGTGGTTGGGTGACGATCCGCTTCTCTGGCACCGAACCGGTGCTGCGAGTGTTCGCCGAAATGACGACACAAGATGACGCTGACCGCATTGCTGGGCTCGTGGCGGCCCACCTCGGATTGGGGAAAAGATGAGTGTGAACAAGGCCGTGGTCATGGCTCGCGGGCTGGGTTCGCGAATGCGCAAACAATCGGACGTCGCCCTGACTCCTGAGCAGGAGTTGGCTGCCGCATCCGGCGCGAAGGCGATGATGCCGCTGGGCGGACGCCCGTTCCTGGATCACGTGTTGACCAAACTTGCCGACGCCGGGTTGACGAACGTTTGTTTGGTGATCGGGCCGGAGCACACTGCTGTGCGCGACTACTACGATTCGGTCGAACGCGAGCGAATCACCATCGACTACGCGGTTCAGCAGGAGCCTAGGGGCACTGCGGACGCCGTTGCCGCCGCGCAAGAGTTCGCCGGTTCCGACCGGTTTGTGGTTGTGAACGGCGACAACCTGTACCCCACCGAGTCATTGACCATATTGGCCGCCGAGCCGGGCATGGCGACGGTCGGTTTCGTACCCGAAGACTTGGTTGCCAACTCGAACATTCCCGCCGAGCGGATGCCAGCGCTCGCGCTGCTGACGCCGGACGGCTCAGGCGGTTTGGCAGACATCATCGAAAAGCCTTCCCCCGAGGTAGCTGCGACGCTTGGCCCAGATCGGCTGGTCAGCATGAACTGCTGGCTGTTCGGCCCCGAGGTGTTCACCGCTTGCGCGTCCATCGCCCCGTCCTCTCGCGGCGAGTTGGAGATCGTCGACGCGGTGCGCTGGTTGATCGAACACGGGACTCGCTTCACGGTCGTACCGTCGTCCGAAGGCGTGTGGGACTTGTCGTCCCGCGCCGATGTCGGGTCGGTCGCTGACGCTCTGGGTGGCGATGAGGTGCGGCTGTGAGCGTTTCCTGGCGTGTGCCAGGCCGGGTGGAAGTGCTCGGCAAACATACCGACTACGCGGGTGGAAACGTGCTGATCTGCGCCGCAAAGCAGGCCGTGACTGCCGAGGCTCTCCCCTGCCCGGGTGAGCTCGTGATCGCCCGCAGCGAGGGGTTTGTGGATCCGGTCATCTTGCAAGCAGGTGTGGACGCCAACCTGCCCCCTGGCCATTGGGGCCGTTACCTTCAAACGGTGATCGACCGGCTGACCCGCAACTTCGGTCCGCTGTCTGGTGCCAACTTGACGATCTCTGCGGATCTTCCGCTGGCATCGGGAATGAGCAGTTCCTCTGCGCTCGTGGTGGCTTCCGCGCTGGCGCTGGCTGACCTGAACGACTTCCGGAGTTCGGACGCCTGGGCGCGCGAACTCGCAGACAACCGGCTGCGGTGGGCGTCCTACCTGGCGGCGGTCGAGAATGGCCGCTCGTTCGGAACTCTCGCTGGCCACGCTGGCGTTGGCACGCTGGGCGGATCAGAGGACCACACTGCAATGCTTTGTGGGCAACCCGACGAGTTGGGGGTGTTCGGGTTCTCGCCGGTGGAACAGCGGCAACGCGTCCCGTGGCCATACGGTTGGGTCTTTGTTGTCGCCACGAGCGGAGTCGCCGCCGAAAAAACCGGGGCGGCCCAGGAGTTGTACAACCGAGCGTCGCTGGCGACCAGGGAAGCGCTCAGCCAGTGGAATGCCGCCACCGGACGCGCCGACGCGTCTCTGGCCGCCGCAATGCGAAGCGACCCCGACGCTCCCGTGCGCTTGTTGAGCTTGCTTGCACCTGGCTACCTGCGAAACCGGGTCGAGCACTTCGTTGCTGAATCCGAGCGACTGGTTCCACAAGCCGCTGCAGCGTTGACCACCGGAGATCTGGACGCCTTCGGAGCCGCCGCAGCCGAATCGCAGCGAATCGCGGACTCCCTGCTTGGTAATCAGGTGCCCCAAACGATCGCGCTTGCGACTAGCGCCACCGAGTTGGGGGCTGTCGCGGCGTCCTCGTTCGGGGCGGGGTTCGGCGGCAGCGTTTGGGCGCTGGTTCCCGAATCAGAAGCCGAAGAATTTGCGACGTCCTGGATGCGGCGTTACGCCAGTGACCACCCCGCCCAGGCCGCTAAGGCCACCACGCTGGTGACAAAGCCGTCTGTGCACGCCGAGAAACTCAGCTAACCGAAGCGCTCACTACGCGACCTTGGTCGAGCACCCTCATCAGGGGCGCATAGTGAGCTCCAACCGCGGCGAGGTAGCCCTCTAGATCGCCAGCTACCGCTGCATCAAGCATGGCTCTATGAGCAGCGGCGGTGTCTACGATGTCGCGCGGCGTAGGGACGCCCAGACGCGGCCCGACCTTTGCGTGGACGTCCCAGAATGCTGCGACCAGTTCGCCGTACAAGTCGTTGCTCAACCGCTCTGCCAACCCCAGATGGAAGGCCCGATCGGCTCTTGCGAAGGTTTCGCCCCGCTCGCTGGCTTTTTGCATCAGATCGCACAGGTCGTACAGGTCTTCGGCGTCTTCCCCCTTGAGTTTTTCGACGACTGGGGCGGCGAGCGCGAAGTCCAGCGCGGTACGAACTTCGACGACCTGGCGTAGCGCCTCAAAGTCATCGCCCGGCATGAGCAAGCCTCGGAACGCGAGGGCTTCGACGAACGGGCTGAGTGACATTTCGCCAACGAACGTGCCTGTGCCGTGCCGCACCTGGAGGATGTCGAGTGCGACCAGCGTCCGGATCGCTTCGCGGAGCGTGGATCGCGAAACCCCCAGCAGCGTCATGAGTTCGGCTTCGCTCGGCATCGGATCCCCGGGGTGCAGCCGCTTGGCAAGGATCAGATCCTTGATCGCTTGCGTCGTAGTCCGACGAGGCATCGAGACTAGATCGTAATCCACGGGTGGCTCCTAACCGCTTGATATGCCATAGTATGGCATAGACGTAAGACGTCCGACGTCCGACATCTAGGAGATATCAATGACGAACCCCGATTACCTGACCTCGCGACGCAGCCTGTTCAAGCTCGCCGGCGCAATCGGCGCTGCTGCTGCATTCGCAGGAACTCTTTCTGCCTGCGGTTCCGACGCAGGCACCAAGCCCGGCGGCGACACCAAGCCCGTCGAGGGTGACGCGAAGGGCACGATCACCGCAGCGCTCTCGTACGAGCTGGGCACCAACGGCTACGACCCCATGACCACGACCTCCGCACTTACCATCGCAGCTAACTGGCACACCATGGAAGGTCTGACCGAACTACACCCGGCTACCCGCGACGTCTTCCCCGCGCTCGGAGCCGACCTGCCCACTCAGGTCGACGACACCACCTGGGAAGTCAAGCTGCGTGACGGCGCCGTGTTCCACGACGGTTCGAACGTAACCGCCGACGATGTGGTATTCAGCTTCGAGCGCGTGCTCGACACCGCCAACAACAGCCTGTACCTCACGTTCGTCCCGTTCATCGACAAGGTTGAGAAGAAGGACGACACCACCGTCACCTTCAAGCTGAAGTACCCGTTCTCGCTCGTCGCCGAGCGGCTCGCGGTCGTCAAGATCGTCCCCAAGTCGGCAGTTGAGGCGGACGCGAAGGCGTTCGACATGAACCCTGTCGGCACCGGCCCCTGGAAGATGACCGACAACGGCGCATCCAGCCAGAAGGTCGTCTTCGAGCGCAACGACGCCTACACGGGCAAGCACCCGGCGACCGCCGCGTCCATGACTTGGCAGATCATTCCCGACGACTCGACCCGCACTAACGCGCTCCAGTCTGGAACCGTTCAGGCGATTGACGCCGTGCCGGCGGCCAACCTGGGCACGCTGTCGCAGTCGAAGGCTGTCGGAGCCCCGCAGGGCTTCGGTCTGCTGTTCGTCATGTTCAACAACGGGTCCGCCCCGATGGACGATGTTCGTAACCGCCAGGCGATCATGTACGCCCTGGATTACGAAAAGATCACCAAGACTGGCATGTCCGACCTCGCGACACCTGCCACCTCTTTCGTGCAGAAGGAGCACCCTGCCTACAAGCAGGCGGCTGTCGTTTACCCGGGCAATCAGGCAAAAGCCAAGGAACTGCTTGCAGCAACCGGCCTGAAGAAGGTTCGGCTGCTCGCCAGCGACCACGGCTGGTTCGCGTCTGTTCGTCCGATGATCAAGGAGTCGCTTGAGGCCGCAGGCCTTCAGGTCGACTACGAAGAGAAGCAGTCTGCAGACGTCTACAACACGATCGACAACAAGCCCAAGGCGTTCGACATCGTCGTCGCCCCCGGCGACCCGTCCGTCTTCGGTGACGACGCCGACCTGCTGCTCCGCTGGTGGTACGCCGCCGACACATGGACCGACTCCCGGATGCACTGGAAGGGCACTGACAGCTACAAGAAGGTGCAGAAGCTGCTCGATGAGGCGTCCAAAGCCACGGGTGAGGAGCAGAAGAGCAAGTGGCACGAGATCTTCGACATCGTGTCCGAAGAGGTGCCGCTGTACCCGATCTTCCACCGCAAGTCGCCGACGGCGTACGACGACCAGACTCTGACGAACTTCAAGCCAATCCCCGTGACCGGCCTGTCGTTCGTGGACGTCGGAACAACCAAGTAACACCCAACCTCAAAGGGGGGTGGCGAGGTGCCACCCGCGCCACCCCCCTTCACTAATCAACCGCTCTAGGAGCCCCCCGTGTCCAATCTCATCCGGCTGCTCGGACGTCGCCTGGTGGCACTTCCGATCATGGTGCTGGGTGTTACGCTCCTCGTCTTCATCGTCATGGCATTCTCTACCGCCGATCCCGCCCAGATGGCGCTCGGTGAGACCTCCAGCCAGGAGGCCAGGGATGCCTGGCGGGCCGACCATGGCCTAGACAAGCCGATGCTCGTCCGCTTTTTCGCCTACCTTGGCGGTCTAGTCACTGGCGATCTCGGCAAGTCTTTCCAAGGCGAGAGCATCAACACCATGGTGATGCACAACTTCCCAATCACCCTCCAACTGACTTTCGTCGGTCTGATCATCGCCGTTGCTCTTTCGCTGGTGCTCGGCGTCGTCGCCGCTCTCTACCGCGATGCTTGGCCCGATCAGGTCATCCGCGTCCTCTCGATAGCATTCCTCGCGACCCCCTCGTTCTGGTTGGCGCTGCTGCTGATCCAGGCTTTCGGGAACATTCCTGGTGGTACTGGTTGGTTCCCTGCGGTGGTCACCGACTGGGTCCGCTTGAGCGACGATCCCAGCGGCTACATGCGCCAAATCGCGCTACCCGCAATCGCCCTTGGCGTGCCTGTCGCTGGTTCGCTGACCCGAGTGGTGCGAACCGCGATGGTCGAAGAGTTGGACAAGGATTACGTCCGCACCGCCATCGGCGCCGGGATCCCCAAGTCGATAGTGATCTCTCGCAACGTGCTGCGCAACGCCCTCATCACCCCGATCACGGTTCTCGGATTGCGTGTCGGCTACCTCATGGGTGGCGCGG
>CAYMMF010000100.1:0-851 GCA_964391475.1 uncultured Propionibacteriaceae bacterium | reverse complement strand
TCGAGATGATCTTCAACCTTCAGGGCATGGGCCAGCTCATTTTCAAGGGCATCACTCGAAACGACGTTCCCATCGTTCAGGGCGTCACGATCACCGTCGCCATCGCGTTCATCATCGTGAACGTGGTCGTCGACATGCTTTACGTCCTAGTCAACCCACGGATTAGGAGCATCTGATGTTGTCGTCTGAATCTCGTGAGAAGCTCACCACCACTCCCCGACTGCGGCTGCCGTCGCTGAAGAGCCTGCCGATCGGATCCAAGATCGCCCTGGGTGTTTTGGGAATCATGGTGCTGCTGGCCATCTTCGCGCCAGTTGTCGCTCCCTATTCCCCGAACGCAACCGGTCTGGTGCCGCCAGATCAGGTAACCCACCAGACGATCGTGATTGAGGGCATCGGCGAGCAGGTCATCCCAGACCACTCCGTGGCTCCCAACGGCCAGTTCTGGTTCGGCACCGACGACAAGGGCCGCGACCAGTTCTCTAGGATCGTCTTCGGCGCCCGAGTTTCGCTTATCGTCGGCCTCACCGCCACCCTGCTCGCGCTGGCGATCGCCGCCGTGCTCGGATCGATCGCGGCAACCGCGTCCAAGTCCGTCTCTGAGGTCTTGATGCGCGTGCTCGACGTCATCATGAGCTTCCCCGGCATCGCGCTGGCCGCAGTGCTGGTCACCGCGCTCAGTTCGCGCATGCCAATCCTCCCGGTGGTGATTATTTCGATCGCCTTCCTCTACATCCCGCAGCTCACCCGAGTGGTCCGGGCCAACGTAATGAGTCAGTTCGGTGAGGATTACGTCGCCGCGTCCAAGGTCATGGGCGCCAAGACCGCGTGGATCCTCATCAAGCACGTCG
>CAYMMF010000099.1:0-7325 GCA_964391475.1 uncultured Propionibacteriaceae bacterium | reverse complement strand
CGCATCTTGCCCGCCGCCTTCACCGCGGCCTCGGAGCCGTACTCAACAAGATCTTCGAAGCTGACCACCTGCGCTTTGATGAAGCCCTTCTGGAAATCGGTGTGAATTACTCCCGCGGACTCAGGGGCCCTCGCGCCCCTTCGGATGGTCCAGGCGCGCGCCTCTTTAGGCCCCGCCGTCAGGTAACTCTGCAGGCCGAGCGTCTCGTAGCCGACCCGTGCCAGCACGTCCAAGCCCGGTTCCTCAACTCCGACCTCGGCCAGGAATTCGCGCGCTTCGTCGGGCTCCATCTCAACCAGCTCGGATTCGAACTTGGCGTCCAGGAACACCGCCTCAACCGGTGCCACCAACGCGCGCATCTTTGCCTTCAACTCTTCGTCGGCCAGCTCGTCGGCGTCGCAGTTGAACACGTACAGGAAAGGCTTGGCCGTCAGCAGGAACAGATCCCGAACCAACTCCACATCAAAACCGGCTGCGTGCAGCGTCCGGCCTGAATCGAGCACCTCCCGGGCGGCCAGTACCGCCTCCAGCTTGGGGCGCACCTCCTTGCGGATGCGAGCCTCCTTCTCGATCCTCGGCAACGCCTTCTCAATGGTCTGCAGATCGGCCAAGATCAACTCAGTAGTCACAGTGTCGATATCGGACGCCGGGTTCACCTCACCGTCCACGTGAGTCACGTCAGCGTCGGTGAACATGCGGGTCACCTGACAGATCGCGTCCGCTTCGCGGATGTTGGCCAGGAAGGCGTTCCCCATACCTTCGCCCTGGCTGGCGCCCTTCACGATCCCCGCGATATCGACGAAACTCACCGTCGCCGGGATGATCTTCTCCGAGCCGTAGATCTTCGCCAGGACGGGCAACCGTTCGTCCGGCACTCCCACCACGCCCACGTTCGGCTCGATAGTTGCGAACGGGTAGTTAGCTGCGAGAACCTCGTTGCGGGTGAGAGCGTTGAAAAGGGTCGACTTGCCGGCGTTCGGGAGCCCGACGATTCCAATGGTAAGTGCCACGAGGGGGCAGTCTACGCCGCCCCAACTCAGACGACGAAACTGGCCTTCATACCTGGTAGAGCACCTCGAAACGCTCCAGCACCACCGGCATGTCTCCTGCAAACTCGCCGGTGCGAGCGAAATAGGTTCGGTGAGATTCTCGCCATTCCTCCAGGGTGCGGTTACCCTCCCCCTCTGCTTCCGCGTGTTCGGCGTCCACCTCGTCGAACACGACGATGCGAACTTCGGTGGTACGGATCAGTACCCGAGCGTGGCCCGAGCCGTCCACGATGATCGACAGGTCGCCCTGCTGCGGAAGTGGTTCTCCGACGGACTCGAAATCGGCCAACGCTGTGGCGGTCGCCGTTTTTGCTCCGCGTTCGACCAACTCGACCAGCTCATCGGCTAACTCAGGGGAGTCGCCGAACGCCCAAGCTGGTGGCGGGAGCACGCCTGCGACAACTTCGGGGAGGTAACCGGGAACCGGGTTGAGGTGGGCTGCCACCCGAGCCCGCTCCCAGAACTCGTCAACATTCATTGAGTGTGGGCGCACGGGTCAGGCTCCAAAGTAGTAGGCGGTTAGGGCTTCTGCGAGCCAGCCCGGGTCTAGAACGCCTGCCAACTCGCGGGTGGAATGCATGCTCAACAACCCGATGCCCACATCGACGGTCACAATGCCAAGCCTGGTGGCGGTGATCGGGCCGATCGTCGAACCGCTGGGCACCGCGTTGTTGCTCACGAACTCCTGGGTTGGCACGCTGGCGGCGTCGCAGGCTCGCCGCCACAACGCTGCTGACACCGCGTCGGAGGTGTAGCGCTGGTTTGCGTTGATCTTCAGCAGCGGCCCCGAATTCACGACCGGATGGTGTCCCGGGTCATGCAGCCCAGCGTAGTTCGGGTGCACCGCGTGCCCGGCGTCCGCTGAAATGCAACTGGACGCGGCGAGCAGCCGATGCCAGCCGTCCCCAGTGATCCCGACCGCGGACGCTGTCCGGCGCAGCACGTCTTCCAAGAACGGGCCGGCTGCTCCGGATCGGGACGCCGACCCAACCTCTTCGTGGTCGAAGCACGCCAACACTTTAATGTCGGCTGTGTCGGCGACATCTTCTGCGGCCAGCAGCGCCACCAAGCCGGCGTGAACGCTGGAGAGATTGTCCAACCGGGGTGCCGCGAAGAACTCGCCGCTTGGGCCAAACACCGCTGGCGGTTCGGTTACCGCTGCGAACAGGTCGTGCCCTGCGATATCGGACGCCCCCAGTCCTACCTCACGGGCTACGAGTTCTAGCAGATCGGGGCCACCCCCGACACCGAAAATCGGCATCAGGTGATGCTGTCGATCCAGCTTCAGATTCTCGTGGACCGACCGATCAAGATGGGGCGCCAACTGAGGTATCCGCAGCCAGGCTGGCGTCCAAACCAGCACCTGATCACCAGAAGTGGTGACCACGCGTCCAGCGAGGGCGAACTCACGGTCCAACCAAGAGTTGAGCAGCGGACCACCGTAAATCTCCATCGCTGCCTGACGCCAACCTGCAGACCGCGTAGTGGGGGTCGGTTTGAGTTTCAGCGAGGGCGAATCGGTGTGCGCCCCGACGATCCGGAAACCGGTTGCGTCTGTCACCTGTTGGGGCACCCACCAAGCAATAATCGCGCCGTCGCGAACCACCCAATGACCACCAGCTGCGGCGCTCCACGGCTCGCCTTCAAGTTGCTCGACCCACCCGTTCGCGGTCAGTCTCTCGGCAACCTCGGCCGCAGCGTGATACGACGAAGGCGAAGCTGCGATGAAGGCGGCGAGATCCCGGATGTGTTCTTCTGGAGCAACCATGGCCTCAGTCTGCCCCAATCAAGCCGATAACCCACGAAGTGTCGTGAGCAGCGCTCGTGGGTCGACAGAACTGATCAGGCGAGTCGACGGCTGCGGTTTTGTCAGTGCCGCCTGGCACAGTGCTGTCCATGGAGAATTTCGGCATTTTGGCGGTCGTCGCAGCCTTATTCCTGGCCATTGGGGGCGTGATCGGCTGGCTCATCGCACGAGGGTCAGCGGTGAAGCTTTCGGTCGAGCGAGACCATGCTCTCGCACGGTTGGCTGAGGTCGCCTCCGATCGTGACGGCATGGTCGGGCAGTTCAAATTGCTCTCGACGCAGGCCATCGAGGAGCAGTCGAGCAAGGTCGAGGCGTCCGCCGAGCACCGCTTCCGAGCTACAGAGCAGCTGATGGTGCCGGTGCGCGACTCTTTGGAGTCGTTGCAGCAGCGGTTGACTCAACTCGAAAAGGAACGCACTGCCATGCAGACCGATCTGCGTAACCAGGTGACCACGGTGCGTTCCGTCGGCGACGAATTGCGCCGCGAAACCGCTTCGCTGTCGGCAGCGTTGCGTAAGCCGCAAGTGCGGGGCGCCTGGGGGGAGCTTCAGTTGAAGAGAGTTGCAGAGATCGCTGGCATGCTCGAACACTGCGACTTCACTGTCCAAGAAACCTCGACAACATCTGAGGACCGCGTCATTCGACCAGACATGAAGGTCATGCTGGGCGAAGGCAAGTTCGTGTACGTCGACTCAAAGGTTCCGCTCACGTCTTTCTTGGACGCCCACGAAACCTCCGACGACGCCGAATCGGCCCGACTGTTGATGGCTTTCGGCCGCAACGTCCGCACTCACATCGACCAGTTGTCGAGCAAGTCTTACTTCAAGGCCGATACGTCCACCCCAGAGTTCGTGGTTTTGTTCCTGCCTAGCGAGGCTCTGGCTGCGGAGGCTCTTTCTCAGTTGCCTGATCTTCATGAGTACGCTGCACGCAAGAACATCGTCCTGGCAACGCCGACCACGCTGATAGCGATGCTGCGGGCGGTCACGCACTCCTGGAGGCAAGCTGCACTTGCAGACTCTGCTGCCGAGGTGTCGGGGTTGGGGCGCGAACTCTACGACCGGCTTGTTACCATGGGCGGCCATTTCGACCGTATGGGGCGCACACTGAACGCCACGGTGAAGGCGTACAACGACACCCTCGGCTCGCTGGAGTCGCGGGTCTTGGTAACCGCTCGTCGCTTCCGTGATCTGCAGGTCACTGACAAAGAATTAGGAATCCTTGCGGCGTCGCAATCCCACGCTCGCAACCTGACGACTCCCGAGTTGATCGAGTCGGCAGAGCAAACCACCCCGATGATCGGGCGCGCTTGAAGCCATCCGACCAACCGTCAGGGCGTCGAGGCAGGCGGCTCTAAGAGGTCTGGCTGCTGAGCCACCTGCATCCACACTTCCCCTACGGTGCAGAATGGCACGGTGACCACAGACCAGGTTCAGCAGACGTTCACGACCGCAGCCGACATAGACAGGGCGGCCGACCGGCTCAACGGCGTCATCGAACACACTCCGCTGCAGTACGCCGAGCGACTGTCCGCCGAGACAGGGGCGGAGGTCTGGCTCAAGCGCGAAGACCTGCAACGGGTGCGTTCCTACAAGATTCGTGGCGCATTCAACCTGATCGCCCAGTTGGACTCCCGCGAACGCGCTGCTGGCGTGATCTGCGCCTCCGCAGGCAATCACGGTCAAGGGGTCGCGCAAGCCTGCGCGGCCCTTAGCATCCACGGGAAGATCTACGTCCCGACAACCACCCCACGCCAAAAGCGCGATCGAATGATCAAGCTGGGCAAGGGTTTCGTCGAGTTGGTGATCGTCGGCGACACCTACGACGAGGCGTCCAACATAGCGAAGGTTGCTGCCCGCGAGACCGGCGCCGTTTTGGTTCCCGCTTTCGACGATCCGCGCACAATCGCGGGCCAAGGCACCGTGGCCAGAGAAATTCTCACCCAGTTAGGTCGAATCCCCGACACGATCATCATCCCGGTCGGCGGCGGTGGCATGCTCGCGGGTTGTCTCACCTGGTTGAGAGCGAATTCGCCGAAAACTGCTGTCGTTGGCGCCGAGCCTGCCGGAGCCGCGTGCATGGCGGTGGCACTCGAAGCGGGGCAACCCCGTGATCTTCAGGTGCTCGACACCTTCGTGGACGGCGCAGCAGTCCGAAGGGCCGGCGACCTTACCTTCGCGATCGCTGAACGGTACGGGCCAAAAATGGTCTCGGTGCCCGAGGGCCGCATCTGCTCAGAGATGCTGGCGTTATATCAGAGCGAGGGCATCATCGCGGAGCCTGCCGGGGCGCTCGCCAGCGCCGCCTTAGGCGCGGTGTATAAGCCGAAGCCAGGTGAAGTTGTTGTAGTCATCATCTCCGGTGGCAACAACGACGTTTCTCGCTACTCCGAGATCGTCGAACGTGCGCTGGTCTACGAAGGCCGCAAGCACTATTTTTTGGTCAACTTCCCCCAGGAACCTGGCTCGCTACGTCGGTTCCTTGATGAGGTGCTCGGCCCAGACGACGACATCACCTTGTTCGAGTATGTGAAGCGCAGCAACCGTGAGCTCGGGCCAGCACTGGTGGGCATCGAGTTGGGTGACCCTGACAGTTATAAGTCTCTGCTTGCTCGCATGGACGCCAGCCCGATGAAGGTTGAGGTTGTCGCCCCCGACAGTCCTTTCTACCGGTTCCTGGTCTGAACGCACGCTAACGAACACGAAGGAACACGCGATGACTCAGGCTCCGATTCCCGGCGCCAAACAGGCGCTTTCGGAGGTTAAGAAGCTACGAGGTTGGCTGTCGTCCGACTCGTCGCAGCATGCCCCGTTAGTGGACGCCCTGAACGAACTCACCGCCCTTCGGTTGTTGGCTCACGCCTACCCCGACGCGGTGGAGGACGCCCAGGACGCCATGACGCAAGCCCACAAACTCGTGATGTCGCACGGGGCGGTCGGGCCCTACACCCCGGCTGATGATGCTGGCCGCTTCCTGACGTCCATGACCCACGTTGCTGTCACACAGGTTGGATTGTCGCAAGCAGAAGCAGCAGGTCAGACCGCTGCCGCCGCTTACGGATGGATGGCGCAGCTTCCCCTACTCGATCTGGCTCCCGAGTTCGCGCCCCGCACTGCCGTTTGGTTGCTGTCTGCGGTGGCCGAGGGCGCCCTGGCTAGCGGTGACCTGGCGCGCGCTCGCGCCTACGCCCAAGCTGCCCAAGCAAGAGCAGATGAGGGCGAGGTCGATGCTCGGCTCGCTGCCGATGTGGCTGCCCTCGTCTCACGCTGTGCAGCGAGCGGAGCGTCCTTCGAACCGCTTTCGGACGCCGACGCTTTAGTCGGCAGCACTCGAACCCAACCCGTGGAGCTCGAATCCGAGCGGATTCCCCTGGCGCCAGAACCCGAACCGATTACCGTGGCACCAGAACCCGTCGTATCACAGCCCGAACAGGTCGCCGTCCAACCGTCATCATTTGACGCGGAAGTGTCCGAGCCGACATTCGAGCCAACCGAACCCACGCCCGTGGCAGAGGAACCGTACGCCGTCCCCGTGGATCGCGTTGCCCCCACTGAGCCCGCACCCGTGGATCCGATCGCGGAGTTGCACAACCGTGCCGACGATGCGCTTGCTATGTTCCGGGAACGGCAGGCTGCAGGCGATCGCGCGGGCACACTAGCGGCGTCCGAAGAGGTCGTCGCGCTGGTGCGCCAGTTGGCCGCAACCGACGAGGTTCACTACGGCCCGACCCTGGTAGGCGCACTACACGACCTCGCCGAGGCGAGGCGCCGGGGTGGCGACTGGTGGGGTTCGCGCGGACCTTCAAAGGAAGCAAAGCAACTGGCGAAGCGTCTCGGTCTCTGACTACTCGGCGTCCGAGCGCTCCCGAAGTGCCTTGCGAAGTTCAGGGGGCAACGCGAAGGTCAGGTTCTCTTCGGTGAGACGCTCCTCAACCGCGGCTGGGAATCCGCGGCTCTGCAGGTGGGCCAAGACCCCCTGCACCAGGTCATCGGGTACGGACGCCCCGGACGTCACCCCGACGCTCTCGACACCCTCCAACCAGGCCGGGTCGATCTCGGTGGCGTTGTCGACTCGGTAGGCCGCCTTTGCCCCGGCGTCCAGCGCCACCTCGACCAGCCGAACCGAGTTGGACGAGTTGCTCGACCCAACCACGATCACCAGATCGGAATGCTCTGCTATCTGCTTGACGGCTGACTGCCGGTTCTGCGTTGCGTAACAAATGTCGTCGCTCGGCGGATCTATCAACTTCGGGTACTTCTCGCGCAGCCTGGTTACCGTCTCCCAGGTTTCGTCGACACTCAAAGTGGTTTGCGACAACCAGGCGACCTTGCTTGGATCCTTGATTTCGACAGCCACTGCGAAAGACGATTCAGAGGCAGTTGCAAGTGTGAATGGCGAAAAAATTAGTAATAATGAGTTTTATGAATTTTTAGTCGATCAGAATGGTTTGAGATTACTCGACACGCTTA
>CAYMMF010000098.1:0-7398 GCA_964391475.1 uncultured Propionibacteriaceae bacterium | reverse complement strand
CTCGAAGGTCCTCAAAACGGATCCCTGAGGAGGCCCGGCAGGGCCGTCTCGAAGGTCCTCAAAACGGATCCCTGAGGAGGCCCGGCAGGGCCGTCTCGAAGGGCCTCAGCCACCCGAGGGTTCAAGAAGGGCACAATCCAACAATTCTGATGGGTGGTTTGAGGTTTTCGCCTGTTTTCTCGTCCACCAACCCCCCTATTCGTTCACCAACCCCCCGTTAAGTCACAGGCGCATGGTTCGAACCATGCGTTGGTGGCCTTAACGGGGGGTTGGTGGGCATAAAGAAGCTTCGAGACGGCGGCTTCGAGACGCATCCTGCGGATGCTCCTCAGCCGTCCGGGGTTCGGTCCCTGAGGAGGCTGCAACGCAGCCGTCTCGAAGGGCCTCAGCTAACCGAGACTTCGAGACGACGCTTCGCATCTCCTCAGCCAACCGCACCCCACCACCCAAACCAGCGGTTGGCTCCGTGACGCCGGTCAGGGCGTGGACGGGCATCAGCGGACCGTCGGCGAAGCCGACCGTCCGGGGGCGGGACCGGCGTCACGGGGCCAACCGCGGAACCACGGGGGCTTCGAGGCTTCGAGACGCACCTTCGGCGCTCCTCAGCCAACCGAATGCCAACCTGGACACCCTAGTTGCCCCGGAGCTCTAGTCGCGTTCCAGTTCGATGAGGGCTTCCCCACCCGCGACCGAATCGCCCTTCTCTACTAGTACCCGGGCGACAACGCCAGGGTGAGGTGCGGTGATCTCGGTTTCCATCTTCATGGCTTCGAGTACCAGCAGCACCTCGCCCTCTTCGATCTGTTGGCCCTCTTCGACCAACACCCGAGAGACCGAACCCGAAAGGGGCGCCACGACCGCATTGGCCGAGGTTGCCTTGACCGAAGCGGTCGAAGCGACCGGGGTGTTCATGGCACCCGGGCCTCCGATGACGATCGTCCCCAGAGTGCGTTCGGGCTCCTCCACGTCCACCTCGATGTCGTAGGGAATCCCATTAACAGTGACCTTTAGTTTCATGAAAAGCGTTCCTTACCTACCGGAGGTGAATCGGGGCGTGTGAGTGCTGGGATCTGCGCGTCACCGTCTGCCAGCTGCGGCTTGTGGTGAAGTGCGTCTGGCGCTTCTTGGCCCTGTGGCCCATGTACGCGGCGACCCCTGCAGCAATCGCCACGATGGTCTCCTCTGGCACGTTCTGGGCGTTGAGCAGCCTAATGCCCTTGATTTCGGCCTCCAGGCTCGAAACCCGATCGGTCAGCGAGCGCACCAGGTCGAGCAAGTCGGCGTTAGCTTGGTTGGTCATCGAATCCTCCGATCACGCCGGGCCGAGGCCGTGCTTCTTAGCTGGCCGCAGTTCGCGCTTGTTGATGAGGATTTCCAGACCCATGGCAACCTTCCGGCGGGTGTCTTCTGGGTTGATGATGTCGTCCACCAAACCACGAGACGCCGCGACGAACGGGGTAGAGAAGGTCTCCCGGTACTCCTGCACCAGTTCGGCCCTGCGGGATTCTGGATCTTCGGCTTCGCTGATTTCGCGACGGAACACCACCGAAGCAGCGCCCTCTGCGCCCATCACCGCGATCTCTGCGGTCGGCCAGGCGAACACCTGGTCGGCACCCAGATCTTTACCGCACATGGCGAGGTAGGCGCCACCGTAGGCCTTGCGCAGGACGACGGTGATCTTCGGCACCGTCGCGGCGGAGTAGGCGTACAGCATCTTGGCGCCGTGCCGGATGATTCCGCCGTGCTCTTGGGCCACCCCGGGCAGGAAGCCAGGAACGTCAACCAGTGTCACCAACGGAATGTTGAACGCGTTGCAGAACCTGATGAACCGGCTGGCCTTGTCGGAGGCGTTGATGTCGAGGACGCCTGCCATCACTATCGGCTGGTTAGCGATGATGCCAATCGAGCGGCCGTTCACGCGTCCGAATCCGACCACGATGTTCTGGGCGTACCCGGCCTGAACCTCGAGGAAGTCAGCGTGATCGACCAGCCGCGCGATGACCGCCCTGACGTCGTAGCCCTTGGTGCCCTCGACCGGAACGACGCTAAGCATCCCTGGGTCGGCCTCAACGAATGGGTCAGGATCAATGATCGGCGGGTCTTCGGCGTTGTTCTGAGGCAGGAAACTGAGCAGCTTCTTGGTGATGAGCATCGCCTGCTCGTCGTCGTCCGCCACGAAGTGAGTCACGCCCGAGACTGCCATGTGCGTGTCGGCGCCACCGAGCGCGTCCTGGGTGACGTTCTCGCCGGTAACCTGCTTGATCACGTCTGGACCCGTGATGAACATGTGTGCCTTGCGGGTCTGGATGATGAAGTCGGTCAGGGCAGGGCTGTAAGCCGCGCCGCCCGCGCATGGCCCCGAGATGACCGAGATCTGCGGCACCACACCCGACAGCTCCACGTTGGTGTAGAACACCTGCCCGTAGCCGGACAGCGAGTCGATGCCCTCTTGGACGCGTGCCCCGCCGGAATCGTTGATGAGGACGAACGGGGTGCCGCATTTCAGCGCGGACTCCATCATCTCGACAACCTTCATGCTGTGGGTCTCGCCAGCCGAGCCGCCGCGGACAGTGAAGTCTTGACTGGCGACATGGATCGGACGCCCCAGCACCGCACCGGTGCCGGTGACCACGCCATCGGCGGGCATGTCTGCGGAGTCCATGCCGAACGTGACAGTCCGGTTCCTGCGGAACAGACCGATCTCTTGGAAGGTGCCCTCGTCGAGAAGCGCATCGAGCCTCTCCCGGGCTGTCATCTTGCCCGCGTCCCGCTGCCGCTGCAGGCGCTCCTCGCCGCCGCCTAGCCGATCTGTGACCCGGCGGTTGTGGACGACGTCCACAAGATCCTGCATTTTCTTCGCATTCTTGATCTTCTTGGCCACGACTCAGGCCCTTTCAACAGTTACGGAGTGCTCGCGGCCACCGAGGGTGACCTTGTACTTGATCGGGCCCTTGACAGCGCGTGAGCCCTCTTCGGTGGCTGCAGCGGCCTCAGCCATCTCCTCTGCGGTCTTGCCCACGTTCTTAGGGCCCTCGTGCCTGGCTTCGAAGAAGCCGGGAGCGACCCCTGGGAACATGGCATAGGTCAAAACGTCCTCGTCAGTGCCGTCCATGCCGGTCAGTTTCTTCGCATCAGCCACCAAAGTGTCCCACTCCGGTGCCAGCAAGTTGGCTGGGCGGCAGTCGATCGGATCCTTCTTTGTTTGCGCTCGGGCGATCTCGATGACCTCTGGGTCACGGACGCCGTGGGTCTCGCCGTAGTAGCCGAGCATCAGGTCGGCGAACTCGCCGGTGAGCACCTTGTACTCGCCCATCAGCACGTTGAACACCGCCTGGGTGCCGACGATCTGACTGGAGGGTGTGACTAGTGGTGGGTACCCGGCTGCTTTACGGACGTTTGGCACTTCTTCGAGGACTTGCTGCATCTTGTCACCTGCGCCTTGGGCCTTCAGTTGGCTCTCCATGTTGGAGATCATCCCGCCCGGAATCTGGCTTTCGAAGATGTCGGTGTCTACCCCGGTGATCGCAGACATGAAATTGGCGTACTTGGGACGCACTTTCGCGAAGTGGTCGCGGATCTTGATGAGCCGATCCATGTCAAGCTCGGTGGTGTAGTCGGTACCCTCCAGCATCTCGACTAGCGACTCGGTTGGGTTATGACCCGGCCCCAGCGAGATCGACGAGATGGCAGTGTCAACCACGTCGGCTCCAGCCTCGATCGCCTTCATCAGCGACACCAAAGTGACACCCGTGGTTGAGTGGCAGTGAACGTTAACCTGAACTTCTTCGCCGTAGCGCTCCTTGATGCCCCGGACGATGTCGAAGGCGGGCTGCGGCTTCAAAAGCGCAGCCATGTCTTTCAAGGCGATCGAATCCGCACCCATGTCGATCAGGCGTCCGGCTAATTCCACGAAGCGTTCTGTGGTGTGAAGCGGCGACGTCGTGTAGCAAACCGTTCCCTGGGCGTGCTTGCCGGTCTTCTTGACCGCAGCCATCGCCTGCTCCATGTTTCTGGGGTCGTTCAACGCGTCGAACACCCGAAACACGTCCATGCCGTTCTCGGCGGACTTCTCGACGAACTTCTCGACCACCATGTCTTCGTAGTGGCGGTACCCGAGCAGGTTCTGCCCGCGCAACAGCATCTGGAGGCGCGAGTTCGGCATCAACTCTCGGAACGTGCGCAGGCGGACCCACGGATCCTCGTTAAGGAACCGGATGCAGGCGTCGTAGGTGGCTCCGCCCCAACATTCGACGCTCCAGAATCCGGCTTGGTCGATGTCCTCGCAGGCATCAACCATGTCTTCGAGGGCCATGCGAGTGGCCATCAGGCTTTGGTGTGCGTCACGCAGAGCAAGCTCGGTGACACCGATGGTTCGTGGGCTCATGGGTCAATCCTTCCATCGCCCATTGGCAAATGTGCCGTTGCGACTAATATTCCCCGGAATTGGGACTTTTGGTCCCACTAAACGAGACTATCGCGGCCTTCGAATGAGCGACGCCCGCTTGAGAAATTCTGTCTCGAAAAGATCACGGATCGCTTGGCTGTCGACGATTCCGTCCAGCGTCGGGAGGTCGCCCCCGGCCGCCTTTTGGCAGACCACCAGCCAGGCTTGCCCCATCGCCAGCGTCAGCCCGGACGCCACCCCAGCGTTAATCACACCGCCCGCCACCGAGCCGGCTCCGGGAATCATTTTCAGCATGTTCGTCACCAGGTTGCGGCCTGCAGAGGTCGCGACCGAAGTGGACGCGATCGCCAGGATCGCCGCCCTGTCGAACGGAACCGCGTAGAGCTGAGCGATGCGTGCCATCATCGACAACTGCAACGGCACGAGCACCGCCGCGGAAGAGAACGGAATCGGCACCGCAGCTGCGGCACCAGCGGCTGCGACCGAGGAGCCTATGTGCTTGTTCGCTTGCCGCGCCTTCGCGGCAAGATCGACTTGCTGGGCGCTTGCAAGAGCTGTGTGGACAATCTCTGGCACAGCGAGAAAGGTCACGCGCATCAAGTCCATCAAGCCGTGTGCCGGCTGACCAGTGAACTGATCCCTCAATGCGTAGGTCATGACGGGGCGACCGCCTTCGATCGGCGGGTTCAGCTTGACCACCTCGCGGGCCAGCTCGACGGCGTCCGGGTGAAAACCGCCGTCGAACATCGGAACCTGAGTGAAAACCAGGATCACCGGAACCCCAAGCCCGTCCAACGCCTCGATGAATCGCGCTTCGGAGGGCTCGAAACGGCGATCCATGGCGCGCACGCAGTACCAAGCGGCGTGCATTTGGGCGTGCAACGGCTCTTTGCGTTGCTTCGTGACCCAGGTAGTCAGCTCTTTGCCGATGCGGGCATCGTCGCGCCCGATCTCAAGACCGCGGGTATCGATCAATCCCAGCGAGCCGCGGGCGTCCAAATACAGATGCGAACCCTCGGTGACCGGCGCCCCGATGCCGGTGCGGGCCACCTCTGAACCGAAAACCGCGTTGATCAGCGTCGACTTGCCGACCCCCGTCTTGCCAAACACACCCAAGTTGAACCGGCCCATCAAAGAGGCCTGGCGGTCGAACTCTGCCCGAAACGACTCGGTAAACCACTGCGTCACGATGACCAGCCTAGCCACGCCCGGTGACATTCACCGTTGGAAGATGCGCGTAGAATCGTCCGGCTTGTTGTATCACCGCGAAAGGCGGCAACCATGGCTACCCGTGAAGACCTGCGAAACGTAGCAATCATCGCCCACGTCGACCACGGCAAAACCACCCTGGTGGACGCCATGCTGTGGCAGTCCGGCGCTTTCCGCGAGAACCAGGACGTCGAAAACCGAGTGATGGATTCGATGGATCTCGAACGCGAAAAGGGCATCACGATCCTCGCCAAAAACACCGCCGTCGAGCACACCATGGCCGACGGCAAGACGCTGACGATCAACATCATCGACACCCCTGGTCACGCCGACTTCGGAGGCGAAGTTGAGCGCGGTCTCGAGATGGTCGACGGCGTTCTGCTGCTGGTGGACGCCTCGGAAGGCCCGCTACCCCAAACCCGGTTCGTTCTCCGCAAAGCGCTCTCCAAGCGACTCCCGATCGTGGTCGTGATCAACAAGGTCGACCGCCCAGACGCTCGGATCGAAGAGGTGTCAGACGAGATCGACAGCCTGTTCCTCGACCTTGTCGACGAACACGAACCGGACCTTCTCGACTTCCCCGTCCTCTACTGCGCCGCGAAAGCCGGACGGGCGAGCGTCCGGCGTCCGGCCGACGGCACGATGCCCGACCAGACAAACTTGGACGCGGTGTTCGAGGCGATCCGTAACCACATTCCCCCGCCCACGTTCGTTGAGGGGGCGCCGCTGCAAGCGCACGTGACGAACCTCGACTCGTCGCCCTACTTGGGGCGGCTCGCGCTCTGCCGCGTCGTGTCCGGCACGTTGCAGCGAGGGCAACAAGTCGCCTGGTGTCGGCGCGATGGGACGATCACGACCGTCAAGCTGACCGAACTGCTGATGACCAGGGCGCTCGACCGGGTGCCAGCAGAAAAAGCGGGCCCCGGCGACATCGTTGCGATCGCCGGGATCCCCCAAATCACCATCGGCGAGACGCTCGCCGACGCCAACGACCCGCGTCCGCTGCCGCTCATCAACGTCGACGAACCGTCGATCTCGATGACCATCGGCATCAACACATCGCCGCTCGCTGGCCAGTCCGGGACGAAGCTGACCGCCCGGTTGGTGAAAGCACGCCTGGAGGCCGAACTGGTTGGTAACGTCTCGCTGCGGGTGCTGCCGACAGAACGACCGGACACCTGGGAGGTTCAGGGACGCGGCGAGCTTCAGTTGGCCGTCCTCGTCGAGATGATGCGCCGGGAGGGTTTTGAGCTGACTGTTGGCAAGCCGCAGGTGCTCTACAAAGAGATCGACGGACGGAGGCACGAACCGTTCGAGCGGCTCACCGTCGACGTCCCGTCCGACCACGTGGGGACGGTCAGCCAACTGCTCGGCACCCGACGGGGACGCCTGGAGCACATGATCAACCACGGCTCGGGTTGGGTGCGGCTCGAGTTCACCGTTCCAGCTCGAGGATTGATTGGGTTCCGGAACGAATTCCTCACCGAGACCCGCGGCACCGGGCTCATGCACCACGTGTTCGAAGGGTACGAGCCTTGGGCGGGCGAGATCCGCACGCGCGGCACCGGGTCTTTGGTTGCCGACCGGATCGGCACGATAACCTCGTACGCCCTTTTCGGGCTCCAGGAGAGAGGGGTGCTGTTCGTCGCTCCCGGCGAGAAGACGTACGAAGGCATGATCGTCGGGGAGAACCCCCGCGCAGAGGACATGGACGTGAACCCCACCAAAGAGAAAAAGCTGACCAACGTCCGGGCATCAGGAAGCGACGATAAAGCGCAATTGGC
>CAYMMF010000097.1:0-7713 GCA_964391475.1 uncultured Propionibacteriaceae bacterium | reverse complement strand
CGCCTTGGAGTCGCCGGGACGCTGATCGGCGCCGCGGTGGCGTCTGTCACTGTGGGAATCGTGAGCACCAGCCTGAAGACTGCGGTCGAGCACGTCAAACGAGGCCCGAAGTGGGTGGCGATTTCGGTGATCTCCACGGCTGTTGTGTCATTCGTCATAGCTTTGGTGCTCGTCACAGGTAAGGAAGTCGCCACTGGCGAAAGCTTGGACGGACGTCCCGGTGCCGTCACCGTTGGGCGGCTCGCAAACAGCGGGCCCACTGAGCAAACGCCCCAACCTGAGGAATCTCAGACGCCGCCTGCCGCGACGAACCGGCCCGAACCCGCACCCGAACCCACGGTGACGCCCACCGAACCGGCGCCTGAGCCTCAGCCGACCGAGACTGCTCGACGGGTGGAGCCAACCCCGGTGGGGCCGGACGAAAACGAACCCACCGTGGAGCCGACACAGGTCGTCACGCAAAGGCCAAACCGGAATCCGGCGCCGACACCGAGCGCGTAGGCAAGATTCGCTGACCGTGGATATCTAAGAACAGTCTCTGGTTTTGGTTCTGCGGCGCCCTTGGGGAGAGTTGGAGCTTAGTCGTCACATTGACGACATCGACTGTCGGTCGACGTCGCTACGATGGGGACGTGGTTGAAATTCTCACCCCCACCCGAGCGCAGGTCGCGAGTAGGCGTCCGATGAGCATCGGTAAGTTATTGGACGCCGCCCTCGCGTTGGTTGCCCACGGCTTCGTTGGGGCAGCGTGGGCATTGACCTCAATGACGGTGATGGGGTCGTTGGGTGTCGGACGCCGCATGCTCATCAACTCAGAGTTCGCTTTCGATACCGGACGCCTTCCCCAGCCCTGGGTGCTGCCTATCGGGGTGGCCGCAATCTGGATCAGCCACCTGTTTTTCGACTGGTCCATGCGGCGGGTGACCAGACGGAAGCCCGCCTGGGGGCCGAGCCTTTTCTCGTGGGCGGGTGCGCTACTCGGGTGCCTTTGGGGAGTCTACAACTGGCCACCGCCGGTGATGGTCGGCCAACTTGTCGGCCCCGAAAGCGGGCGGTCCGAAAACTGGGGTGTCTTGGCGTGGGTGGCATACACGGCCAAGTTGTGGCTTCCCGGGGTGGTGGCGGTTATCACCGGGGCACTGTTCCTGTTCTCGCGCCAGTCGCCATTCAACTACTGGTGGCGACGAGGCTGGCGCGAGATCTGACACCCAAGAATGGGCTCAGAGTTTGCGCATCAGGCCAAGCGTCAGTTCATGCAACAACTAATGGGTTAAAGAAAACCCCGGCCAGCGCTAATGCACTGGCCGGGGACGCCGGGGGTAAGTAGACGGCCCTCAACGGCGACAGGTGGGCCAGAACGGGATGATGTAGCAGAAGGTTCTTGTACCCCCAGCGATGGGGGCCGCTGCTGCCACTGACGGGGGGAGCGTCAGGGTGAGTGCCAATGTCATCGCCGCTAGAGCCCGGGTTGCCTTCATTTCCATCCTCCAGTTGGTGTCCCATCTGAAGGCTATTAGCCGTTGAGGGCTCGCCGGATCGGCTAAAGGTGCCGAGTCGGTAGTACTTTCGTACCATCTTATCGATCCACTAGACCAAGCTCGTATGCTCTAACCACCGCTTGAAGCCTGGTGGTGACAAGTAGTTTGCCCATCAGACTGGACACGTGGGTCTTCACTGTCGACTCAGAGAGGCACAGGTCGGCTGCGATCTCAGCGTTGCTGTACGCCCGACACAGCAACGCCAAGACGTCAGCCTCGCGAGGGCTGAGGTCGAGTTTTTCTACCGGTGGCTTTGGACGTTCTGCCACCAGACGCGAAAGCGGTTCTGTGGTCAAAACGGAACTACCCCGTTGCACTGAGCGAATAGCCTCGATGATCGTCGCTGGAGACTCGTTCTTCAACAAGAAACCTCCGGCACCCGCCCGCAGCGCATCGAGCATCGTGTCGTCCTGATCGAAAGAGGTCAGCAGTAGCACCTGCGTTTTGGGTTGGTTGCGTTTTATGAGCCGGGTCGCAGAAACCCCATCCAAGATCGGCATCCGGATGTCCATGATGACGACATCAATCTGCTGGCGGCGGACGGCCTCGACAGCCTCCTCGCCGTTGGTGCAGGTTGCGACAAGTTCCAGATCGGACGCCGACTCCACGTAACTTGCCAGCGCGGAGCGAACGATGGCGTCGTCATCGACAACCACGCAACGGATCTTGAGATCTTGCGTCATTTCAACCTCCGATCGGCAAGCTGACCTCGAGCACCCAGGTGGGTTGTCGGTTCCGCACCACCAGATTGCCCCCCAATGCTTCCACGCGTTCGCGTAACCCGACGAGTCCGAGATGATTCTGTTGAACAACCCCGGGATCATCGCTAACAGAGTTCACAAACACCGCGGTGACCTCATCGTCCCCCTGTTCGATCATGATTCGGCATGGCCCGCCAGCGACACCGTGCTTAGCCATGTTTGCAGTCGCCTCGACCACGACCTTCGACAATGCCTCTTTGGTCGAGTCGGGCAATTTCGCTAGATCCGCCTCCACCAAAGTGGACACCTGAAAACCCAGAGAGGCGAGATGAGAAGCTCTGTCGCTGATGACCTCCTGCGGGGGAGCCAGTCGCCACGGAGACCGCGGGCTAGCGTCCGGATCCGCCTTGCGCAGGACTTCGAGCATGCTTCTCAGGTCGCGGATCGAGTTTCGTCCCGCCGAAATGATGTAATCCAGGTCATCGGACAACTCCGGATCGTGAACCCCGCGAAGCTTGGCTTGCTCGGCTCGCATGATCATTGTGGTCGTTGAGTACGCGACGGTGTCGTGCAGGTCGCGGGCGATCGAGCGCCGCTCCGCCTTGAGCGCGTCGACCTTTGCTCCCTCGGCCGCTTCCCTATCCAGCACGATCACGCGAACTGAACTGCCAGCGATCCAAGCCAACATCGAAAAGAACACCCACCCGCCGAGCGCGGAGCCAAACTCTCCCAGATTGGCGTCCGTGCCAGCCTCAAGTAGACCAGCAACGATCAGGTACCAAACAGTGAAAGTCGTGCGAAGCCCACCACGACCGTGAACCCCCAAAGAAATGATCGGGATGAACATGGCGAGCTGTGAAAGCCGCGGTTCGTCCATGGGGAAAGTTAGCAGCGCAGTAAGCATCAGGCCGACGCCGACAGACCCCACCAAGGGCCACCGTCCAGACATCCCGGCAGCAACACAGACAGCAAGTTCGATTAACAGGCCACGGCTGTCAAGGTGCTGCAGACCCGCATACAGCACCAGGAAGGCTGCGAGGATCGCGGCAACAATTGCCTCGATCCCACCTCGGCGACCCAGCTGCGGCAGCGAGAACCGTCGCCTGGCTAGGCGCGTCCACCACCGCTCGGAGCTCATCTCCACGGGCTGAGTATCCCACGACCGACGGAATCGGCCATGGTACGAAAGTGCCAGCCAATCCGCCATTCGGACAGAAATGTTCGACCCGTTGGGGGATGACCCGCGCGACGAGCACGGACTAATCTCGAAGTGTCGGGTCAAGCCAGATGGAGGGACAGATGCTGAAGCGTCAAGTCGCGTTGTTCACTGCCGCACTGTCTCTATGCCTCTTGGTTGGCTCTGCGTTCCAGGTGGTAGCTCCGGCGGTCCATGGTGTCCTTTGGGCCGCCGGAGTTCTTGGCATGCTGATCGGGTGGAAACTGGTCAGCGCTGACCGCAAGAGGCGTCCCGACCTGCGATACCTGATGTCGGCCCCACCCTCAGAACAGACGCGGTCACACGTCAGCTAGAGCGCTCAACACTTCGGTTGTTCCGGCGTCCACCTTCAAGGTGGCTAGTTCGTCTGCGCGGGTTTGACCCCGGTTGATGATCACAAGGGGTTTCCCGTCTGCAGCTGCGCGCCGCGCGAACCGCAACCCCGACATGACGGTCAGCGACGAACCTGCCACAACGAGGGCGTCTGCGGCTTCCAGCCAAGAGAATGCACGATCAACCCGGTCCGGCGGCACGGATTCGCCAAAGAAGACAACGTCGGGTTTCCACACTCCCCCACATCTGGGGCAACTTGGGATTTCAAATCCATCGGGGACTTCCACGTCGGCGTCCCCATCGGGGCGAAGCTCGGCATGGCCTGCGGGTTCGATCCCAACGGCCGTTGGATTGAGTCGGGTTAGCATCTCTTGCAACCCAGCGCGAGCAAGTGAGAATCCGCAGTCCAGGCAGGTGGCCTTGTCGATCCTCCCGTGTAGGTCTAGCACCCGATGGCTGCCCGCAGCCTGGTGCAGCCCGTCCACATTCTGGGTGATTATCGGGACGCCCAACCTCGCCAGTGCATGGTGCCCATCGTTGGGGCGGGCAGACCGGAAGCTCCGCCAACCCTGCATCGACCGGGCCCAGTACCGACGGCGGGCTTCCGGGTCGCCTAGAAACTCGTTGAAGGTGATCGGATTGGTCGGCGCGGCGTCCGGCCCTCGATAGTCGGGGATGCCCGAGTCGGTTGAAATCCCCGCACCTGTGAGGGCCACCCAGCGGCGTCCGGCAAGCACGTTCGAAATCGCGCTTACGGTCGAGGCATCCAGGGTAGACAACCAGCCATGATGGACGCTGTTCACGTCTTTGACCAAACGGGCTGGCGCGACCTGGCGGTCAGAACCGCCGGTTCGCGGAGACCAACCGTCTTCCGAGCGCTGTCGGTGGAAGTCGATCTGCGGCCAACGCGACCATTCCGTCGTCCGCTGTTCCGACGAGCGCCAGCGTGTACACCACCCGACCAGGAACCTTGACGGGTGCCGTCGGCGGCTCGGTCACGACCGTGGTGTGAATCAGTTCCGAAACCTGATCAGGCAGTCGCAGGCCGTCGTCGAAAAGTTGGGTAACCAGGACGACCGGCTGATCTGCGCTGGTGAACTCTTCCAAAAGTGCGGCCCCGTGCTCGGGTGGCGTCGACTCTGTCAACGGACCCAACGTGGCGAAACCGAGCTGGGAGAGCGCATGCTCGCTCGTCGCCAAAACCCGAAGGAAATGGCTGGCGATCACGCACTTGCGTCCGTTCTTGCGGGCAGCGTTCGCCACTTCGATCACCCTGGCGAGCTTGGCAGATTCGGCCACCTCGCCGGTGGCGAAGCCAGCCCTCCGCATCTGAGAAAAGTTGCCGGCAAGAACGGCGGTCTCGAATGCAGCCAGATCTTCGGCGGTCGGGTCGAGCCAGGTGAAGGTCAGGGTCTGCTTGGGCAACTCGTAGGGGACGTCTTCAGCCACCCGACGAATGCTCGTCCCGGCCACCTTGAAGTTTGGGTCGGAAGTTAGCAGCAGCACATAGTCGCTACGGTCCGCCAGTTCGGCGACGGCCGTCGCACGGCGTCCGCTTCGCTCCCGCAGATAGTGGGCGTCGTCGACAACCAACGCACCCAACGGCGGATGTTCACGCGGAGTGCTGTCATGGGTAGCGATTGCTACTCCCCCGATTTCGGCCCACAGTGCGGAAGCGTGTGCGTCGTCCAGCCGGAAAACCGGTAGCCGGGTGTGTTCGGCAACGCTGCGCGCCCACGCCGACTGCTGGAGCGCCGAGGCCACCACCAGGTGGTGCCCCCTCCCCAGCGATCTCAGCAGCCCCAACGCTTGGACGCTACCGCCAAGCCCCGGCTCGTCGGTCAAAAGCAGCCGACGATGATACAAGGCAGCCTTGACACCGTATTTTTGATATTCGCGGAGCGGCAGGCCGAGCGCCGAGTCGTCAAACAGTTGGGTGTCTATCGCGGTCGTGTCGGTTGAGATCGCCGCATGATCCAGCCGCAAACCAACCGTCTCGATTAGCGCCTTCTGTCGGGCGGCGGCGTCCATTTCGAGGCCTGGCGCGTTCAGCGCCTGCTCGATTCGCGTTCTGATGGTTCGGGCTTCAGCCCAATCCATCACCTGAGATACCCGCACCCAGGCTTGCAGCGTGGACGCCTTGCGGTCCCCACCAGTGAACACCCTGCGCACCCCGCTTGTGAGCAGATCCAAGTGCGGCAGGTCGGTGGCCAAAGCTGGCAGGACCCTGTCGAAAAGTCGCCTGAGTTGACGGCGGGTGTCAGCCAACGCCTGCCAGCGGTCGAGGGCGACGGCGAGTGGCTGCTGTGCGGCGACCGGACGCGAAAAGTCGACCTGCGCGGTCTGCGGCACCTTAGGCGCAACTAACGCAGCATGCTCAGAAATCACCTGGTCGTGAGCGTGGGTGACTGCCGCTTCAAGGTCGCGTCCGAGGGCGAGTAACTGTTCGGCCGCCACGATCGTCTCGCGCGCCTGATCCGGGGTTGGGACCTTCACGTTGGCATCACCTTGCTACCCCCACCATCCATAGCTAGACCCTAACCAAGCAGACCAACAGCTGTATGGGCTCGGCAACAGATTCTGAAGTGTTACCCGAGAGTTGTAAGGTCGAGGACATGCCGCACAAGCCACAACCCCTCGCCCCTTCGCCGTGGTTCTAAGGCGGGTTCCCCAAGAGATCTGGGTCTTGGTTGTGGCAGCCTTCGCGATTGCCCTCGGCTACGGGCTCATCGCCCCGATCCTGCCTCAATTCGCGCGTTCTTTCGACGTCGGGTTTGCCGCGGCGTCCGCCATCGTGACGGTATTTGCGCTAGTCAGACTGATTTTTGCGCCAGGCGGCGGGGCGCTCGTCCGACGCTTCGGCGAACGCAGCGTGTACCTGGTTGGGCTCAGCATCGTCGCCGTCAGCACGGGAGCCGTCGCGTTCGCCCAGACCTACTGGCAACTGATGATCTTTCGTGGAATCGGCGGCGTTGGGTCGGTGCTCTTCACTGTGTCATCGATGGGGCTGCTCGCCAGGCTGTCCCCTCCCGACATCCGGGGCCGCGTCGCGTCCCTGTACGGCAGCGCGTTCCTGCTGGGCAACATTTTGGGGCCGTCTCTTGGGTCTGCCATGTCTGGGTTGGGCTACCAGTTGCCGTTCCTGTTGTACGCAGGTGCCCTCGGAATCGCCACCGCAGTCGTCGCCATCTTTCTCTCCGGCACCCGACTCGACCAAAGGACGTCCCCCACCCGCGAGGTGGCGACCCTCGACCTTCGAGATGCGCTCAAAGACTCCGCCTACCGCGCGCTGCTGGCCTCCAGCTTCGCCAACGGGTGGAGCAATTTCGGCGTCCGAATCGCGCTGCTGCCACTCATGGCCGCTGCCGTCCCCGGGTTGGGAGCAGCCTGGGCGGGCATCGCACTCACCGCATTCGCGCTCGGCAACGTTTTGATGCAGCAACTCACCGGACGCCTGGTGGACGCCCGCGGACGCCGCCCCACGATCCTGATCGGGTTGGCGGCCACCGGCACCGTCACGTTCGCATTCGGATGGACGACCACGCTTCCGCTGTTCCTCGGCCTGTCGGTACTCGCTGGGATGGGCACCGCTTTCATCGCACCTGCCCAACAAGCGACTTTGTCTGACGTACTCGGCCGGGATCGACGAGGCGGCCAAGCTGTGGCCGCGGTCTCAATGGCCGGCGACTTCGGATCCGTATCCGGATCACTACTGAGCGGCCTAGTGGCAGACCTGGTCGGGTTCGGATGGGCGTTCGCACTCACAGGAGTAGTTTTATGGGCCGCGAGCATCCCCTGGCTACGCGCCAGAGAACCGATGGCGCGGAAACTCGTCCAGGTTTGACGCGGTCGCCCCACAGGCACCGGTCCCGCCCCCTGCTTTAGCCCCGCGGTCGCCCCACAGGCACCGGTCCCGCCCCCTGCG
>CAYMMF010000096.1:0-7789 GCA_964391475.1 uncultured Propionibacteriaceae bacterium | reverse complement strand
GTTGCTGTTTCCGCGTCCCCTGGCTGACAACGAATTCCTCGGTCGGCTCGACGCTCTGATGGCGGAATTGGACGCCCCCGATTTCGTCAAACGGATCATTGCAGAGCGGCGCGATGACGCCTTGCGGGCCTTGCGAAACCAGGAACTCAACGCCCGCTAGCCGATTCGCTCCAACTCGGCGCGGGGCACGAAGAACGCCGCGAGCACAGCGCCAACCGCGAAGGCTGCCACCGGCAACCACAGGGCGTCCGACATGGCGAGTGCGACGCCCGCTGGCCCGGCGTCCGCGTGAACCGTTGTGCGCCAGGCGATCAGAGCGGCGGCGGACGCGCTGCCCATCACTGATCCGACCTGCCGGTTGGTGTTGTAAACCCCTGATCCGGCACCAGCCCGGTGCGGCGGCAGGTTCCGGGTCGCGGTGGTCGAAAGCGGCGCCCAAACCCCCGCCATTCCGACTCCCAGCAGGGTGTTTGGCACCAACAGCCACCAAACGCTGACGTCCCGCCCGACGATCAGGGCGTACCCGGCGACAGCGATTGCGCTCACAGCTAGCCCCTGCATCGCGACCGTGCGGGCGTCCGTCCGGTCGATTCGCAACCCGATCGGACGAGCGAGCGCCGCTGACATTAACGCCGACGGCATCAGAAGAACACCACTCAACGTCGGGCTGAGCCCACGGACGTCCTGGAGGTAGAAGATCAGCGGCAACGGGAAACACTGCACCCCGAACCCAACCAGCGCGACCCCTGCGTTGGCGAGCGAGAAGTTCCGGTCGCGCAGCAGTTCGAGCGGCAGCAGTGGCTCGCTGGGGTTCCGGGCCTGCCAAACGATGAACAGCACCAAGACGACAATCCCAGCCAGGATCATCCCCCACACTTGGAAACCCCAACCCAGCGAGTTGCCCTCTTGCAGCCCGAACACAACCAGAAACAGCCCCACCGTGCTGAGAAGGACTCCGAGCAAGTCGAAGCGGTGTTTGTGAGTTTCCAGCAGCGGGACGAATCGCAGCACCATCACCAGTGCGAGAGCACCAACGGGGATGTTGACGAAGAAGATCCAACGCCAACCGAGTGTGTCCACCAGGATTCCGCCCAACGGCGGCCCAACCAACATGGCAATGCCAGCGGTGGCGCCCCACAATCCCATCGCGACGCCGCGCCTCTCAGGCGGGAACAGCCGCGTGATGACCGCCATCGTTTGCGGTGTCATCATGGACGCCCCCAACCCCTGAACAACCCGTGCGGCCACCAGCGCGGAAAGGCTCCCGGCGAGACCGCACGCCAGCGAAGCGGCAGTGAACACGGCAAGCCCGACGAGATAGACCCGCTTCTGCCCGAAACGATCGCCCAACCGTCCGGTGACCATCAGGGGGACGGCATAGGCCAACAGGTAGGCGCTGGTAACCCAGATGACGCCCGCATAGTTAGTGCCAAAACCGTCCATGATCGCGGGATTGGCAACGTTGAGGATGCTCGCGTCGACCATGATCATGAAGAAACCCAGCACCAACGCCCACATCGCTGGCCACGGGTTTGCAACAGGGGTCGCTGTTATTGAACGCTGCACAAGTTCGCACGTTAGCAGTACAGTCCGAGCATGGCTGTGGATGTACGCACAATCGTCGGTTGGCTGGAGGAAGCCTTCCCGACCAGACTCGCCGAGCCGTGGGATCGCGTCGGCCTCAGCGTTGGTGACCCGGATGCGGTGGTAACCCGGGTGTTGTTCGCGGTTGACCCCACCGACGCGGTGGTGGACGAAGCCCGGTCTCTTGGCGCACAACTGATCGTCACCCACCACCCGCTGCTGTTGCGGGGCGTTCACGTAATTCGTCGTGACGAGCCGAAAGGCAGGGTCGTGATGAGCCTGATCGAATCGGGCATCGCCTTGTATAGCGCCCACACCAACGCCGACTCGGCTCGACCAGGCGTAGCGGACGCGCTCGCCGACCTAATCGGCCTGGTAGACACCGAACCTCTGGTGCCAAGCTCAGGGCCGAGGTTGGACAAGCTGGTCACCTTCGTCCCAAGCCCGGACGTCACCAATCTGATTTCCGCGCTTTCTGATGCCGGGGCCGGCTCGATCGGAAATTACGATCAGTGCGCTTTCACCAGCTCCGGAACCGGCCAATTTCGGCCGCTCCCCGGAGCCGATCCCCACATCGGTGAGGTCGGAAATATCACCCGGACGCCGGAGGTGCGCGTCGAGATGGTGCTCCCCCGCGTGCGCCGCGCCGCTGTGGTGCACGCACTGTTGGCGTCTCACCCGTACGAGACGCCTGCCTTCGACTTGATCGAGATGGCGGACGCCGGTTCCGACCTCGGGTTGGGCCGGATCGGACGCCTACCCGCACCTCTGCCAGCAGCCAAGATTGCTGCCCGGATAGCGGCTGGCGTCCCCGCGACAGCCACGGGCGTCCGGGTGGGCGGTGACCCGGACCGGCTGGTCCAGACGATCTGCGTGCTGGGAGGTGCCGGCGACTCGTTACTGGACACTGTCCGAAATACGAACGCCGACTGCTATGTCACCGGAGACTTGAGGCACCACCCGTCCCAAGACTTCCTTGCCTGGGACGAAGCACCCGTCCTCATCGACGTGAGCCACTACGCCGCAGAATGGCTCTGGCTTCCGGGCGCACAAAAGCGTCTCATTGAGCGGGCATCTTCAGTCAATGAGACGCTTAAAGCTTCGGTGTCAACCATAAACACCGACCCCTGGGCTCTCAGGGTTGGAAATTAGCTGGTGTGCTCCAGCTCTTGGCTAGCACCAGACCGGCTCTTCTTGTACCAGTAGCTGCCCATCCCGATCACGAAGATCGGAAGCGCAAGCGCCACCGGCCAAATAACAGTATGAGCAAGCTGCTCTAGCACGGTGGGCTCTGCCACCTCTGGCCACCCCGGCAGGGTCCACAAGATCGTTGACATGACCGAAATGGTAGCTGAAACCTGCGATACATTGAGGGTTCGAGGGAGCTCGAATGAGACAGCATCCGAGGCCTGAGATAACAAGGAGCCCGCGCGTGACTCAACCGGAGAATCACGAAGCCCACGTCCTTTGGGACGCCGACGACATAGACCGGGCGGTAACCCGGATCGCACACCAGATCATTGAAGAGAACCGAGGCACCGGCGCGCTGATGCTTCTTGGTATTCCCACCCGAGGCGTCCCCTTGGCCGAACGACTCGCCCGAATCATCACCGAGGCGACCGGCAACGAAACGCCTACCGGGCAACTCGATATCACCATGTACCGCGACGACCTGCGCCACAATCCGACGCGTGCCGTGGGCAAAACTAGGATCCCCGGGGGCACAGTGGACGGTGCCCACATCTTCTTGATCGACGACGTGCTCTACTCCGGACGCACGATTGCCGCGGCTTTGGAAGCGTTGAAAGATCTCGGACGCCCGGATTGCGTGAAGCTTGCGGTTCTCGTCGATCGAGGACGCCGTGAGTTCCCAATCCAGGCGACCATCGTCGGAAAAACTATTCCCACTAGCGCAGACGAACGGGTCCACGTCCAAATGGTTGAGATCGACGGCGTCGACAACGTGACGATAAGCAGGCGGTGAGGGCGATGAAACACCTTCTCAGCGCGAGCGACCTCGACCTCGCCCAAGCCACCAGCATCCTTGATGCAGCCGAGGAAATGGCCGAAGTCCAGCGCCGCACCATCAAGAAGATCCCGACCCTTCGTGGCCGCACGGTCATCAACGCCTTCTTCGAAGACTCGACCAGAACCAGAATGTCTTTCGAAATCGCCGGCAAATGGATGAGCGCCGACACAATCAACATCTCCGGCAAAGGTTCCTCGGTCAGTAAGGGCGAATCCCACCGAGACACAATGATGACCCTGGACGCGATGGGCGTGGATTGCTTCGTCATCCGGCATCCTTCCTCCGGTGCGGTTGCGCAGGCGGCGTCATGGGTGAAGGCGTCCGTCATCAATGCTGGGGACGGTGCCCACGAGCACCCAACCCAGGCGCTGCTGGACGCTTTCACGATGCGTCACCACTACCAGACGGTGGGCGAACCCGGCTTCGAAGGCAAGAAGATCGTCATCGTCGGCGACCTCCTGCACAGCCGGGTAGTACGCAGCAACGTGGCGCTCCAGCAGACTCTAGGTGGCCAGGTCACCTTGGTTGCACCCCCGACGCTGCTGCCCACCGGGGTCGATTCGTGGGGATGCCCAGTCACCGCAGACTTCGACGCCGCCATCGCTGGTGCAGATATCGTGATGATGCTGCGTGTGCAACGGGAGCGCATGGCTAGCGGGTTCTTCCCGACCGCCCGGGAATACAGCGAAGAGTTCGGCCTAACCCCCCAGCGTTTGGCGAAGCTCAAGCCAACTGCGGCGATTATGCACCCTGGGCCGATGAACCGTGGTGTTGAGATTTCAAGTGCAGCAGCGGACGCCGCGGCGTCCCGCGTGCTGGATCAGGTGGCGGCTGGAGTGGCCGTCCGAATGAGCGTGTTGTACCACCTCTTGGGTGGGGAAGGAGCCTCCGCATGACCGCCAGCCAGACCAACGGCAGCTTTCTATTCGTCGGAGCCCAACTCGCCGACGGAAGCCGAGGCGACCTACTCGTCGTCGACGGACGCTTCGCCGATCACGCGGACGCCCCGGCCGATGTTGAGCGCATCGACGCCGATGGGCTAATCGCCCTACCTGGGCTCGTCGACCTGCACACGCACCTGCGTGAACCCGGCCGAGAAGACGCCGAGACCGTGGCCACCGGCACCATGGCAGCCGCCCGAGGCGGCTTTACCGCGGTGTTCGCAATGCCGAACCTCACCCCAGCCACCGACACCGCCGAAGCCGCCCAGTACGTCGCCGAGTTGGGACGCCGTGACGGCCACTGCGAAGTGGTTCCTATCGGCGCGGTCACCAAAGGTCGGGAAGGCCAAGAGCTCGCCGAACTAGGCCTGATGGCCAAGAACGCTGGCGTGCGGGTGTTCTCCGACGACGGGGCGTGCGTCTCAGATTCGCTGATCATGCGCCGAGCTCTCACCTACCTGAAGACGTACGACGGCGTCCTCGCCCAACACGCCCAGGATCCAAGGTTGGCGGGCAGCACGGCGTGCGCCCACGAATCCGAAATCCAAGGACGACTGGGGCTGCCCGGTTGGCCAGCGGTTGCAGAAAGTGCGATCATCGCCCGCGACGTGATGCTCGCCGAGTACTGCGGCGCCCGCTACCACGCCTGCCACATCTCGACTGCCGAGAGTGTAGACATCATCAGGTGGGCTAAAAAACGCGGTATCCAGGTGACGGCCGAAGCCACTCCACATCACCTGCTTCTCGACACCCCGCACATCACCGGGTACGACACAGTGTTCAAGGTGAACCCGCCGCTGGCCATGTCCGAACACCTTGAGGCGCTGCGCGAGGGGTTGGCCGACGGCACCATCGACATCGTGGGCACAGACCACGCCCCTCACACCCAAGAAGACAAAGACCACCCGTTCGACGTGGCACTCCCAGGCATGATCGGGCTGGAGCAGGCGCTGGCGATCGTCATGGATCTGATGATCAACACAGGGCGAATGGACTGGCCGACGCTCGTTCAGCGCATGTCGAGCAAGCCAGCCGAAATTGGCAGATTGGCTCACCAGGGGCGTCCGGTTGCTGTCGGCGAGCCTGCCAACCTCGTCCTGGTCGACCCGTCCGCCAGGGCGAACGTCGACAAGGACGCCTCGGCGTCCCTTGCGCGAAACAACCCCTACAACGGCCTCGACCTACCCGACCCGGTGGTTGCGACCATGTGGCAAGGCGCTTTCACCTACCGAAAGTGAACACCGGTCGCCTTGTAGGCTGCCGTCCACCGTCGGTGCGACCGCAGTGGCCCTCATGGCTGCTGCGGCGCACACCGGTGGTGAGAACCAGACTTGAAGGGAACCTCCGATGACAGCTGAAGACAAAGTGGGAGTAGCCGACATCGGCGTTGTGGGAATGGCCGTTATGGGCTCAAACCTGGCCAGGAACATGGCGCACAAGGGCTTCCTTACAGCGCTGTTCAACCGCACATACGCCAAGACGGAAGCCGTCATGGCTGACCATGGCCACGAGGGATCGTTTGTTCCCAGCCAGACGGTGGAGGAGTTCGTGGCTTCGCTGAAGCGTCCCCGCCGGATCGTGATGATGGTTCAGGCGGGCGGCGCCACCGACGCCACCATCGACTCGCTGACCCCGCTGCTGGAGGAGGGCGACATTCTCATCGACGGCGGCAACTCTTTCTTCGCAGACACCCGGGCTCGGGAGGCCAAATTGGCCGCGCTTGGGCTCAACTTCATCGGCTGTGGGATCTCTGGCGGGGAAACCGGCGCCCTGGAAGGCCCCTCCATGATGCCGGGCGGGCCGAAGGAGAGCTACGCCCACGTCGGCCCGATCCTAGAGAAGATCTCGGCACAGTACGACGGCGAGCCCTGCTGCACCTGGATCGGTACTGACGGCGCTGGGCACTTCGTCAAGATGGTGCACAACGGCATCGAGTACGCCGACATGCAGTTCATCGGTGAAGCGTACGAGCTGCTCAAGGCTGCCGGTCTGACCGCCGCGGAAGCCGCCGACGTGTTTGCCGAGTGGAACACCGGCGATCTGGATTCCTACCTCATCGAGATCACCGCTGAGGTGCTACGCCAGGTTGACGCTAAGACCGGACGTCCGTTGGTGGACGTGATCGTGGACGCCGCTGGCATGAAAGGCACCGGCACCTGGACAGTCCAGGAGGCGCTGCGCCTGGGCGTTCCCGCGGCCGCGATCGCCGAGGCCGTGTTCGCCCGCGCCGTGTCGAGTTCGCCCGAGCTGCGTGCCGCCAGCCAGGCGGCTTTGGCTGGTCCGGATCGCGCTTTGGTGGTGGACGACAAGGCGTCGTTCGTCGCAGCGGTGAGGGACGCCCTGTGGTCAGCCAAGGTAATCGCGTACGCCCAGGGCCTCGACGAGATCCGGGTGGCGGGTTCCGAATACGGCTGGGACATCGACGTGGCTGCCTGCGCCCGCATCTGGCGGGCTGGCTGCATAATCCGGGCAAAGCTGCTCGACCGGATCAGCAACGAGTACGCCGCGGGAAATCTGGTGACGCTACTGGAAGCCCCCAGCATCGCAGCGGAGTTGGCACGCACCCAGGACTCCTGGCGAGAGGTGATTTGTCAAGCTACCCGGGCTGGGGTGCCCGTCCCCGGATTCGCTTCAGCGCTGGCGTATTACGACATGGTTCGCGCCCCACGCACCAACGCTGCGCTCACGCAGGGCTTGCGCGACTTCTTCGGTTCGCACACCTACAAGCGGGTGGACGCCGAGGGCAGCTACCACACGTTGTGGAGCGGCGACCGCACCGAGGTTGAAATATAAGTTCATCCTGTTGGCTGAGGAGGAACCGGACGGCTGAGGAGACCTGACGGCTGAGGAGACCTGAAAGGTCGTCTCGAAGCTGTGTCCGTCGGACGGTTGACGCTTTTACTAGACGGCTGCGTTGCAGCCTCCTGTGTAGCCGCTTTGACGGGTTCCGCCGTGAAGGGGCGATGGACGGGCTCTGGCGTTAACGGTTGTCGAGTTCGTACCTGAGATGTCGGATTACTTTGGTGCTTGCGTCGCCAGTTCTTGGAGTCTGTTGGGTCTGTTTGCTCCCGTTAAGCGCGTTTGCTCCAGTTGTGTGCGTTTGCTCCCGTTAAGCGCGTTTGCCGTAGATATATCTAGAGCAAACGTAAATAACGGGAGCGAACGCGGCGTGGACACCAGATAGTCCTACTATCTGGGACGACATCGTACGAGGTGTGAGATTCCGGGCAGGTTG